>JBBQYG010000118.1:0-12963 GCA_038208905.1 Candidatus Sumerlaeia bacterium | reverse complement strand
GCCTTGATTCCGACGAGGTGAGCAAATGGACGAGCTGAAGAGAGTGCGGATAGCGGCGAGGGCGATCCCCGTGAGGGGGAACGATATCGATACGGACCGGATCATTCCGGCGCGGTTCCTGAAGTGCGTGGTGTTTGACGGGCTGGGGGAGCATGCGTTTGAGGATGACCGGAAGCAGTTGGCGGAGAAGGGGCGGGTTCACGCCTTTGACGAGCCGCGGTTTGCGGATGCGGGGATCCTGCTGGCGAACAAGAATTTCGGGTGCGGTTCGTCGCGCGAGCACGCTCCTCAGTCGATCATGCGGTGGGGCCGGGGCATCAAGGCCATCGTGGCGGAGAGCTTTGCGGAGATATTCTACGGCAATTGCGTGACGCTGGGCGTGCCGTGTGCCGTGGTGGAGGAGGGCGCGATCCAGCAGTTGATGGACGCGGCGGAGACCCATCCCGAGGCGGAGTTTACCGTGGACTTGGAGAGCCTGCGCATTTCGGCGGGCGAGGTCTCGGTGCCGTTCACGATCAACGAGGGGACACGTCAGGCGTTTCTGAAGGGGACGTGGGATTCGACGGCGGAGTTGCTGGCGGCGCGCGATGCGATCAGCGCGACGGCGGGGAAGCTCCCCTATTTCAAGCACTGGAAGTAGCCACATGCCGACGCCCGGGGGGAGTTGGCGCCGACTGGCGTTGCTGGTCGTTGCGCTGCTCCTTGCGGCGGAGGGCCGCGGGTCGGCGGCGGACTCGCCAACGACGGAAACGACGCGCCTGTTGTCGCTGGCGCCCAATATCACCGAAACACTCTTTGCGTTGGGTCTCGCCGATCAAGTGGTCGGGGTGACGGATTTCTGCGAGTTTCCCGAGGCGGCGAAGCTGAAGCCAAAGGTGGGCGGCCTTTTCGACGCCAATCTGGAGCGGATGCTGGCGCTGCGCCCGACGCTGGCGCTGCACGCGCCGACGAATCGTCCGCTGGAGGCGCAGCTTGCCCGCGCCGGGGTGGAGACGCTGGCGGTGCCCAATGAGACGGTGGCGGATATACGCGCGGGGACGCTGCTGATGGGCGAACGCCTTGGCGTGCCCGCTCGCGGGCGTCGCCTCGTGGCGAAGATCGACCGCCAGCTCGGCGAGGTCCGCGCGCTCAACGCGGGCCGCGCGCCCGTCCGCGTGCTGTATGTGGTGGGGCATCCGCCGGGTGAGCTGCGCGATATCTACGCCGTGGGGACGGGGACGTTCCTGGACGAGTTGCTGACGGTGGCGGGCGCGCGAAACGTGTTGGCAGAGGCGAAGGTGGCGTATCCGCTGGTCTCTCGCGAGTTCCTGATCCGCAATCCGCCCGACGTGATCATCGAGTCGAAATCGGGCGAGGCGTGGACACCGGCGGAGGAGGAGCAGTTGCGCGCGGCATGGCGGGCGCTGCTGGGCCCCGGCGCGGACAAGGCGCGTGTGGCCTTTGTTAACGACGCCCACATCACGATTCCCGGACCCAGCATCGGTGAGAGCGCCGCAAAGCTGGCCGCGCTGATCCACGCCGCCGAATCGCCCTCGCCGTGACGGAACCCGTCTTTCAGGTGGAGGCCGTGACGCACTCCTTTGACGGCGTGGCGCGCGCGCTGGACGGCGTGTCGCTCTCCGTGATGCGCGGCGAGTTCATCGGCATCATCGGGCCCAACGGCGCGGGAAAATCGACGCTGCTGAATGTGCTGACGGGCTGGATCGTTCCCGAGGCGGGCGCGGTGCGCTTTCGCGGCACCGCCATCGGCGCGATCCCGCGCCGCGCCTATGCGAGGGAGGTGGCCGTGGTCCCCCAGCGCGAGGAGGGCGCGGGTGCCTTTACCGCGGAGGAGGTCGTCCTAATGGGGCGCTATGCCCATCAGCCGCCCCTTGTGGGATTCGACGACGCAGAGGACCGCGCCATCGCGCGCGGGGTCCTGGCACTGACGGGAATGGCGGCGATGGCGCAGCGGCGCATGGCGACGCTGAGCGGAGGCGAACGGCAACGCGTCCTGGTCGCGCGGGCGCTGGCGCAGTGTCCGGAGGCGCTGTTGCTCGACGAGCCGACGGCGTCGCTGGACCTCGGGCATCAGCGCGATGTGTTCGGACTGCTGGAGCGCCTGAACCAAGCACACGGTCTGACGGTGGTGGCGGTGACACACGATATCAATCTGGCGGCGCTGTATTGTCGGAGGCTGATCGTGATGAAGGAGGGTCGCGTGGTGGCCGATGGCGCGCCGGAGGCGATCCTCCGGGAAGACTTGCTCACCTCGCTTTACGGCGTGCCAATTGATGTGTCGCGCGACCCCCAGGGGCATCCGCGCGTGGGGATGCTGAAGTGAGCGCGGGGTTGAGGGAGAGCCTGCTCGCCGGCGCCAGCGAGTCCGCGGCCGCGCCGCGGGCCGGTCGATCGGCGCTAGTGCTCGCGGGGCTCGCCGTCGCGGTGGTGCTCTGCGCGCTGGTGTGTCCGCTGATCGGGGCGACGCGGCTGAACTTCGCGGCGGTGTTCGGGATCGGTATCGACGCGTCGGCGCCCAATGTGGATCGGCACATTTTCATGACGACGCGGCTGCCTCGTGTGCTGTTCGGACTCGTCGCGGGTGCGGCGCTTGGGCTCGCGGGGGTTGTATATCAGGCGATCCTGCGCAACGATCTGGCGGAGCCCTTCACGCTCGGCGTCGCGGGCGGGGCCACGGTGGGCGCGTTGCTGGCGTTTCACCTGGCGCCGATGCTGTGGGCGCCGTCGCTGATGCCGTTTTCGGCGCTGCTGTTTGCGATGCTGGCGGTTGTGGTGATCTATGGCCTCGCGCGAAGGCGGGGTCCGCTCTCCTCCCCCGCCACGCTGATCCTCGCGGGGGTCACGCTCAACTTCCTCTTCGGGTCGGTGATCCTGCTGATTCAGTACCTCAGCAATCCCTACCAGACGATGCTGATGCTGCGCTGGCTCATGGGCGGGCTCGACACGGGCTCGCTGCGCGTGGCGGGCGGATGCGCGGCGATCGTTGTGGCCACGGCGGTTGTGCTCTTCGGCATGTCGCGACGCTTGAACCTTCTGGCGGTCGGCGACCAGGCGGCCCACCACCTCGGCGTGCCGGTGGAATCCACGCGCCTGATCTGCCTCGGAGCCGCCTCCGCCATGGCCGCCGTGATCGTGGCCTACGCCGGCCCCATCGGCTTCGTCGGCCTCATCGTCCCCCACATCCTGCGCCGGCTCATCGGCGCCGACCACCGCCTCCTCCTCCCCGCCGCCGCCCTCGGCGGAGCCGCCTTCCTCGCCCTCTGCGACACCGCCGCCCGAGCCCTCCCCGGCGGCGCCGAAATTCCCGTGGGCATTGTGACGGCGTTTCTGGGGGCGCCGTTTTTTTTGTGGTTGTTGTTTAGGAGGTAGGGGGTGCGAAAGGAACGGATGCGGGCGAGCTTTGAGAGTTGGTGACACGTCGCGCCCATCCATCGTTCTGACTCTTTCTTCATCTGCTGACCTACGTTACACATCGCGGCGCGCACGTGGAGTAGTGCCATCGTTGCAGTGTTTTCAGGCTTTCGAGATGAGCAAGACCCGCCCAGCCATTATTACAGATCAAGCAACTCATTGTGTCCTCAGCGCCCACAGCGGCGGAGGATCCCCCCCCCGCCGTCGCGTCTATACATCATCCAACCTCACGAGCACCCCGTCGTCCCGCCGCAGCTCTCGCACTTGAGGCAGGTGCCGTTCCTGACGAGGGTCCAGGAGTGGCATTGGCCGCAGGGTTCGCCGGCGTAGCCCTTGAGCTTGGCCTGGCGGGCGAGTTCGGTGCGGCCGAGGACGCTGCCGCCGGTGCGGGGTTTGGTGGCGGTGGCGGTGGTTCCGCCGCCGAGGGCGGGGGCGAGTTTGGGTTCCGCGGAGGCGGCGGACTTCTTGGCGGTCATGGGGCTGAAGTGGCGGGTCTCGGGGCGGATTTCCTTGGGGTCGAAGGGTTGGTCGGCGGCGTCGTGGAGGATGGTCTCCTCCTCCTCGCCGTCATACTCGGCGCCGGCGCGGCCAAGGGTGTCGTGGCGGAGGTCCTCGGGCTGGACGTGGGCGAGGTCGGTGCGGCCGAGGTAGCTGATGGCGAGTTCGCGGAAGATGTAGTCGATGACGGAGGTGGACATCTTGATGTGGGGGTTGCCCTGGACCATGCCGTTGGGCTCGAAGCGCGTGAAGGTGAAGATTTCCACGAACTTCTCCAGCGGGACGCCGTGCTGGAGTCCGAGGCTGACGGCGATGGCGAATCCGTTCATGAGGGAGCGGAAGGCGGCGCCCTCCTTGTGCATGTCGATGAAGATTTCGCCAAGGTTGCCGTCCTCGTATTCGCCGGTGCGCAGGAACACCTTGTGCCCGCCGATGAGGGCCTTCTGCGTATAGCCGGCGCGGCGATCGGGAAGGCGGTGGCGCTTGGTGAGGTAGCGATAGATGATGCGCTCGGCCACCTGGGCCGGGCTGGTGTCGGAGGTCAGCGGCACCTCTTCCTCCTCGCCGTCAACTTCGTCGCCGGTGGAGTTGAGTGGCTGGCTGAGCTTGGACCCGTCGCGATAGAGCGCGTTGGCCTTGATCATCATCTTCCAGGAGAGGCGATAGGCCGCCTTCACGTCGTCGATGGTGGCCTCGTTGGGCATGTTGATGGTCTTGCTGATGGCGCCGGAGATGAACGGCTGGGCCGCGGCCATCATATAGACGTGGCTCTCCGTTGAGAGGAAGCGCTGGCCATACTTGCCGCACTTGTTGGCGCAGTCGAACACGGGATAATGCTCGGGCTTGAGGTGGGGGGCGCCCTCGATCGTCATGCGGCCACAGATCTGGTCGTTGGCGTCCTTGATCTGCTGCCTGGTGAAGCCGAGCGCCTCCAGCAGGTTGAAGTTCCAGTCGTTGAGCTGCTCTTCGGTCAGCTTGAGGTGCTTCTTGCAGTTTTCCTCGCCGAGGGTGTAGCGGTTGAAGACGAAGCCGATCTCGAACGACGCGGGGAGGGCGGCGTTGACGCGGTCGATCATCTCCTGGGTGAAGCCCTTGGACTTCAGCGTCTCCTCGTTGATGAAGCGCGCGCCCTTGAGCGAGAGCGTGCCGCGGCACGACGCGATGATCTCCTCGATCTCCTTCTCTCCATAGCCCAAGCGACGGAGCGCGTTGGGGACCGACTGGTTGATGATCTTGAAATAGCCGCCGCCAGCGAGCTTCTTGAACTTCACCAGCGCGAAGTCGGGCTCGATGCCGGTGGTGTCGCAATCCATGACGAGGCCGATGGTTCCCGTCGGCGCAATTACTGTGGACTGGGCGTTTCGGTAGCCGTGCTTCTCGCCCAGTGCGATGGCGCGGTCCCAGGCGCGGCGCGATGCCTCCAGCAGGTCGTCGGGTGTATAGTCGGGGTCGATGCCCATCGGTGTGACGGTCAGGCCCTCATAGTCGGCGGCTTCGGAGTTGTATGCGGCGCGGCGATGGTTGCGCATCACGCGGAGCATGTCCTCGCGGTTGGCGGCATAGCCGGGGAACGGGCCGAGCTCGCCGGCCATCTCCGCGCTGGTCGCATAGGAGACACCCGTCATCACGGCGGAGAGCGCGCCGCAGATCGCGCGTGCCTTGGGCGAGTCATAGGGAATGCCCTGCACCATCAGCAACGTGCCGAGGTTGGCGTAGCCAAGGCCCAGCGTGCGGAATTCGTAGGAAAGCTGGGCGATGGTCTTGGACGGAAACTGCGCCATCGTCACGGAGATCTCCAGCACGATGGTCCACAGGCGGAGCGCGTGCTCGTAGCTCTCCACGTCGAACTTCTGCGACTGCCAGTCGAAGAAGCGCATCAGGTTCAGCGATGCGAGGTTGCAGGCGGTATCGTCGAGGAACATGTATTCAGAGCACGGGTTACTCGCATTGATCCTCCCCGACTGGGGGCAGGTGTGCCATTCGTTGATCGTGGTGTCGAACTGGAGGCCCGGGTCGGCGCAGCTCCAGGCGGCGAAGGCGATCTTGTCCCACAGGTCGCGGGCGCGGAGGACCTTGGCCACCTTGCCGTCGGTGCGGCGATAGAGCGACCAGTCGCCGTCGGCCTCCACGGCCTCCAGGAACGCGTTGGAAAGGCGCGCGCTGTTGTTGGAGTTCTGGCCGGAGACCGTCAGGTAGGCGTCGCTGGTCCAGTCGGTGTCGTACTCGGCGAACTCAAGCCGGGTGACGCCCTCCTTGGCGAGTTGGATCACGCGCTGGATGTAGTTTTCGGGAATCAGGACCGCGCGGGCGTCCTTGATGGCCTTGCGCAGGTCCTTGTTTTCCTTCGCGTCGAAGCGGTGGCCGTTGAGCTTGTCCTTGGCGTCGGTGATGGTCTTCAGGATGCCGTTGAGGTGGCGGTTGCAGAGCTTTGACCCGGCAACGAGGGCGGCGACCTTCTGCTCCTCGACGACCTTCCAGTTGATGAACTCCTCGATGTCCGGATGGTCCACGTCCAGCACGACCATCTTGGCTGCGCGGCGCGTGGTGCCGCCGGACTTGATCGCGCCCGCCGCGCGGTCGCCGATCTTGAGGAACGACATCAGGCCAGAGGAGCGCCCGCCGCCAGAGAGCCGTTCGCCGTCGCTGCGGATCTTGCTGAAGTTGGAGCCGGTGCCGCTGCCGTATTTGAAGATGCGTGCCTCCCGCGTCCACAGGTCCATGATCCCGCCCTCGTTGACGAGGTCGTCGGAGACGGACTGGATGAAGCACGCGTGCGGCTGCGGATGCTCATAGGCATTCTCGCTCATGCGCATTTCGCCGGACTTCGGATCGACGAAGCTGTGGCCTTGCGCGGGGCCGGAGATTCCATAGGCCCAGTGCAGGCCGGTGTTGAACCACTGGGGAGAGTTGGGGGCGGCCATCTGGTTGGCGAGCATGTGGCAGAGCTCGTCGTAGAACGCCTGGGCGTCCGGCTCGGAATCGAAGTAGCCGTACTTCTGGCCCCAGTAGGTCCAGCATCCGGCCATGCGGTTGAAGACCTCGCGGGCGTCGCGCTCGCCGGTCTCGCGCTCCTTGGCGGGAACGTCCTTGAGGGCCTTCTCGTCGGGGATGCGGCGCTGGAGCCACTCGGGGATGCCTTCCTCGGGGACGTTGGCGAGGGCGCGGGGGATGCCGGCCTTGCGGAAGTACTTCTGGGCCAGGATGTCCACGGCGACCTGGGTCCAGGACTCAGGGACAAGGATATCCTTGGCCTCGAAAACGATGGAGCCGTCGGGGTTGACGATGCGGGAAGTGCGCTCGGCGAAGGGAACCCCGGCGTAGGGGGTTTTTCCGGCGGTGGTGTAGCGGCGGGTGATTTTCATGGTAACGGGAGCCTCCTCAGGGCTGGGCAGTGGGAACGGGGGGAGGGGGTTTTCGGTGACAATTTCACGGCGCCAGTCCCAAACTCTACACCGATGGGAATGGAGCCCGATGGAGGCAAATTCTTTGCGAAAGAGGATGCATTGGGACGACTGGACGGCGAGTAAGTTCGCTAAATTCAAGCCTCCGGGTGCTTTCGGGGGCGGAGCCGCGACACACAACAGCTTGCGTATCGGCGAGAGTGCCGATACCACATGTAGCGTATCAAGGCCAAAATGCGGCTGTTAAAAGCCCGTAAAATCAAGGGCTGTGGATAACTCCGCATTGTGGCTGCTGGTTTTAGGGCGTGTGTGAAGAACCTGTGGAAAAGTGAAAAAAGGGGATTGGGGGCGGCGTTGGGGCTCGGGCATACGGACTCGACTGAAGGGCGCCAACGAAGTTACGCGCGCCCCACCATTGTCCATTCCCTGTTTCCCATTCCCTCCCTTTCGCTTGTGCCGGTGGTGGTTCGGCGGAGACCGTTCCGGGCCGGTTGAGAACTCCCGCGAAAGTGGTCTGACACACGATGATCGACGTAAAGCGCGATGCCGTCCTGAGGGCGGAGCACCTGGTGAAAATCTATGGCACCAACCGCGTGGTTGATCGCGTGTCCCTTCAGGTGAAGGCGGGCGAGGTGGTGGGTCTGCTAGGCCCCAACGGCGCCGGCAAGACAACCACGTTCAAGATGCTGGTGGGGTTCACGGCGCCCAACGAGGGGAAGGTGTTCTTTGACGACAAGGAAATGACGGGGATGCCGATCCACAAGCGGGCGCGGCTTGGCATCGCGTATCTGCCGCAGGAGTCGAGCGTGTTCCGCCGCATGACCGTGCGCGAGAACCTGATGGCTATCCTGCAGGCGCGCGGCTATGACAAGAAGGAGATCCGCCCGACCGTGAACCGCCTGCTGGAGGAGCTGGGGATCGAGTACGTGGAGCATCGCATTGCGGAGAAGCTATCCGGCGGAGAGAAGCGCCGCGTGGAAATCGCCCGCGCGCTGACGACGAATCCGACGTTCATCTTCCTCGACGAGCCGTTCACCGGCATCGATCCGCCGACGGTGGAGGATATCCAGGGGATCATCCGCGGCCTGGCTGAAAAGCGAGGCATCGGCATCCTGATCACCGACCACAACGTCCGCGAGACCCTGGGCATCACCGACCGCAGCTACATGATGGACGAAGGCCACGTGATCGTCTCAGGCACCGTGGCGGAGATTCTGCAGAACGCCCGCATGAGGGAGAAGTACCTGACGCAGAGCATCGTCGAGGACCTCTCCAAGCGCGAGGCCGACGCGGGCCGCACGACGACGAACTAGTGCGTGGCGCGGGCGTCCCCGCCCGCGCGTTTTTCCTCAAGGAAGACGACCTTGGCGACTCCAACCGCACGGCGCGCTTTCACCCTGATCGAGCTGCTGATCGTGGTGGCGATTATCGCCATTCTGGCTGCGATCGCGGTGCCGAATTTTCTGGAGGCCCAGACGCGGGCCAAGGTCTCTCGCGCGAAGGCGGACCTCCGCACGATGGCGGTGGCGATCGAGGCGTACAGCGTGGACGCCTCGCGATATCCCGACATTCCGCGCGGGGCGCCTTCGTTCTCACCCCCGGCTTATCCGGTGAAGGGAAGCCCCGATTATGCGATTCGCACACTGCCGCTGCTCTCCACGCCGGTCGCGTATATCGCGCAGGGAATCCTCGCCGATCCCTTTGCGGAGCGGCGCAACGACGTGGTGTTCTTTGGATATGCGAACCTGCGCGCGATCGAGGTGAATCCCGACCTGAATGCGATCGGGATCGTTTCGCCGACCGACGAGGAGTTTGGCAAGTATCGGTCCCACGGCTATGTTCTGGTGTGCGTCGGGCCCGACCGGCTGGACTTTTTGCTTAACTCCGGCGCCGATCCCGAGCAGGGACCCGTTCGCGTTTTCCAGTATCTGACGAACCGGCAGGCCGGCCTGGGACTGAATTTCGTCTATGATCCCACCAACGGCACCGTCTCCGTGGGCGACATCATTCGGACGGCGGAGGGGGAAGCTCGCTAGCGAGCTTCGATGCCTCGCCAATCTTGCGCGCGGCTTCCTGAGAGACGGCGTCGCCGGTGCCATCGAGCAGTTGGGCGAGTGCGAGGGCCTTGGCGTAGTGCTGGAGAGCCTCGCGCGGTTTTCCTTCCGCCAGCAACGAATCGCCGAGCTGCATGCTGAGATCGCGGACCTCGCGATTTCCGCGCAGGGCGATCTCACGCGTTTGGGCTTCCAGGTCGTGGGCGGCCTTGCGGCTGTAGTACGAAAACAGCGTCATGCCGATGCCGTGTCCCAGCAGCAGCAGCGTCGCAGCCCACGCAAAGATTGCCCGCTGGCGATGCTGGCGCGCGCGGCGCGCGGTGGCGGCGCGCAGCTCCGCGGCGAGGGCGTCGGCGGGCGCCGAGAGCGATGGATTTCCTTTTGCCAGCGTCGTCAACTCCGCGTGGTGCGTGGCGGCCATCTGCAGGTCGCCCGCGGCGGTCTCGGTGTGGATGCGCTGTTGCAGGTTGAGTGCCTTGGTGTCGAGCGCCGCGCGGTTGTCGGACCAGAGTTCGAGGGCGCGGCCCACGCGGTCGGCGACGGCGGCGTGTCGCTCGTAGGCTTCTTCCGTCTTAAGTTCGCCGGTGGAATGGACCAGTTCGGCGGCCTCGCGAGCGAGGACCTCGGACTCGCGCCGCCGCGTCGCGCCAGACATGTAATCGCGCAGCCCCTGGATGAATGCCTCCGCGGATGCGATGCGTTCCGCGGCCACGGGGCGGAGCGCCGACATCGCCAGCTCCGCGAGTTCCTCCGCAATCGCGCGCTGGGGATTGCGGGTGCGGGGCGGCGTGACCACGCCAACGGCAGCTCGCAGCATGGCGGCCTTGGGCGAGGCGCCCTCGTGGGGCATGGTTCCCGTCAGCAGAAGGTAGAGCGTGCCGCCCAGCAGATAGACGTCGGTGTGGGGACCGAGGCCGTCGGGGGTGCGGCTGGTTTGCTCCGGCGCCATCATCGATGGAGTCCCCGCCGGGTTGCTGGCGGAGGCGACGGATGGAACCTCTCGCGGGTCTTGGGGCCACTTGGCGCTTTCCTCATGGTCGCGGAACTGAAGCGCCAGACCCCAGTCCATCAGCACCGTCTCGCCGAAATCGCCGACCATCACCTGGCCGGGCTTTAAGTCGCGGTGAATGATGCCGCGAGAGTGGGCAAAGGCCACGGCGAGCGCCATGCGTTCCAGAATCGGAAGGTGCTTGGCGAGGAAGTCGGGAACGGGCATCGACTTGAAGTCGCGCGTGATCACGCGTGACCACGCCTCTCCGCGGATCAGCTTCATCGCCAGATGCGGCCTGTCGTCGGGCCCGATATACGTCAGATCGTGGACTGGGGAAATGTTGGGGTGCTCGAGTCGTGCGGCGATCAGCGCCTCGCGGACGAATTCCGCGCGCAAGGCATCGCGCCCCGCGGTGGATCCCCAGTGATCGCCGCGAATCGTCTTGAGCGCGACCGTCCGGCGCAGGGCCCCCTGAAACGCCTCGAAAACCTCGCCCATCCCGCCCTCGCCAAGAAGGCGGCCAAAGTCGTAGCCGGGCGTGGTGAGGGTGGCGCCCTGTGGCGGGGAAGCGGAGTCGCGAGTTTGGTCGGCATCGTTGGCGATGGCGCGGGTGCGGGGCATGGTGGCAGCGCTGATCCCGGGATCGACGCCGTTGCCGCGCATCGAGCCCTCGGGCCAGACCGTCAGGGAGGGATCGCCCTCTGCCTCGGGGATGTGATCATCGGCCATCGCGTCGCGACTCGATCCGGTGAAGTTATGTCGAGGGAAGCGCCATCGCGTTCACGGGGTCCACAAGACATTTGCATTCAATCAGTGGGCGGCACGCCGTGCTTTGCCATCCAGGCGTTGGAGTATCGGCGGTCGGCGGTGACCTCAACCCATTCGATTCCGGGAATTGCCGGGGCGTGGGCGCCATCGGCGGACTCAAACTCGGCAAGGATCAGGCCATCGTGAGGCCCGCGGAAGATGTCGAGTTCGACACCCGAATCGAAAACATGACGCGCCTTGGCGATGTGGTCGGGGACGGTTGATAGCATGGCACGCGCGTCCTCCACGGGAATGTCGTACTCGAATTCCTGGCATGCGAGTGCGTCAGTACTGGAGGCCTCCAGAAGCGGGCACTTAATCGTGACGAAAGCGCTCTCTCCGCGAAGCCGAACACGCACCGTATGGGTGCCGGTGGCGAGATAGCCCTGCTCGATGGCCACACCCGGAGGGAGCTCCATATCGGTCATGTGGGTGATGCGGTACTTGCGTTCAATCTCGATAGCCATGGGCGGCGTTCTCTGGAGAGGGTGTGCGGGACAGACATGAGACACAGCGGGTATCGGACCAGATGAACCAGCATGGCGAGGAAATCCTGAGGGCGGCGCTGTTGGGCGATGCGCTAGGCAGACCCTTCAATGGCCTAAAAGAGGGCCACGTGGCCCAATCGGTGGGCGGCGCGCCGGAGGGTTTCCTGGACGATCCGGTGCTCTTTCCCGACAAGCCCGAGCGCAACATGCTGCCGGGCGTGCACTCGGCCCTCGGCCAGCGACTGCTCGCCGCGACGGCGATGATGGGACCGGATGACGCGGGGCGCGAGCCGGTGGCGCGCGCATGTGGCTTGCTGGCGGAGTTGAAGGGCGGCGATGAGGATGAGGGCTTTCGCTGGGGCGCGCTCCGCGGCGCGGGGAGGCCGCTGCGCCGGGCCCTTTCGAGATGGGCCGAGGAGTATCCGTGGGAGGAGGCCGACCACCGCGCCAAGACCGAAGAGAGCGAGGGCATCGGCGCCGCGCCGCTTGGCCTCGTGACGGTGGCGCTCGGCCTGGAGGACGCGGCGGGCTGGGCGCTGAGGCTGGCGCGCTGCACCCACTACCGCGAAATGGCCGTGATGGGGGCGGTGGCGGTGGCGGACTTGACGCGACTCGTTCTCGACAGCGGAGGCGGCAAGCGGATCGATTCGGCGAAGATCATGGAGAAACTGCGCGAGTCCTTGCGGCTTCGCGAGGACGCCTACCGCAAGGAGCACTCGCGCGCCTGGCGCGACATCGGGTGGAGCCAGCCGGAAGCGCGGCTGTCGGATGCGCTCTCTCCCGTGGCGAGCCTCTTGCACGAGGAGAACGACGACCTCGCGATCAAGACCATTGTCAACACGGCGACCGAATGCCGACCCGCCACGCCGGTGAAGCATGTGCAGCACGGATTTGCGGCGGCGTCGCTGCCGTGGGCGATCTACCGGGCGCTGGGCCCACTCTCGGCGGTGCATGCGCTGGAGGACATCCAGAGGCGCGGCGGCGAGTCATCCGCCGTGGGCGCCATCGTGGCGGGGCTCATGGTGGCGCGCCACGGGGCGGAGTGCCTGCCGGAGGAATGGCGCGCACGGCTGCTGGCGAAGTCCTCGGCGCCCTGGATCGACGCAAGCGCGTGGCAGGCCGACGAAGCCGCGTGGACACAACGCGAGGAAGCGATGCGCGATCCCCTTCGCGAGGCGCTCCGCAAGGCCGAGGCCCGCGACATTGCCCGCGGAAAGGCCGACAAGAAGCCGACTCAAAAGGCCGGGCTGCCCAACCAGGACGAAGTCCCCTTCGCCCCCCCACCCCACCTCTGGCTCAAGCCCGGCGAGGAA
>JBBQYG010000117.1:0-12976 GCA_038208905.1 Candidatus Sumerlaeia bacterium | reverse complement strand
TTGAGGCGGGCGATGCTGGCAAGGACGCGGGGGTGGGCGTCGGTAAAAGCGTCCACGGCCCGATGCTGCCGGACGCCCTCGCGCATTGCGGGTGGGAGCGCGTCGATCTGGCGTCCCTTGATCGAGTCGGCCATCATGTTCCCCGCCATCGACGGCCCGGTGCCGTCGGAAAGGGCAAGGTGCGCCAGATGGTTCAATTCGCGGGCGGGGGCTCGGACCCCGGCGGCGGAAGGACCTGTGCCCAGCCCGGCTGTGTTGCCACCATGCGGGCGTGGATCAGGCGCGCGGCGTCGATTTTCTTGGAGTCAACCAACGCCTGAATCGCGGCGAGCTGGTGGCTGAGAAGGTCGGGGCGTATATCCGCCAGGGCCGTGGCCAGGCGCGCCCGCTCGGTCTCGTCGGCGAGTACCTCGGCGGCCTCGGCCATGGACTGCATCTCGAAAAGAACCGGTGCCGTGGGGAAGTGCCCGAGGAGGTAGCCAAGGTCCTCGCGCCATGCGTCGAAGCGCTTGAGCCGCGCATTGTGTGCCATGCGCTCGATGCGCATTCCGGGCACGCCGGGCCAGCGCATCACGGCGTTGTCGATCAGCTTGATGGCTTCCCCGGGCGTGGCGAATCGCGCCTTCAGGGCGATGGCCGGGGGAAAGTTGGGATAGGCTGTCCAGGCCTTCTCGACCTTGGCGCGGTGATAGGCCTCCACGCTGGAGGGATCGGTGGTTATCTCGGCACCGTCGAAGGTGGCTCGCGGCGCTTCGCCGATGGACTTGACGATGATCTCCACGCCTTCGGGCGGGCGCTCCACGGAACCAATGAGGCGCGACGCGATGAGTTCCTCCATCGTGATGGAGTCGCCAAGGTTCTTCTTCTCGCGAATCGCGTAGAGCTTGATGCCCTCCTCAATCATCACAAGGGTCTGCTGAATCGAGTGGGCGGTCTGGGCGCTGGCGATCTCGTACTTGTCGAGGAGGAACTCGCGAAGGAGGATCTCATTCTTCAGGAAGGGTGGGCAGTCGGGGCTTTGGTACACCTGCTTCCACCGCTGGCGCACAAACATATCGGGCGAGAGCATCCGCCGGCGCACGTCGGCGTTGGCGCGAAGCAGCGTGAGCGCCCCCTGCGCCGTCGAGTTCTTGCCGCCGAGTGAACTCTCGAAGCAATTGCGGGCGGAGTCCCAGAGATAGGACTCCTCGGCGGGATGCGGATGGAGCCCCGCCACGGCGCCGCGCGCCACGAGGTCCTCGGCGCTTGGGATCGTCCGGATTCCGGATTTTCTCAATTCGCGCGCCGAGGCATTCAGCAACTGGAGGTTGAGGCGCGAGGCGCCTTCCTCGTCTTCCGGATACATCTCCACCGTGTAGAGGCCCTCGGTTCCGTAGCACCGCTCGAAGAGCGCGATCCACCGCGGATCGGGGCCGACCGCCTGGGCGGTTAGGACCCGCGCGAGGAGGACCAGCGCGATCAACGGCGCGATGCGGCGAATGGTGCGGCCAAGGTTCTTGCTCACGGGAGGCGCGCGATTTCCTTGAGGCATAGGATGGCCGTCTCGCGTATCTTGGAGACCTTCTCCATCTCGCTGATTTCCGGGTGTATATACGGGTTGCGGTAGTGCTGGAGCGAGACGAGCAGGTGGGCGAAGCGCAGCACCTCCTCGTCGGTGTTGAACGCGCGCAGCGCCAGGGGATTTTGGACCTTCACCGGCCCCTTCAGTCCCTTGACGGTGTATTCGCGCCCAAAGCACACGATCATGATGCCAAGGGCCTTGAGTCCGTCCGGCTTGTAGCGCGACTCGTGTTCAAGGATGCGCTGGAACACCTGGCGCACGTTGTCCACGGTGAAGTCGAAGCTGATCTGCTGCTCGAGCCTTAGCAAATACTGATGATAGAAGATGTCGAGCTGGCCCGATCGGCCGTCGAGGAGGCTGCGGATGAGCTTCACGCTGCCGCTGTCGGAGAGGAACTTCTGGAGCTTTTTGCGCAGGCGGACCTTCGCCTCGTTCTCCACGGCGAAGCAGAAGGAGAAGCCGATGTTGCGGGAGAAGTCCACGGCGTCCTGGGGCTTGTCGCCGCCCTGCCGCTGAAAGAAGTACTCCGCCGTGCGCAGTTCCTTGATCGTCTCGGGCGCGAACTTGGCGAGTTCGGGAAGGAACTCGGTCAGGCGGTGTTCCGCATCGCGGACGCCGGCCTCCGCGGCACTGTCGATCTGCTTCTCGATGGCAATGCGGATGTCCTTTTCCGTGGCCAGCGCCATCGCGTCATAGCCCTCCGCCAGGATCACCGGGTGCTGGCCGGGCTTGGAGATGATCTCGCGCAGGCGCGCCACCTGGGCGGGCGTGACGGACTCGGGCTTGGAGGCGATCTTATCGATCTCCGCACGCATTGCGCGGAGCTGCGCGCCCATGCCGCGGGCCTTCTCGATCGCGTCGTAGAGTTCCTCGATGTGTTCGTCGATCTTCTGCTTCATCAGGACGCGATCGGCACCGAGTTCCTTGGCGAGGGACCCCTCCTCGAAGGTGCCCACGGCGGAGATCAGCACCACGGGCATGAGCGGATCGATCTGCTTGAGGGAGCGGATCAGGTCGAGGCCCTCCGTCGGCGTCCTCATGCTCAGGTCCGTCACCACGATATCGGGGACGGATTGCTCGTAGGAGCGCAGGGCGTCGTCGGCGTTCTCGGCCTCCGTCACCTCGTAGTCCTTCAGGATCAGGTTGCGGCGGAACGCCGTCCGGTACAGCTCGTTGTCGTCAACAATCAGGACCTTGGTGCTCATGGTATCGTTTCCCCTCTGGCTTCCTGGAGTGTGTGCTCTTCGCCCCGCTTTGCCGAGGTAAACTTGGTCGAGGAATCCATGCCGGCGTGGTGTGCCGTGGGGAGGCGGATGGCAAAGCTGGCGCCCCCCCCGGGCCGGTTTGCGGCAACGATCTCTCCGCCGTGGAACTCGCGGACGATGGTCTGCACCCAGTTAAGACCCAGGCCCTCGCCCTCCTGATTGGCCTTGGTCGAGAAGCCCAGACGAAAAATCTCCGACAACTGGTCGGGATTCAACAGGTTCCCGTCCCTATCGCAGATTCCCGTGCCCGTGTCTTCCACGGCGATGGCGATGCGGCGCTGGGCCGCGTCGAATTGCGCGGAGACGACAATGGATCCGGCGGGGTTGTCGGCGGAGGTGGCGCGCTTGATCGCCTCGGCGGCGTTGGTGAGGAGGTTGAAGAGCGCGAGCCTGAGCAGGCGGGGCTCGACGCGCACCGGCGGAATGTCCCCCGCAAGTCGAGTTTCCACGCGGATGTGGCGGGAGACGGAGAGGCGATAGAGCTGGGACACGTCCTCCACCAGCTCGGCGATGTCCACCTCCTCGAAGCGGGGCTTCTGGATATAGCTGAAGCTGCGGTAGAGGTTCACGATTTCCTGCAGGAAGCGCGTATTGTTGAGGAGCGCCTCCAGCGACTCGCGGAAGATCTGCTCCTTGGCGGGGGATTTCCTCACGTCCTCGGCCCTCATCGAGAGGAACATCTTCACGTTCATCAGCTCCAGCTTGCTGGTGGCGATGATGTTGGTCAGGTCGTGCCCCAGATTCCGCGAGAGCGAGACGTTGGCCTTGGACTTCTCGGCGAGGATCATGCGCCGCTGTTCCTCGACGCTGAAGATGGCGTAGCGCAGTTCGTTTCCCACGCGGGAGAAGCAGTCGATCCACCAGGGCGCGGGCTCGGGGGCTCCCGGCGGTATCTGGACCACGAACAGGAGGAGGCGCTCATGCGTCGAATCCAGAACATCCCAGAAGAACGCATGACCCCCTTCGCCATCGCCCGCCCGGGCTAAATGACCGACGCCGGCCTGGGGAACCGAATCGCCAAGGAGTGTCTCCAGCACGGGGGCGAAGTCGGCGGGACGGAACCAAGTCAGCTCCCGCGCGAAGGACTTCTCGATCTGCCATGCGCCGCTTCCCGTGCGGCGAGACGCGGCCCACACTTGGCACCCGACAATCCCCAGATTGTTTTCCACCAGCCTGGGCACTCGGTCGAGGAATGGCTCCACGTGGGACAGCCCCTCGCCGGAGATGATCTCCCGCAGTTCCTTCGAGAGGCGCGTGAGCGAGGCGTCACGCGCCAGCGAGTTGTAGGCGCGCTCGACGTGGCTTCGAGGCGACGCAATGATCGTGGAGCCGCCGCCCTGGCGCATCTCCAAGCATGCCAGCAGCCGACTGAGCGGAAGGATCAGCAGAATCAGCAGCATGTAGTAGATCAGAGAGAGAAACCCCACGGATCCCAGCATCGCCGCGCGATAGGAATTCGTCAGCCTCTCGATGGCCGGGTTCCCCAACGCCGTTGTCACAAAGACGCGGCTAACCGCATAGGTCTCCAGCGCGTCGCCGGGGCGCGCGATCGTCTGCTGGGCCTGTCGCTCAAAGGAGCGTGTCAGGATGCTATTGCTAAAGTTGTGCTGTGCGGCCAGGCGCACCCGCCGCTCGGCAAAGTAGAGTTGCTCGCCCGCGGTGGTTTCCAGCAGGAGTGCCGTCAGCGTGGGCGAGGCATCCATGTAAGCTCGCCCACGCTCTTTCAGGCGCCCGCGAATGCTCTCCATGCGATCAGCGGGAGCATTGTGATAGTGCGCCGATGCGTATTCGATCGCCGCCAGATGATAGTCGATCCCCGTCTTGGAATCGATGTAGGACCTATCCGACAGCTGTATGCGGATCAGATCCCATTTTGCAGGGAGGTAATAGGCGGTCTCGATGGTGTAGAGCGTTCCGGCGATTGCCGCCAGATAGAGGGCCGTGCTGACGACCAGCAGACTGTGCCGCCGGAATCGAGACCGAAGCTCGCCGACGGTCTCGATGGCCGCGCGTGCCATGGCGGTGCGCCGCTATCGGGGGAGCTCGATGCCCGCCGTTGGCATCTCGCGCCCTTCGCGGCCCTGCGCCTCCTCAAGCTCGGGGGCGATTTCCTCGAACTCGCCGGTGATGAGTTCCAGCAGCGCCTCGCGGCCAAAGATCGTGGCCAACTCCTCGATCTCGCGGCTTTCCGGCGTGAAGGTCGTCGTCCGCGAATCGTCGTTGGAGACCCAGCGCGCCTTGATCTTGCGCACGCCCCCGATGCTCGGGCGCCCGGGGATGTTCTCCAGGATTTCCATCCGGGCCCTGACGTCCCACTGGCGGCTGACGCCAAATCCATCGGCGTCGAGCGCCGCAGGATAATCGTCGAAGTTGTCGATGGTCATCCGCACAATGGCGTCGGCCTTGGTCTCCTTGACCACGTCGAGGCGGCCGTCGGCCAGAAGCTCGCGCTGGAAGGCCACGGTAAGGCGCTCCTCCAGCCCGGGCTGCTGCGTCCGATTGACGATCATCGGAACGTGGACGGAGCGCACCGACGGCGGCAGCGTCCGGTCGCGGACAACGGGGGTGCAGCCGGTCGCGGCAAGAACGGTCAGCGCGACAAGAGCCAACAGCGAGAGGAGGCGGGGGGTCGGGGTCACAGTTGCTTGTACTCCAGGATTTCCACGTTCTTGGGCCACTTGGTCTCGAAGACCGACGGCTTGATCTGGGGGTTCATGCGGACTTTCTTCAGTTCCACGGTGATCTCCTGATCTTCCTGTTCCAGAAGAATGATCTGCGGTTCCCGGCGGGTGGTGTCAAAGTAAACGGTGATCGAGTCGTAGCCCAGCGAAAAATCCACGTCCCGGGAAACAAAGCGAATGCCGGTGGTGCCGGGCCGGGGCTTGGCGGCGGGCTGTACCTCGAAAAGGCGCTGGATGCGCTCCACCTTGACCCCGAATCCGAGGAGAAGCTGGTTCACCGGCGCCCTGTCCCCGGCGGCCTGCTGGACAATCTCCACCTGGCGCAGGGAGGGAGTGTAGGAGATCAGCTTGTTATCCTTCATCCAGATATCGGAGTCCTCGGACCCCGAGTCCTTGTCGCCCTTGTAGCTGGCGCGAAACAAGCCGGGAGCCTCGTACCAGAACTCCCCCTCGCTGACCACCTCGTCGCTGAACACGCGGTCAACCCGGGTCTGGGTGAACTCGGCTTGGAGGGAGCGGGTTTCGCCGTTCTTCGCCTCAATCAGCCGCAGGAAGGCCACCTCGGGCGAATCCCCCGGCTGCTGAGCCGCGATGGTCGCCGTGGAGGGCGCATCCGCGAGGGCAAGCGTGGGCGTCGTCGCCTCCTGACCCCGGAGGCCAGCCGCCATTGCCATACAACCCGCCAAAGCCGCCACGATCAGCCGCCGAACCATAAGAGCCATCCTCCGCCGGCAACGCTCCCGGCGGGCTCCGGTGAAGTGCAAGGACAGAGTCCCGCAGTTCCCATGAGGGGAGCAAACTGCCCGCATGGGAACCTTGGGGCGGCGGGGGCGCGCGATTGATAGCCGGATGGCCTCAATAGAAGTTGTCGGGGGAACTTTTGCGACCATACAAGACTCTGGATATCAAAAGTTCCCGGCTCGCGGGCTTCGGTGAATTCAAACCTTGGAGGTCCAAGTCCACGGACAACGGCGAGGCCTTTGTCCACAAGGTCGAGCTCGACGGCTCGCCGCAGGTCAGCAGCCTCTTCATCGGCGAGGACGAGGTCTGGAAGGTGGAGTACATTCCCTATGAATTCGGCACCGGAACCAAGGGCAACACCAAGGCGCCCGGCACCCGCATCGAAGGCTGCGCGGGCATTGACCAGCTCTATGTGGGCGAAAACAGCCCGCCGACCTTCGCGTTTGGGGATATATACGCCGTGGCTCGGCAGGGCGAATGCATCAGCGGCCAGGTGGAAGTTTCGTGGTCTTTCGCCGATGCCCACTCCGACGCCTGCACGGTGGACCTCTCCTGGACTGATGGCGGGCCCGAGGGCCTTCGCGAGATCGCCACGGAACTGGAGGCGGGACAGCTCCGCCACGCTGGACTAGTGGCGCTCGATGGCGAGACACCGATCCGCATCCACGCCGTCATCCGCGACATCAAGGGCGCCGTGACGCAGGTGACTTCCGGCGAGATCATCCCGCTGGTTTCAGGGAAGGTGTTCTTGGGAGCGAAGTAGCGGCCATCCAGTGGACGAGCGGTTCAGGGGTCGTGTCGTTCCTTCTTGGGCTCCACCGGCCCCAGCACCTTCGCCTTGTCGAGCTTGACCGCCATCGCGCGCAGCTCGGAAACCAGATTGATCCGCCGCGCCACGTCCTCGGGGCTCATGTCGGTGGAGTAGCTGCGGCTGCGATTCTTGGCTTCTTCGGGGGTCTTGGGCATCCGCCTCTTTGATGAGTCAGGTGATCGCAGTGTGCGAACCGTCGACAGGCTAATCATGGTTGGGATTCTTCGTCCGCGCCACTTTGCGCTTGCCCGGCGCCGTGCCCCGGGCCTACCAATCTCCCCCCTGCCGGGGTACCCCGGCCTTGGGCACCCGTGGATGGGTGGCAGAGCGGTCAAATGCACCGGACTGTAAATCCGGCGGGAGGAATCCCTACCTAGGTTCAAATCCTAGCCCATCCACCACTTTTCCCCCCTTCATCGCAATGCATCTGGCGCTTGACCCTTTGGGCGGTCGGGGCGCATTTCGTCTGTCATGGGAAACGAAACGGAAAAATCGGCCGGACGCCTTCTTTCGCTGGACGTCTTTCGCGGGCTGACGATCGCGGCGATGGTGCTCGTCAATAACCCCGGGAGCTGGGACCATATCTATGGCCCGCTTGAGCACGCGCCGTGGGACGGGTGGACGCCGACGGATTTCATCTTTCCGTTCTTCCTATTCATCGTGGGTGTGGCGATGACGTTCTCCTTCGACAAGCGACTGGCGCGGGGAGACAGCCGCGCGGGGCTCTTTGTCCAGGTCTGCCGACGCGCGGCGATCCTGTTCATGCTGGGGATGATCCTCCAGTCGTTCCCGAACTTCCGGCTGATCATTCCGTGGGCGCTAATCATCGTGGGGGCTCACTTCGTCCTGGCGGATTCGGGAAAGGTGACCCGGAGCCCCATCGGAATTGCCGCGCTGACGGTGGCGGTGCTCTGGCTCGCGCTGGATTGGGCCCATTTTTCAGGGCCAAACCGACTGAGTGTCTCCGACAAGGTGGGATGGCTCCAGTCACTCTGGCCAAGGGGGGGAAATCTGGGCGGGAGTATCGTCCGCATTCCCGGCGTCCTGCAGCGTATCGCCATGTGCTACCTAGCGGCCTCGGTCATCGTGATGTATTCAGGGATTTGGGGGCGGCTGGCGTGGGCGCTGGCGCTGATCAATCTCTACTACTTGATCGTGCGGCATATACCTGCCCCGATTGACTGGATCGCCGGAACCTCGGGCGGCGGCAGGGCCAGCGCAACGGCAGGCGCGCCGTTTCCGGGGGCACTGCACGACTGGATTGACGTGAAGATTTTCGGCGCGCACCTCTACGGCGGGCGCCCGGATCCTGAGGGTCTTCTCAGCACCATCCCCTCGATCGCCACCACGCTCTTCGGCGTTCTCGCCGGAAACTGGATTCTGGCCAAGCGCCCTCGCATGGAAATCGCCCTCGGCATGTTCCTCGTTGGCAACGCCATGCTGATCGCGGGTTGGTGCATGGACCAGTACTTTCCCATCAACAAGCCAATCTGGTCCAGCAGCTATGTCGTCTTCATGACCGGCTGGGCGCTGGTGATTCTCGGCGCGTGCTATTACTTCATCGACGTTCGTGGCTCGAAGTGGTGGACGGGCCCCTTCGTGGTATTGGGCACGAACGCGATTCTGGTGTTCTTTGCCTCGGGAATTCTGGCGAGGCTCATGGGGATGATCCGCTGGACGACCGATGAGAAAGCGGTGAGCGTCCGCTCGTGGATATACAGCATCTGCACCTCCACCTTTCCCGACACGCCAAAGAACGCCTCGCTGGCCTTTGCCCTGTTCAACGTCGTGCTTTGGCTCGTGCTGACATACCCGCTCTATCGGAAGAAGATTTTCCTGAAGGTCTGATGGCCCCATGTCCACCGGTGCCGAATCGAGCGGGGTGCTGAAGCGGGAGATCGGCCTCGGCGGCGCGATCGTTCTTGGCATTGGATCCATGGTGGGGACCGGAGTGTTCGTCAGCATCGGGCTTGGTGCGGGCGCGGCGGGTGCGGCTGTGCTGCCGGCGATTTTGGCGGCAGGGGCGCTTGCGGGGTGCAACGCTCTCGGCAGCGCACAGCTCGCGGCGGCGCACCCGGTCAGCGGCGGCACCTATGAATACGCCTATCGCTTCCTGTTCCCCACGGCGGGCTTTGCGGCGGGGTTGCTCTTTGTTGCGGCCAAGTGTGCCTCCGCGGCCACGGCGGCACTGGGCATCGCGGGCTATGGGCTTGCGCTGATTCCCGGGGCCGAGGCCGTGCCGCGCGTCCCCGTGGCCCTTGTGATTCTTGCGGTGGCGTGTGGGGTGGCGCTGGCGGGGGCCCGGCTTTCGACCCGCGTGGTCGCCGTGCTGGTTGCGGCCTCGCTGGGGGCGCTCGCGCTGTTCGTGGCGGTCGCAACGGGTCGCGGCGGGGGAGGAGCCGTCCTTGCGGCATCGGCGACGGACTTCACGCCGGGCGGATTCTATGCGGCGACGGCGCTGATGTTTGTGGCGTTCACCGGCTATGGGCGAATCGCGACGCTGGGCGAGGAGGTTCACGACCCTTCGCGCACGATCCCGCGAGCAATCATCGCGACTACTCTGCTGGTGACGGCGCTCTATCTGGCGGTGGCGCTGGCGGGGCTATCCGCGATGGGCGCGGGTGAGTTCGCCCGCGCGGCGCGCGAGTCGGGGGCGCCCTTGGCGGCTGCGGCCAGCGCACTCGGCAGCGGGTGGCTCCGGCTCGTGGTTTCCTGGGGGGCGCTGGCGGCGATGGCGAGCGTGCTCCTCAACCTGATCCTCGGCATTTCCCGCGTGGTGCTGGCGATGGGGCGCCGGGGGGATTTGCCGAGGGGGCTGGCGCGCGTGGGGCCCGATGGGCGGAGCGCCACCGCGGCGGTGCTGTTCTCGGCCTCGGTGATCGCGGTGCTTGTGATTCCGGGGAGCATTGCCCTCGCGTGGTCGGCCAGCGCGTTCACCGTGCTGGTTTACTACGCGATAACCAACGTGGCGGCGCTGCGGCTGCCACGCGAATCGCGGCGGTATCCGCGCGTGATTTCGTGGATTGGGTTGGCGGGTTGCGCGATTCTGGCGTTTGGGGTGCCACCGGCAATCTGGGTCGGCGGCGTTTGTTTCGTTGCCCTCGGGCTTGCGGCGCGCGCGACTCTCCGCCGGAGCATTTCGCCATGAGCAAGCCTTCCTGGGTCATCCACACCATTCCCGGCCTCGGCCGGGTCCTCCTTTCCGAAATGCGGACCGCCCGCATGTTGGACGGGCGCGCAAAGCCGACGACCCTGTTTCAGCGCAACCACGACCTGATCTTTCTCCAGCGCACGGCCAAGGCCGTGACGCCCACGCTCCGCGTGGCGGAGGACGCCCAGGAGTGCATCGTCTTTGGCCGGTTCAAGATTTCCCACGCCCAGTTTGACGTGCTGTCGGAGGCGATGCTCCAGCGGCGCGGCGCGTGGCGCGTCAATGTGAGCGTGGACGGCAAGACGTTTACGCGCCAGGACCTGCAACGCTTCGTAATCCAGCGGCTTCGCGCGATGGAGGTTCGCATCGACGAGGACGAGGGCGAGAACGAGTTGAACGTGTTTGCCATCGACGAGTCCTATTACATCTGCACGCCGCGGTGGAAGGCGGAGGAAGTGCCGGGCCGATCTCTCCGCATGATCGAGCGCCAGGGCGCGCTTCCGCCCACCGCCGCGGCCGCGATGGCGTTTCTGGCGGAGCCGAAGACGGGCGAGACGATTCTTGATCCCGTTTGTGGGTCGGGCACCCTGCTGGCCGAGGCGGCCCACATGCAGCCGGGCGCCAGGCTGATCGGCTTCGACACCGACGCCCAGGCGGTCAGTTCGGCGAAGCGAAATCTGGAGTTCGCCGACGGTGCACGCCTTGAGCGAAAGGACGGAGCGGCGACGGGCCTGGCCGCGGGATCGGTGGATGTGTTTCTGGCCAACCTGCCCTTCGGGAAGCAGTTTGGCGACAAGGCCGGCAACGCGGTGTTGTATAGACGCCTCTTCGACGAGATGATCCGAATCGGCAAGGGCACCACTTGGCGAGCGGTGATCCTGACGTCGGACGACAAGGCGGTGGACACGGCGAAGGCGGGGATGACGGGGGTCGATTTCGAGCCGCGCCTGAAGGTGAAGGTGCGCGGCGAGTTGGCCCGCGTGTGGATCGTCAGGCCCGGCGGTGCCGCGGCGCGGAGTCGATAAGGCCCAGGATCAGATCGACGCTCCGGTGGGCGGCTCCGGCGTTCTGGCGGGCCGCCTCGCGGCCACGCTCGCCCAGTTCCGCGCGGCGGCTTTCGGAATTCGCAAGTTGGCCCAGCGCGTCGGCGAGCGACGCCTCGTCGGCCTCGATGGTGGCGTCGTGCGCGCGCGCGATGCGCATTATTTCCCGCTGGGCGTGCATGTGCGGGCCGTGGACCACGGGCACACCGTGGGCCGCGGGCTCCAGCAGGTTGTGGCCGCCGATGGGATTCCACGCTCCGCCCACCAGCGCGATATCCGCCGCGCCAAAGCTGCGCCCCAGCACACCCATCTTGTCCAGGAGCACCACGGGTTTTCCAGAGCGCGGCGCATCGCCCGAGCTCATGCGGTGGACTGTGGCGCCGAGTTTTTCCAGCTCGCGCGCAACGTCGTCGAATCGCTCGGGGTGCCGTGGCGCAATGACCAGCCGCGCGCCGGGCGCGGCGCCATTGCGGAGGGCGGCGAAGGCTGTATAGACAGCTTTCTCCTCGCCGGGGTGCGTGCTTCCCGCCATTAGCAGAAGTTCATCCGCGGCGATTCCAAATTGCGCGCGCATGGCGACGCGCTCGTCGCCGGAAAGCGGCGCGGGGAGGTTGTCGAACTTCACATTTCCCGTGACGAGGATCGCCCGCTCCCGTCCGATCACGCGGGCTAGCCGCTCCGCGTCGGGCTCCGTTTGCATCAGGAACGCGCGCACGTTGGAAAGCGGGCCCCGCAGGGCGAAACCGATCTTCGCATATCCACGCGCCGACCGTTCCGACAACTTGCCGTTGACGAGGAAGGCGGGCATCCGGCGGCGACCGCATTCGCGCAGAATGTTGGGCCAGATTTCGGTCTCGAAGAAGAGATAGGCCGATGGCCGGTAGGCGTGGAGAAACCGGCGCACCTTCCAAGAGAAGTCGATCGGCGCGAAGTCGTGGTACTGGGCCTCGGAGAGGCTTCGCTTTGCCTGATCCTGCCCGGTTTCGGTGGTGGTCGTGGAGAGGTAGTCCCACTCGGGGCGATGCTCGCGGAGCACGCGGAACACGGCCCCGGCGGCGATGGTTTCGCCGACGCTGACGGAGTGCAGCCACACGCGGGGCCCTTCTGCCAGCGGGGGCTCGGGCAGGTTCGCGCCGAACATGCCGGGAAGCGAGCGGCGGTACTTGCCGTGGCGCCAGCGCTTCCAAACCATCGGCGCCAGAAACGCGGGCGACGCGGCCAGATAGGCCAGGTCGATCCCGTTCATCGAGGGATTCTCGACGACAGCTCATAGAGCGCGATGGCCCCCGCCACGCCGACGTTGAGCGATTCCACGTCTCTCCGCATCGGAATCCGCGCTCCGGTGGCGCCGACCCATGCGGCGGGGTCGATGCCCGCGACCTCTCCGCCAAGAACAAGTGCCAGCGGGCGCTTTGGGTCGAGCGCCACATCGCGCAGGTCGTGGTCCGCGCGGGGCTCCAGCGTCACGATCCGGAAGCCGCGTCCGGCCAGCTCGCGCGAAAGATCGGCGGGGGAGCCGCCCGCGGCGACCGTGCCGGGAAGGAAGCAAGTGCCCGCGCTGGCGCGGATCATCTTCTCGTTGTATAGATTGATAGACGTATCCGCCAGGACCGCCGCGAAGCCAAAGGCCGCGGCGGAGCGTACCAGAGTCCCCGCGTTGCCGGGATCGCGGACGCCATCGAGCACGAGGATGCGGCCCGAATCGGGGAGCGCCGTCACGCCG
>JBBQYG010000116.1:0-13057 GCA_038208905.1 Candidatus Sumerlaeia bacterium | reverse complement strand
TCGATCCCGCCCATCCGGCGATCATGGAGCTCGCGACCGGGTTATCCCCCCGCGTGGCCGACGTGCGGGAGGCGGTGGATTTCCTCTTCGGCGAGTTCACCTTTCAGTTCCAGCGGACACAGGGCCTCGACGCGCCGAATTCCCGCGAGGAGCGCAAGATCCGCATCACTCCGATGCTCCGCGCCACCCCCATCTGGCGCGAGGAATGCGAGCGCGTCCTCAACGAGCTGGCGGGGGAGATCGCGGCCTTCGTGGATTCCAACACGCGCCTCCTCGAAAAGTTCGGCGAACTGGACGAGAACATCGTCATGGCGCTGACGAATCCGATGATGGAATGGCAGGCGCTGGTGGCGCGGCTCGACGGCGTGCGGCGGACGCTTCTGCTCTTCATCGCCGACGACAAGGACAACTGCCGCTGGGTGGACATCGCCAATCGGCCGGGTGTCAAGGAGACGAGTGTCCGCCTGTGCATTGCGCCGGTGGATGTGCGCCAGCTCCTGCGGGAATCGCTTCACGACCGCATGAAGTCCGAGGTGCTGACGAGCGCGACGCTGACGGTTGACAAGACCTTCGAGTTCTTCCAGGAGCGTTCGGGCCTCCCCATTATCCGACCCGAGGCTCCCCGCATCGAGTACACGGAGGAAGGACTTCCGATCATCGAGCGTTCGCCCATCGAGGCGCGGCATATCTCGACGGACCTGCTACCGACGCCGTTCGACTATCGCCAGCAGGTGTACCTTGGCGTGCCGATGGACTTCCCGGATCCGCGCGAGCCGGCCTATGACGAGCGGCTGGCGGACCTCGTGAATCGTTCCGTCGCGATCACGGGGGGGCGCGCGTTTATCCTCTTCACCAGCTATGCCCAGATGAACCGCGTGGCCCGCGCCTGCGAGGCGACGATCCGCCGGCTGGGGATCAACCTGCTCAAGCAGGGCGAGGAGAGCCGCGACCTGCTCCTTCGCCGATTTCGCGAGGACGAAACCAGCGTGCTCTTCGCCACGTCCAGCTTCTGGGAGGGGGTCGATGTGAAGGGCCGCGCCCTGGAGCTGCTCATCATCGCCAAGCTCCCCTTCTCCGTCCCCACGGAGCCGATTCAAGAGGCTCAGTTCGAGGCGCTGAAGGCGCAGGGACGCGACCCCTTTGACTGCCTGGTGGTACCGCGCGCGGTGATCAAGCTGAAGCAGGGATTCGGGCGCCTCATTCGCTCACGCACGGACCGCGGCGCGGTGATCATCGCCGACAAGCGCGTGGTGCAGATGCGCTACGGCAAGCGGTTTCTGAACTCGCTCCCCGATGTGGACGTCAGGCGCGCGCCCGCGCTGGACCTCATGGATGGGATGAAGGCGTTTTTTGCGGCTCGCCCGCCGGGGTAGCGGGAGCCGGATTCTCGAACTGGAGCAGGACGAGGCGCTCGCCCGGCTTCACCATCTGAAGCTCCTCGCGCGCCTCCCACTCCACAGCGTGGAGGCTGGTGGTCAGCTTCCTCAGCCGGTTCTCCGTCGCGTTCAACTCCCCCGTAACCCGCCCCAGATCTGTCGCCGCCCGCGCATACCGCGCGCGCGCCACCTCGCGGTCTTCCCGCAGGCTTGCATTCCCCACCACCAGCCCACAGGCTCCCATAGCAACGGCGATCAGCAGCGTGATTCGGGTAGCAATCTTGAGCAGTTGCATCAGCGGAGCGGTCGTTTCCTCGACAGTGTGAGGCTTCTACAAGCGCGGCGGGGGAGACACCACGTCAAGAATGAAAGGGGGCATCTTCCAATCGCTGTGCTATGTTCCAACTCCTCCCAGCCATCCCCAAACGTCGGGCTCAACTCCGCCGGCCGCTCTGGTATGACTCCAAGCGCCGTCCCATAGCGATTGATCGAGAGATACCCATGACCCGGGTACAACTTGAACGCCTGGCGCGCCAACTACCGGGGCGCGTTTATCTCTACAGGATTGTACCCTCTGGCGAGGCGGAGTTTCTGGCGGCATCCCGTGCAAGCTCCCATTTCCAGCATCCCTGGATGTTCCCCCCCACCGAACCGGAGGGCTATGCCGTCTATCTGGCGCGTGCCCGCCAATCCAACATGGAGTTCTTTCCCGTCTGCGCCAAGGAGGACAGCCGACTCTGTGGCGTCGTCAATGTGCGGAACATCGTGCGCGGCAACTATCGCAGCGCCTTCTGTGGACACTATGCGTTCGCCGGCGCGGAGAGGCGGGGGCTCATGCGGGATGGCCTCGCGATGGTGGTGTGGTTCGTCTTCGGGCATCTGGGCCTGCATCGCCTGGAGTTGAACATCCAGCCCGGGAACGACCGGTCGATCGCCGTGGCGAAGAAGATCGGCTGCGAGAAGGAGGGCTTCTCTCCCAAGTTGATCATGGTTGATGGCGACTGGCGCGACCACGAGCGATGGGCGATCCGCGCGGAGACATACCCGGGGCTGGAGAAGGCAATGAGTCTGGAGCCGAAGTAGCGTGCTACTCGCCGGCGAGTTCCTCGCGCTGCACCAGGTCGAAGAATCGCCCGCGCGCCTCGATGAGTTCCGCATAGGCGCCTCGCTCCACGATGCGGCCGGCTTCCATGACTACGATTTCGTCGGCCTTGCGGACCGTGGAGAGGCGGTGGGCGATGACGATGCTGGTGCGGTTCTCCATCAGGCGATCGATGGCGCGCTGGACGATGGATTCCGACTCGTTGTCCAGGGCGCTGGTGGCCTCGTCGAGGATGAGGATCGGTTTGTCGGCGAGCAGGGCGCGCGCGATGGCGAGTCGCTGGCGCTGGCCTCCGGAGAGCTGACCGCCACGCTCGCCGATTTCCGTGTCGTAGCCGAGCGGCATGGACTCGATGAACTCGTGGGCATAGGCGGCGCGGGCCGCTTCCTCGACCTGCTCGCGCGTGGCTTCCGGGCGGCCGTAGCGGATGTTGTTGAGGATGGTGTCGTCGAAGAGGATCGTGTCCTGCGTCACCAAGGCCATCTGCCGGCGGAGCGACTTCACACGCGCCTGGCGGATATCGACCCCATCGACCAGAATGCGGCCCGAGGTCACGTCGTAAAAGCGGGGGAGCAGCCGCGCCACGGTGGACTTGCCGGCACCCGTCCGCCCCACCAGGGCAATGCGGCGCCCACGGGGGATTTCCAGGGAGAAGCCGTTGAGCGCGGGGGCCTTTCCGGGGCCGTAGGCAAAGACGATATCCTCGAATGCGATGCGGTCGCGGAGCGGGCCAAGTTCGACGGGTTCCTTTGCCTCGGGGATGCTCGAGGGCAGGTCGATGATCTCGAAAATGCGTTCCGCGCTTGCGAGGGACTTCTGCATCTTGATGAAGGACGCCGAAATGCGCTTGATCGGCGGATAGAAGCGCGTGAGCACGCCAATATAGATCAGGAACTCGGAGGCGCTCATCCCCGCGTTGCTGCTCTTGAGCACGAGGTAGGCGCCGATGCAGAGGACGCCCGCGAGCGCCACTGACGCGGCGATCTCGACGAGGGGTTCGCTGTAGAGACGCAGGCGCTCGCGGCCGATCTGGCGCTCGGCGACTTCCCGGCTCAGCTTGCGGAACCGCTTCAACTCGCGGCGCTCGCCCATGAACGCCTTCACGATCATCAGGCCCTGGATGCGCTCCTGCGAATAGCCGAGCAGCTTCGCGTCCTCCTCCTCGTCCTTCTTCCCCATCGTGCGAAGTCGCTTGCCGAAATACGTCAGCGGCAGAACGAACAGCGGAACGCCCACGATCACGACCAGCGTGAGCTGCCAGTTGAGGAAGAGCATCACAAGGAACAGGGAGATGATTGTGAAAGGCTGGAGGATGGCGTTGCTGACCATGCTGGTAAAGACGACGCGGACGGCCCGCATATCGTTGTTCATGCGTGAGATCAGGTCGCCGCTGGTGATCTTCTGGAACTCGGGGAAGTCGAGCCTGAGGCATCGCTCGTAGAGATCCGTCCTAAGCCGGACCATCGCGAGATAGAACGATCGCTGGAGGATGTACTTGGAGATGAAGTCGAGGATGCTCTTGAGGATCTGGGCAATGAGGAGCGCGGCGGCGATCATGTAGATGGCGCGTTCGTTCCACTTCAGGACCCAGCGATTCCACTCCAGCCGGAACTCGGTTTTCTTCAGGTTGATCCAGCGATCCGCGCGGCGGGCGATGGTCTTGGCTTCCGCCACTTCCTGGCGGTACTCCTGCACTTCGCGCTCGATGCGCTCGATCTTGTCCTTGGAGGTCTGGTCGAGGAGGATTTCTAGCACGGGAACCAGCGCCACCAGGTTGAGCGCCGTCAAAAGGCCCGCCAGAAGGCCAATGCCCAGCGCCGCGCCCATGCGCGCCCGGAAGGGCCGCGCGTAGCCCAGCACGCGCGAGGCGATGTTCCAGTCGCCATAGCGGCCGCCTCGGCGGGAGCTCGCCTTCTCCGATTTCTTGGTCACGGGATCGGGAGTATCGGGGGCGATGGACAAATAGTCGATCCAGCGTTGGAGTCTTTGGCCCGCCTGCGACAATGCGGGGTACCCATTGGCCCGCCTCGCCGGCAGACCGTCAAGCCGCGCTTGCGCTACTCCATCCCGGTGGCTGCCAGAATGGCACTCGTTAGCAGGTAGTCTGCGATAAGGATCAGGATGAGGGTCAGCACGACGCTGTTAGTGGTGGCGCGGCCCACGCCCGCGGCGCCCCCCTCCGTTCGGAAGCCATAGTAGCAGCCGGTCATGGCGATGATGCAGCCGAAGAAAATCGTCTTGGTCAGGCCGCCCAGCACGTCGGTCAGGTTGGCAAACTTCAGCGTTGTCATGTAGTACGCCAGCGGATCGATGCCCAAGGCGCCATCGCCCACGACCATCCCGCCGAAGAACCCCGTAACCAGGCAGATCGCGCAGATCAGCGGAAGCATGATCGTCATGGCGATGACGCGGGGAACGCAGAGATAGCGAACCGGGTCCACGTTGAGGATATCCATGGCGTCGAGCTGCTCCGTCACGCGCATGCTGCCGATTTCGGCGGTGATGGATGCGGCGACGCGGGCCCCCACCACGATGGCACAGAAGGCCGGGACAAACTCGCGGGCGTTGGCGATGAAGGAGATTCCGGGAACGTAATTCTTGGAGCCGAACTTGATGAGCTGGACGCCCGTCTGGATGACCATCACCATGCCCACGAAAACGCTGGTCATGGCGGCGATTGGGAAGGACTTCACGCCGATCAGGCGGCATTGCTCGACGATCATGCGCCATCGCCACGGGGGCGTGAAGACCCGGCGAAAGACCGATCCGGCAAAAAAACCATAGTTTCCGCAGGATCGAACAAATTTCAGGGCATTGCGACCCAGTATCGCCACAGGAATGAGCGCTTCGCTGCCGAGGTGGGTATTTTTTTTCGCCAGCATCGCGCCCCCGCTAGGAAAAGAGTTCATCTCGGTGTTGACAGGTCCACTCCGAAAGGGGTCAACCTCTGGGTCAGAACCGCTGCCGGGGCAATAGCTTCCGTATCGATACGCAGTGCCAAAGGCCACCGATCACCTTATGACACCTGCACTCCCCATCGTCAGTCGCCTCCGCACCGCTCGGGCTCGGCGCGGCATGACCCTTTTCGAGCTGTCCGTGGTCGTGGTTATCGCGGCGATTCTGGGTGGGATTGCCTTCCTATCATCGCGGACGCTTGTCTCGCGGACCAAGGCGAGCCGGGTTCTTCAGGAGCAGCGGGCGGTCTCTCGCGCGCTCCAAAACTACATGATGGACTATTCCGCTCTTCCCCCCGCGAGCACAGGACTGGTGGCGCTGACGCAGCCAACGGTCTATCTCCCGAGTGTTCCGAGCGACCCCTTTCAGCCGGCGGCCACCCCCTACCTGTATCTCGCGACAGAGTCGCGCGATGTCGCGGCCCTGATTGTCAGCCCAGGGCCCGATGGGCGTTTCGACCTTCCGCCGGAGTTGTGGAGATTCGCTTCCGTTCCGGAAGCCGAGCCGGTCGCTGTGAACCTCAAGCCCGGACCCGCCGACGCAATCATTCGCTTTGCTCGCATCCGTCGCGAATCCCGGTCTGCAAAGGCCGCACTCACTTCGGAAGAGACTGCACCGATGACCGAGGCCGAGGCGGCCATTCTGGCCACCTATCTGAGGCTGGGGCGCTACGACGCCGCCACTGGTGGCGCGGGCGACATCGTGACTGTTATCCGCTACTAGCGGCGGAGGCCATCCACCATGGACCGGCCCAATCCCAAGCCCGCCACGGGAGCCACAGATTCCGCGCTCCGCTCGCTGGACGTTCCGTCGCTCTTCACAACTCTCTATGCGCTGTTCCTGCTGGTTCCGGTGCCGGGTATCAGGCCGGTCCTGCCACTCCTGACGGCGCTGCTCATTGTACCGGGGTTGTTCCTCGGGCTGCGGGCGCCGCTCCCGGTGCTGCGCACGGTCTGGCGCGCGACGGCGGGGCTCTTTATTGGTTGCATGGCGGTCGCGAACTTGGTGGGCGCGATTCCATCCTTTCTCGCGCTTGTTTCGATCTGCCTTTTCCTGTTGATCATGCACTGGTTCAGCCCGAGGGGGCTTCGCGAGCACCTTCAGATCTGGGCGCTGGGCGCGCTGCTCCTGCTGGTGGGCGGCTTGATGGGTGGCGGCCTGCTGGGACTGGTGATCCTGGTGGGCTGGTGCGTGGCCAGCGCCCAGTTGCTCAACTTGCTTGGGCATTTCCGCGCAGGGGTTTCGGCTCGCCGCGCACCGCACGAAGTTGCGCCCGTGTCGTTGCGCTCGGTGTGGGGAGTCAGCCCGCTCCTCCTGCTCGTCACGATGCTCGTCTTTCTCGCCGCACCGCGATTTCGCGCTCCCACGTCGATGGAATCGCAGGACCTCCGCCTTGAGCCGCGCGACAGGGTCGTGGTGCAGGCAGGCTTCTCCGAGACGGTCTCCCTGCGCAGCATGGCCGACATCAAGCTGACGGAGGGCATCGCCTTCCGCGTGGTCGCGAAGGGCGCCGCCGTCGCGCCGAGCGAGTTGAGGTATCGCGTCAATGTCCTGGACGATTTCGACGGATGGGACTGGAAGCGACTGGCGACCCGGGCCGATGCGACCGCTCTCGAAAACAAGGGCGGCGTGGTGACCTTCCCTCCGCGCGATGCGCAGGATGGCTCCGCGCCAGTCGACGTCGTCGGCCCCCGCGATTGGTACGAGATTGAGATCGTGGACCTCCCCGGTGGAGTGATGCCGCTGCCCGAGACGGCCCACGCGGTGGATGGAATTCCACCGGGGCGCACGATCGCGCTGGAACTTGATGGGCGTCTATCCGTTGGCGGTGGTCGAACGCCGATCTCCTACTCGGTCCTTGCCACGTCGTTCCCCGCCGCCGACGCGGATTATCCGCTGCTGGACGGTCCCGTGCTGCAAAGCCATCTCGCGGTGCCCGCCTCGCTGGAGGAGCCCCTGCGCCTCGCGATCCGCGGCGTGGTCCCCAACGTCGATACGCTCCCGGTGGACAAGGCCCGCATCCTGCAGTCGTGGCTGCGCCGCAACGGCGTCTATACGCTGGAGGTCGGCGACTATCAGGATGGCCCGGGCGCCATTCGCCGGTTCATCGACGAGGGGCTGCGCGGGCATTGCGAGCTTTTTGCGACGGCCTATGCGCTGGCGCTTCGCGTGGAGGGGATTCCATCGCGCCTCGTCACGGGCTTCAACCCGGGGAGCATGGATTCAACGACGGATCTGCTCTCGGTGCATCACCGCGACGCCCACGCATGGGTCGAGGCCTGGCTGCCGGGCCGCGGCTGGGTGGCATTCGATCCCACCCCCTCGCCCGTGCTTTCCTCTGACTCCGGCCAATTGGCGGGCGGCGCCGCGCGAAGGGTGTTCAATGAGCAGACTGCGGCGCTCGCGACGGCTTTCGAGGGATATGGATACGAGAACCAGCGACGTGTGCTCTCCCGCGTGCGCCGCGAGGTCGCGTCGTTCCTGCGCACGTGGGAGCGCGGCGCGCTCTTGCGGGCTGGCGCGCGCATCGCACGCAACGCTGCGGAGCCGGTGGTATTGCTCGCCGCGCTGATACTGGCCGCGATTAATGGCGCTGCTTGGCTATTGTATCTGCGCCGTCCCAGGGTGGCGCGACCAAGCCGCGCGACCGAGCCGCGCGCGGAGGCCCCGCGCCTCCTCCGGGATATCCTGCGCGCCCTTGGAGGAGAGATTCCCCGGCTGGCGGGCGCGGATTCGCCGGGCAGGCTCATCATCGTGCAGGGAAACCGCCGGGGACTGGATGCCGCGGATTCCGAGCAGCTTGCCGAACTGTACACGCGGTGGCGATATCGCGGCGGCGACCGCGAGGTGGAGCGCGAGATCCGCGAACTGCTGCGGCGGGCAAGGTCCTAACCCTCGCCTTGCGGCGGGTTGGTCATTCGCTCCGGGGCCTTGTTCATCCATTCGGGGACGGGGTCGAAGCCGCCCTTGCAAAGCGGCTGGCACCGCGCGAGGCGCCACACGATCAGCCACAGCGCGGGGATCAGCGGGCCGCGCTGGAGGGCTTCCTCCGCATAGCACGAGCACGTTGGCTGAAAGCGGCAGTGCCCGCCAAGCAGCCAGCCCAGCCAACGCTGATAGAAGTGAACCCCCGCCAGCAGCGCGCGGCGGAGCAGCCTATCCACGGCTATGCGCCCAGCTCGAGCCCGAGGAACGACCGCCGCGCGGGAAGCTGCGCGACGACCTGACGGGCCGCCACCACGCCGGAGCGCGCGGCGTCCTCGGCGCGGGGCCCGAGGACATAGTCGCCCGCGAGGCTAAACGGGGCAGACTCTGGGTTCACGGGCCAGCGGTCGGGAAGGCCGATGGGCGCCGACACGAGTTGGGAGACGTTCCACCGCTTGTACGTTTGGGAGATCGGCGATTCCGGCAGGAAGGAGAGCACCGCGCGGGCCTCCGTATAGACAGCCTCTATCGCCTCGGCGTCGCTCTTCGCCATCAGCTCCGCGCTCCACGCGGCGCTGGCCTGGACCACCACCACGGAGTACTCCGGCGCGGCGCGCTCGGGAGCCTTTGCGTCCTCGAAAGCGAGCCACGCGATGCGCGCGCCGGGCGCTCCCTCCAGGGCGTAGAACGGGGGCTGCTGGCGGGGAACCTTGAAAATCGCCGCATAGCATGAGTCGTACTTCACAGCGGAAAGTGCGGGGACCAGATCGTGGAGCGCGGGGCTATTCTCCGCGATGGCGTGCGCAGCGGTTCCCGTGGTGGCAAGGATCACGCCGCTGGCCTTGAGCACCTCCCGCGTCGTGCGGTCTCGGATCGGCTCACCCTTGTCGTCCTCGAACCAGAAGACTTGGCCTTCCTCCCACCAGAAGGCGTTGGCGCTATTGTCCCACCGGATCGCCGCAACCGGCGCGTCAAAGATCGCCGGAATGCCATGCGCCAGCCCCGCCGTCAGGACGTTGAAGCCCAGATCGAGGCACATGCGGTCGAGGTCGAGCCCGCCGTGGGGCGGGACTTCGATGGTGCCATTGGCCAGGAGGCGATGCACGCCGCCCTGCACGGAGACGCGACGCTGCTCGTAGCCAATGGACCGGATAAGCGCCGCCAGCGTCTGGTCGGATCGCCGAATGTACCGCGTTCCGTGGTCCGCCGTCCATCCGTCGCCGGGGCGCGTGTTCATCCGCCCGCCGGGGCGCCCAAAACGCTCGACCAGGACGCAGGGCACCTGCATATCCCTGAGGGTGTTGGCCGCCGCCAGCCCGGCAATGCCGGAGCCGATCACGGCGATGGGGTGGCGGGGCTTGTTGATTTTCATGGTGACGGACCGTTGGCGGGGGGATAGTCGCAGGCTGTTGTTGGCCCAAGGACAATCGGGTCCCCCGCCGATGTGGCGCCACTGAATTTTGCCGATTCCGCTCCAGTGCTCCATACTGTCGACGGGAGACGGAGGATCATGGGACGGGCAGCTATCAATCATCCAACACGAATTCGGAAACGTCGCCGCGGGCTATGGCTCAACGCGCTCGTTGCGACTGCAAGGCAGGCAAGGAAACTCTTGAACGCGATTGAGCCTCCCGGAAATCGCGTGAAGCGAGGCTCGAGTGACGGCACGGCGGTCAACGGGGTCCCCGTGTCGGACGATTTTCTCCCAGGAACCTCGCGGATGGCAAGTTTCGGCCCCGGTGCCAGAGCCAGGTCGGCGGGAAATCCTTTTGACCTGCTTCGCCGGCGGGCCGACATTCATGCCCTCACATGGCAGACGTGTGTCGTCCGCCCCAGCCCACCCGGAAGGGCCCCCGCGTCATGCATTGGTTCCGCAGGCCGACTCCCGAATACATCAACATCACCACGCCGCGCGCGCCGGAACTCAAGGACCGCATCCCCAAGGACCTGTGGCACAAGTGCCCCCAGTGCGGCGCGACGCCCCTGCGGAAGGACTTTCAGGCCATGCTGAGCGTGTGCCCCGCCTGCGGACGCCATGATCGCGTGGGCGCGCGCGAGCGCATCACCCAGCTTGTCGATCCCGGCAGCTTCGAGGAGTTGTTCGGCGGCATCACGCCCGCGGACCCGCTCAAGTTCGAGGGGAAAGCGCGGTATGCGGACCAGATCAAGACCTCCACCGAGAAGACCGGCGAGACGGAATCAGTCATTTGCGGACGCGGCGAGATCGGGGAGGTGCCGATCGCGATCGCGGCGATGGATTTCTTCTTTATCGGCGGCTCGATGGGGGCGGCCACCGGCGAGCGCATCGCGCGGACGATGGAGCTCTCCCTGAAGGAACACATCCCCTGCATCACCGTGACCGCCAGTGGAGGAGCCCGCATGCAGGAGGGCATTCTTTCCCTCATGCAGATGGCCAAGACGTCGATCCTCTGCGCGAAGTTGGAGGAGACGGGAATTCCCTTCATCAGCATCCTGTGCGATCCCTCCACCGGCGGCACGATGGCGAGCTTTGCGTCGCTCGGCGACATCATCATCGCGGAGCCCGGCGCCAACATCGGCTTTGCCGGCAAGCGCGTCATCGAGCAGACGATCAAGCAGCAGCTTCCCGCGAATTTCCAGACAGCGGAATTCCAGCGCGATCACGGCTTTGTGGATATGGTGGTTGATCGCAAGCGAATGCGGCCCACGCTCATCCGCCTGCTGCGCCAGATGACTGGCCTTCCTCCTGCCAAGCTCAGCGTGGAGGACGGCGGAGAATTCAGCGGCAAGGCGGGAGAGGCGAAGCCCAAGGCGGCGAAAGTGGAACCATCAGTTCCCGCGGAGTCCGTTCTGGAAGTCGCTGAAGCAGGGAAGTAGCCGCTCTTCAAATCCCGAGCGCCCACGCTACCCCTGTACGCGGCACAGCTCCATGATCTGCGCTGCCCGCTCGCCGCTGCCGCAATTCGCGAGGCCGCACGCGGGTGTGGCGAGCCCCGCCATCGTGTGACCAGCGCGGGCCATGGCGTCGTGCCAAGCGGTTGCGGCAGCAAGGCAAGCATCCCCTTCGCCATCTTGGCGAGGGCCGGTCGGGGCCAGACCCCAGGCGATGGTTCCGCCCGCCTTCAGGTGGCGCGCGAAGGTTGCGACGAGCGGTGTCTCCGGTGGATTCAGCATCGCATCGAACGACAGGATGTCGGCGCCTGCGGCAAAGAACGCGCTGTCTTCCTCCAGTCTCGCACAGCAGTGGATCATCGTGATCGCCCCGGCGTCGCGAAGTGTAGACACGGCGCGCGCGAGTCTCGCGCGTTCCGTATGCGTGGCATCCGATAATCCGGGCTCGTCAAGTTGCAGAATCACACGGGCTGACCGCCGCTTCAATTCGGCGATTTGAATAAGCGCGAGGCGCACCACTCGATCCGCGATCTCCTCCTCGATCCCTCGCCCCGCGGCGAGCCATCGCCCTCCCGTGATCGGGCCGACGACTTGGCTCTTGATGGCGGTGGCATGGGGGAAAGCGCCCGCGTCCAGCGCCGCAAGGAACGCGAGCCACGCGGAGAAGGATTGCTGCGGCATCGATGGCTCGGAGATCAGCGTCGCGATTGCGTCGTCGCGCGAGAGGGATGCGACCGCGTCGTTCCCATCGACGAGTTGGGCGAGCATCAGCTCGCCGGTGGAGCGATTCGGGAGCTGTGGGAAGTAGGGAAGTAGCGGGGAAGTTTCCTCGACGAAGCGGATCGCCTCCTCGACGGTTGCGAAGGGGAGGCTGCCGATGCCGGTTACGAGCGGCCTGCCAGCACGTGGGCCGATCATCGCGCCGATCCCGCAGAGTCCATCGAAACGGCCCTATCTATGCGCATTGACGCTGCCACATTCTTTCGCGACGGTCGGAGAATCATCGTTGGAGGGCTGGATTGAGCGAGATTCCCGGATACCCACAGGCGCAAGAACGATCAACGGCTCCACCGGCCCCGTTGATTATCGGGTGTCCGCACTGCCAGGCCCAGATGGCCATCCAGAGTTCGCAGGCAGGCAGCGCTGTCCAGTGTCCATCCTGTGGCGGACACCTTCAGGCGCCTCTGCCAACTGGCCTCGTCGTCTCCGGTGGAAATGCGTCCTTCCGCCCGGAGGTGAAGGCCTTCGCGAGCAAGAAGATCACTGCGGGTGTCATCGGGATCCTCTTCGGGGGATTCGGAATACACAAGTTCATCATCGGCCGGAACACGGCTGGGTTTATCATGCTGGCCACATGGTTTGTATGTCTGGTTACGGGCATGTGTCTCATTGTTCCCATCCTCGGAGTCCTCGCCCTCAATATCATCGGATTCATCGAGGGGATCATCTATCTGACCAAGTCCGACGAGGACTTCTATCAGATCTACGCGGTGCAGGGTAAGGATTGGTTCTGAGGGCACCCGGCGGCGCGATTGCCCGTGAGCCAGTCACGAAACCAGATCGTTCAGGTCCTCCGGAATCATCGGCGGCAGCTCCGTCCTGCCGGTGGCCTCGACCACGCGCAGGTAGGGCTTGCACATACCACAGCCCTCTCCGCACAGCGTCTCCCGCGCGGCCTCTTCAAGGGTCCATCCGTGCTCGTTCTTCGCGCGCAGCCAATCCGCAAACGTCGTATTCTTGCAGACGCATTTGAAGACCTTGTGGATCAGCGGAGTGGCCTCAGAACGGGATGCGGATGCCGTCTTTGCCGTTGCTGGCCTGAACCGCC
>JBBQYG010000115.1:0-13084 GCA_038208905.1 Candidatus Sumerlaeia bacterium | reverse complement strand
GTTCTCGAAAGTCTTGTCGCGATGGAGGACGCCGTAAAAGAGTATCGTGGGCATCTTGCCCGCGTGTGGGGGCGACGGGGCTCGGGCGAGACGCCCAAGCTACGTTGGAATACGACAGGACTTTCGAGAGTCACTCTAGATGCTGATCGCGGAGAGATCGTGCGACGAAAAGAATGCCTGGGGAATGGCATTCCGCTCTGCCTGCGTGGTCGATCATTCCTCCCTCGGCGCACCCGACCACACCGCCATGCCAAACACCCATAGCACCGGAAGCAGCTTCGCGTTCTGCAGGACGGAGTTCGGCGCCATGTCGTCGAAGGGAATCCATACCGAGACCAGCGCGGCGCAGGCGACGAGGCTCCACAGGCGCCAGCCGCGGGCGGTGGTCGCGAGGATGACGATCGGCAGCAGCAACTGCACGAGGTAGTGGTCCCACAGGATGCTGGGCACCAGCAGCGACACCGCCACCGCCGCGGAGAACGACGCGCCCAGCGGCGCGCCGCGGCGCCGGATGCCGTGCCATGCAAAGAGCCCGAGGATCGAAAGCGAGGCGACCCACGTGAGCCCGTTGGCAAGCGTGGGGCTGCCGCCGAGCTGCCGGTGGAAGAGCGCGTTGAACGACTGATTGAAGGTGTCGCGGAAAAACGTCTGGCCGTGCTCCGCCCACGTGGAGCGGCCATAGCCCATGTCGCGGAGCACGGGGAGGAACTCCAAGTGCCGGTCGAGCCCGAAGGTCCCAACGCCGATCGCCACCATGCCGGCCATCATCCCCGCCATCCACGCGGCGCGGCGGTATTCCCCGCGCAGCAGGAACCAGATCAGAAAGATCCCCGGCGTCAGCTTGAACATCGCCAGAAACGCCGCCACGAAGCCGATCAGCGAATCGTGCCACCCGCGCACCAGCGCCAGATACAGCACCGCCATGCCAAGGAAGAGGATCGCGTTGAGCTGGCCGGCGTCGTTCTGGCGCCAGACCGTGCCGTTGAACGCCGCCATCGCGACCAGGATCGCCACGGACCAGAAGTCGTGCCTCCACCGGCACGCGGCCCCGGCGATCAGCAGCCCGCCAAGGATTGCCAGGTGGTTGACGAACTGGAAGGCGACGGCGCTCCACGCAAACGGCAACGCCGTGAGGGGGGTCATCACGAGCCCGGTGAAGGGCAGATAGACGTAGGGAAGGATGCCGCGAAAGCGCACGTCAACGGTCTGGCTGTACTCGCCGGCCGTTGCGATCATCGCCGCGTCGTCATAGGGAGACAGCCCCGCGCCCAGCAGCTTGCTGCCCAGGTAGAGGTGCTTGTAGTCGGCTTGGTGGGAGGCGAATCCAACGATGCCGGTGTGCTGGCCTCGATAGACGTCGCTAGTCAGCGGAGCGACCTGGAAGAACCAGTAGCACGCAAAAAGGCCCACGGCCGCGAGGGCGGCGGCGAACTGGCCTAGGGGCGAGCGGAACCACGGGGGGAGCGGTGGGAAATCCTGCCGGTCGTCCGCCACGGTGCCACATGCTCCTCGGGTGCGTTGCCTAGCCGGGGGCGATCAATAGAACGCTGGCCGGGTGGGGAAACACCCCCATCCGGCCAGCGGGATCAGTCGGTTGTCGGTTGAGCGGGCGCCTTAGCCGGCGATGGGCGTAACCTTGTCCGCCTTGGGACCCTTGGGGCCGGAAACGACCTCGAAGGAGACCCGCTGACCCTCGGTAAGCGTGCGATGCCCGCTAACCTGGATCGAGGTGTGATGGACAAAGAGGTCGTTTCCGCCGTCGTCGGCGGCGATAAACCCAAAGCCCTTGCTGTCGTTGAACCACTTCACGGTGCCCGTCTGCGTTGCCATGTCAAAATCCTTCCAATGTTGGGGAGATACGACGCCAGCGGTACATCATCCTCGGGGCTTTTGCCGGGTTCTCCATCCTGCCCCCCTCGCGGTCCGCGCGATGGCAAGTTTGCAACTACTTGGTCATCGGAGCGGGGTAGAGGGGATAAGGCGAGAGAATCCTGCGGAATGCCGCGAGGGCGAATGCCTGCTGGCGGTAATGCGTAAGCGAAACCTGACCACCGCCCCCCGCCGGGTCAAGACAATAACAACACCCCCGCAAAAGTTCTGGCCGGGCCGACCAGTCAACTCGCGGGACCGGTAGGACCGACGGGGCGGATGCTGGACGGTCGGGGGCGTGGGGCATCCGCCTTCCCCGCCTTTTCCGCCGTTCCCTGATTCTCCCTGCCCTTCCCCGCCACCCCCCCCGCCAAAAAAAACTGATATTGATCTGAGGGCTATCCTCCCCCATCGTTTTGAGATTCAATCGAGGAGTGCACCATGAAGATCACCCGAAGGATTCTGGGGGCTTTGATTCTCGCCGTCACAATCTCCCACGGCGCCTTTTCCCAGCCGGTCAATCCGGGCTTTCCCGCAGACTTCGAAGACCTGAAGGCGCCAATTCCCTTCGACTCGCTGGTGGAGTTGATGGCCTGGGCCGACACCAAGGATCACATCACGGTGACCGAGGCGGGAAAGAGCGGAGAGGGCCGCCCCCTGTTTCTGGTGCACCTCAATCGCGGCGGCGAATCCGCGCCGTGGCGCGTCCTTTTCATCGGCGCCCAACACGGCGACGAGGCCGCGGGCCGCGACGCGCTCACCTACATGATTCGCAGCATCGCCCTGAATCCCAAGTCGCTTCCCAGGAACGTGGACCTGTGGATCATGCCCAACGTCAACCCCGACGGCGCGGTGGCCGACCGGCGGACGAATTCGCTCCGCGCGGACATGAATCGCGACCACCGCCTGCTGGAGCAGGTCGAGGTCCAGACCATTCACGCCGTCGCGCGGCGCCTTCAGCCCCACGTCTCCGTGGACTGCCACGAGTTCGCCCGCGACAGCCGCGACTACAAGGACAAGGGGTGGGACGAGTGGCCCATCATCATGATGGATACGGCGGCCAACCCGATCTACGGCAGCGCCAACTATGAGGCCGGCATGCGCTGGATCGAGGGCGCCCATCCCGCCATGAAGAAGAAGGGGATCAACTACGTCCGCTACAACCTTGGCGGACCGCCCCCCCACGAGGAGCAGCGCTACAGCACCCTGGAGCCCGACGACGCCCGCAACGGCCTCGCGATGTACGGCGGCCTTTCCTTCATCATCGAGTCCGGCGTGAAGCGCGCCGATCCCAATGGCGATCTTCCCCGCCGCATCGAGGCCTATCACGTCCTCCTCAATCGGTTCCTCACGCATAGCGAGGACTTCCGCCGCGACATCCGCATGATCGCGGAATCCCGCAAGGCGCCGCTTCCCGAGTTCATCGCCACCAACTACTTCTGGGGCACCGCGACGGACGTCCGCACGGTGGAGTATCCCGTCATCGACACCGCCACCCAGAAGGAGCTGATAATCCGCACTGGGAATTTCCACCAGGACCGCATCATCAAGGACGTTGTCGCGGCGCCCCGCGCCTATGTGATCGCGGCCCAGCACGCGGAACTTTACGGCGCGCTGCTGACGCGCCACGGGATCCCCTTCGAGGTGCTGGATGCGGAGAAGGAAATCGTGGCGGAGCAGTGTACGCTGGACGCCGTCGAGCCCGCCGAGGACCCGATCTACAACCGGTTCTCCGGCCGCCAGATCGTCTCCCGCGAGGAGGCCAAGCCCCACACCTTCGCCGTCGGCAGCCTCGTCGTCCGCCTCGACCCGCCCTACGCCCGCCGCGCCGTCCTCGCCATCGAGCCGTGCCTGCTCTATGGCCTGTACAAGGACGCGGCGTACTTCGAAACAGTGGACAAGGAAACCAAGGTCATCCCGGTGTACCGGGTGATGGAGGGAAAGTAAGCCGCGCCACCCGGGAATGACGAGTACATTCCCGGGTGGCGTAGTCATCGCATTTTAGATTTCAGAACACGCTCGCGAGCGCGGAGCACAGGAGCATGGTGCGTCTCGCCCATGCAGCGGCGCCCGGAAACCTTCGCGGAATTCGTAAGCTGGCAGGGCATGGGCGAGACGCCGATGCTACCGTGTGGCGCGACGGGATTTTCGAGTGTCGCTCCTAGGCCGGTGGAGATGGGCGCCATCCGGCCAACAGCTTCGCCACGTCGGCCATCGTCGTGGATTTGGGAAGGTCCAGCCACTCCCCGGCGGTGGCCCACTTGAGTTCCTCGTGCTTCGTCGCCTTGGGGCGGCCCGCCGGGGCGGGGGACTGGAAGACGCGGAGCTCGATGCGCGACCGCATGACGGTGTGGCGCAGCCTGAGGATCAGGCGCGGCGGATCGGCGGGCGCGGCGAGGCCGGTCAGCTCGGCGACGGCGCGGAGCGCGGCCTCCTCGCTCGACTCACCCTGAACGCAGCGCACGCGCGGCACTTCCCACATGCCACCAAAGCTGGCGCCGGCGGGGCGGCGGAGGAGGAGTATCTTTTCTCCGCGCGTCAGGACGATGGCCGCCTCGCGGGCGTCCTCCATCGGCGCCTTGGGCGCCATGCGCGGATAGGCGGTCTCCATGCCGGCGGCGCGGGCGCGGCACAGCTCGGCCACGGGGCACTCCCCGCATCGCGGCACGCGGGGAAGGCAGATGGTCGCGCCAAGCTCCATCATGGCCTGGTTGAAATCGCCGGGGCGAAGGTCGGAGAGCAGTTCCCCCGCCGCGCCCCTCAGCGCCGCGCGGGCGCGGGCAGCCTTGATGTCGTCCTCGATGGCCAACAGCCGCGCCAGCACGCGCTCGACATTCGCATCCACCACGGCGACGGCCTCGCCAAACGCGATGGAGGCGACGGCTGCGGCAGTGTAGGGCCCCATGCCGGGGAGCGCCAGCAGCAGCTCGTATCGCGCGGGCATTCTGCCGCCGAAGTCCGCCGCCACGGCGACCGCCGCGCGATGCAGGTTGCGTGCGCGGGCATAGTAGCCAAGGCCGGTCCATTCGTGCAGGACGTCATCCAGCGGCGCCGCCGCAAGATCGGCGAGGGTGGGCCATCGCTCCAGAAAGCGCCGCCAGCGCGGCTCCACCGTGCGGACGGTGGTCTGCTGAAGCATGACCTCCGACAGCCAGATCGCGTAGGGGTCGCGGGAGCCCCGCCACGGCAGGTCGCGGCGGTTGGCATCGTACCACGCCAGCATCGCACGGCGGAACGTGAGGCGATCGCGGGGGGGGAGAGAGGACGGCGGCGGCGAGGAGCGGTCAGGCGGCCTCATAGATTGCCGGACGATAGCGCGGTGGCGGGATCGGCTTCCCGGCCTCCCGCGCTGTTTCCAGCCACGAGTCGCGTGCCACCAATGCCTCGCGAAGCGCCTCCCCGGGAGTCGCGCCAAAGGCGGAACAAGCCCTCAGATCGGGAATGTCGGCGATACAGCCTCCATCCTCCTCCGAGTAGGAGACATTGATGTGATAGTCGCGCATGGTGCCCGCTCCTTAGTCCTCCTCGCGAAGCTTGAGGCCGTACTGCTCCAAGAACTGCGGCAATTGATTCGGCTCGCATTGAAGCTACTCCCCTTTCCTTCCCCGCCGCCACAACAACCCAACAGCCACCGCCACAATTCCCGCCAGCACCAGCAACTGCACCGCGCGCCAGAAAAGGTGGTCGATCACGGCGCGGGCCTCGGCGGCGGCATGGCCAAGGACGGGTGGTGGCTCCGCGCGGCTGGCAAGGGTCTCCGCGTCGCGCAGCACCGTGCCCGCCTCTGAAAGGGTCTCCCGGACGGAGTCGGAGGTCTGCTTGTATTCAAGGATATTGAACGGCTTCGAATCCGGCTTCGGCGGACCCGACCGGCGATCCATCTCGTCCACGATTTGCAGCAAGCCGCGGGCCTCGGTGGCGGTGCCCTCCCACGTTTTGCCGATGTCATTGACCTGATCGAGGAGCGGCTTGGCCTCGGCAAGCGTGGCGCGTGCCTCGGAGACGGCAGTGCGGAGCGCCTCGGCCGCGATGGTCACTTCGCGAAGGCCCTCGCGCAGCTCCGGCTGGCGCGCCATCTCCTCGGCGGCCTCGCGGACGGCTTGGCGCACGGCCTCGCCAACGCTTTCGGGAAGGCGCTCCGCCACTTCGGCATAGCGCGTGGTGTTGCGCGCGGTTTCGTCGATGCTCGCCACGGCGGAAGTCACGACGTCGCTGCTTTCCAGGCGAAGGAGAAGGAGCTCGCTCTGCCAGCGCGTCTCGCGGGGAAGGTCTTCCACGATGTCGGCGAATCGCTCCGCCGTCCGGTTGAAATCGCGCACGCTGGTCGCCGTGTCGGTGATTCCCCTGACCGCGCGGAACGGCAGGAAGGGGATGCGCGTCAGGGTGGAGAGCACCTCCATCGGGATGAGTTCGGCGGCGGATTCCGTGATCGCGGGAATCTCATACACGCCCTTCATGGGATTGGCGCGCGCGGTTGTCTCCAGCGTGGAGCGCGTTGACGCGATCTTGGCGGGATCAAGGTGCCGCGCGGCGATGCCATCAAGGGCGGATTCGATTTCGCGCGCCGCGCGAAGCGCCTCCGGCTGGCCCGCGCCATAGAGCGCCTTACCCTCCCCAGTTGCCAGATAGTGGGCCATGCGCATCGACAACCCCCACGCGCCAAGCAGGGCCGTGGTCTCGTCCGCGCGGCCAAACTCCTCGCGAAAGGCGGCGGCGATGCGCGGCTTCCCCAGCGCCGCGGACTCCCGCTGGGCACGGGTCAACTTCTGGCCGCGCAGTCGGCTGCCGCTCTCCTCCAGGACCGCCTCGATCTGGTTGGCCGTCGACCGCAGGTCATCGCGAAGCGCGTTGCGCGCCGACTCGTCCAGCGCCGCCGCCTCGCGATCCGCCCTGCCGCCCAAGAGCGAGCAACCCGACGCCAGCGAGAGCATCAGAAGGAGAATCACTAAATGGAATCGATGCATGAGGCAGTTTCGAGCGGGGGATGGCAATTCAGTGTGCTGGAGAAGAATGCGCACAGGCCACACCCCGTGGCCACCGAATTTCCCGTCATCGCGCGGATAACACCCCCAACGGACGAACCTGTCCCGACGCGCGAAGCGGGCATCCTGGAATGGCAACACGGCAGCCGCAATTCAGGTTGTGTGGAGTCCATAGGATGCACCACCATTTCCACTCGTATAATTCATTTGCCGAAACGCGCTACATGGAGCCGCCCGACACTCCGCCCCTCTTCCCGCGCTGGCTCGTAAAGCTTGACCCGCTGCTGAAGCGGGCGGGTGAGAATCGTGTGTATGCGGCGGTGCGCGCTGGCAACGCGGGCCTGCGGTCGCTGACTCGAATGTCCTATAGGGAGCACGGATGGGCGCGGGGGGCATCAGCCTGTCGGAGGGGCCGGGGGCCGGTTGGTGGACGACGGCCAAGGCGGCGGGGGTGTTGCTGCGGGGCTTGGTGCCGGCGGTCTTCCTTCGCATCGTCACGGCGATGGAATTGCAGCGCGACATGGAGCGCCTGCTTAAGGAAGGGAACCAGGCGCTTCAGGTCACGGTAGGTTTTGCGGAAGGCGGACCTTCGGTCGTGCCCGAATCACCAGAACCGCCCGTTGACTCGATAGCGGTTCCGGGGCATCTGCAATTGTAAGGGGAGCATATCGGCGGGCGCGCCTGTCATTATGCGCAAGCAATCCAAGGAGACAAAGAGAATGAGCGCGCAGACAATCGAGGAGGCCGCGCGGACGCTGGCAAAAGCCAACGCGGAATCCGAGGCCACCATTTCCAAGATATACTGGTTCCCCGACGACAGGGTAATTCGCCTCGTGGCGGTGGACGAGGATTCCATCATGGAGCCTGACGCAATTGCTCACCCTTTCTACTTCATGCCCGCCCAGGGAATTCCCTTTCCCTCCGGTATCGCGCTGATCCATCCGAAGGAAGACAAGAGAATCCCGTTGCCGAGCGATTGGGATGCGGAATGGAGTCAGGCCAAACTCATTTTTGATCGCGATCACGGGTGAGTGGCGTGGACTGCAGATCCGCATTTCTGGCCCAAGCGTGTTCAGACTATGAAGTGGCGCTTCTCTTGAGCAAGAGCAAGGATGTGCCGATGTGCCATACTCTCCACTAGCTCCAGATGGCGCTGGAGAAATTCGCGAAGGGGGTGGGCACGCTACCCGGCTTCATGACGAGACCTTCATACTCACACGCCGGTGCGACGAAGCTGATCAGGTCCCTCAAGATGGGTGGCCCCCTCACAAGTGATTTCCATCGGGCCCTGGGGATGAACAAGGAACAAAGGGAGAAGTACCTCGACGGACTTCTTCCCGCGGTGGACTACCTTGAGCGACTCGCACCCGCGTTGGCCATTGGAGTAAATGCGGAGTACCCTTGGCTTGCTCCCGCAACGCCCTCTCTGCCGGAGCGCGTGGTCGCCCCCGTGCACCATTCGTTCACGGATATTCCCGGGCTGTCGAAGCTTCCGAAGCTGATTCAGCTCGTTGGGACAATCGCGCGTAGCTTTCCCGCCTGAAGCGACTTCCGAAGCGTCGCGGTTGTGCGTTCCTACTCGCGAAAGCCGACTGAATCCGGCGAGGGTCCGATTTCCCGCAAAAGGCCAGGTAGGCGGAGCTGGACAACAACTATACCGAAAACGCCCAGGGAGTACCTTGGCCGCCGCCGCTTTGCCTTCCCCCTTTACCCCGGCACCATCCCGCCATTTAATACGCACGGAAGCGGCGAGGGTCTGAATCGGACCTCGTCGCGGAATCGTGCTTTTACTCAAGGAGCCACCCGTGCCCGAGGCCAGTCCCGTCGAGGTGTTTCACAAGCTGCTGGCGGAGCGGTCGGCGCCGCTGAAGCGCGTGCAGGCGGAACTGCGCGAAGGGAAGCGGACGATCCTGCTGGAGCGGCTTCCCGGGTCGGCGCTGCCGTTTGTCCTGGCGGAGTTGATGCGGACGGAGAACCGCCCGCTGCTGGTGCTGACCGCGGGGGGCGAGCGCGCGGAGGACATCACGGGCGATCTGGAATTCTTTGGCGTGGCACGGGCTCTGCACCTGCCCAAGTGGGAGGTTCTCCCCTATGACGAGGACGATCTCTCCATCGAGATCGCCGCCAAGTCGCTCGACGTGTTCGAGGCGATCCTGCGCCGCCGGTCGAATCCCAAGGAGCCGCCCTTCGCAGTCTGCGCGCCCGTGGATGCGCTGATGCTCAAGGTGCTCCCCGAGGAGCACATGCGCGGCCTGACGGTGTCTATACGCTGGGGCGAGCGGCTGGACACGGCGAAGCTGGCGGAGCAGCTCGAACGGGCGGGCTACGAATTGGTCCCCCTGGTGGAGGCGCGCGGCGAGTTCTCGATCCGCGGAGGCATCGTGGACCTGTATCCGCTCAACGCGGAGCATCCCTATCGCGTGGACCTGTTTGGCGACGAGATCGAGAGCATCCGCCATTTCGATATCGGAACCCAGCGCAGCCTGGCCGATCTGGGGCCCGATGCCTCCATCGTGATCCAGCCCGCGCGGCTCAAGGGCCAGATCGAGTCGTTCGTCCGCGGCGGGGGAAAGCTGGAGACGCTGCTGAATCACCTGCCCGAGGACACCCTGGTGGTGATGGAATCGCCGGAGCGCTTCGCGGAGGTCTGCACGTACTTCGAGAGCGCCGTCGAGCGGCAGTTCGAGATGGCGAGCCGCAAGAGCGAGGAGGCGCTGCCGTCGCCGGATACCCTGCTGCTGCGCGCGGCGGAGATTCCCGCCGCCCTCAAGCGCTTCCGCCGCATGGAGCACAGCGCCAACGCCCCCGCCGAGGCCGACCGCCATTCCGTCCGCGTGGCGTTCGACTATCAGGAATACGGCGCCGCCACGGCGGAGCTGGATTCGTGGATCGCCCAGATCGCCAAGTTCCAGGCCAAGGATTTCCTGGTCGCCGTGGTGTGCGACAACGATGGCCAGGTGCAGCGATTCGACGAACTGCTCCGCGAGCGCGAAATCAGCGCCGTGGCCGTGCATAGCAGCGGATGGACGGAGGGATTCAACGTAACCAACGCGCTGAGCGGATTCCAGGACGTGCTGCTGACGGTGGGCGCCGTGCAGACGGGATTCGCGCTGGCCGACGCGCGCCTCTGCGTGATGACCGACCGCGAGATATTCGGGCGCTACAAGCGCCGCTATGTGTATAGGAAGATATACAAGGGAAAGCCCATCGCCGGCAGCAGCGAAATCCGCCGCGGCGACTATGTGGTCCATGTGGACAAGGGGATCGGGCGATTCCTGGGCATGCGCGTCCAGCAGATCGACGGCCGCATGGTGGACCTGATCGAGATCGAATACGCCGACAACGACAAGTTGCTGGTCCCCGTGGACAAGATCCACAAGGTGCAGCGCTACTCCGGCCCCGAATCCGCCGAGCCCACGCTGGACAAGCTGGGCGGCGGACGATGGGCCAAGCGCCGCCAGAAGCACACGGAGGAGATCGAGCGCATCGCGGAGGAGCTGCTGGAACTCTACGCCGCGCGCGAATCCGCCACCCGCGATCCCCACAAGGCCGACACATCGCTCCAGCGCGAGTTCGAGGCCAGCTTCCTCTACCAGGAAACCCCCGACCAGATCCGCGCCATCGACGAAACCAAGGCCGACATGGAACGCGGGCGCCCGATGGATCGCCTCGTCTGTGGAGACGTGGGCTATGGCAAGACCGAGGTCGCCATCCGCGCGATCTTCAAGGCCCACCAGAGCGGGCGCCAGGTCGCCGTGCTCTGCCCCACCACGATCCTGGCCCAGCAGCACTACAACAACTTCCGCGAGCGCTTTGCCGACTACCCGATCCGGCTCGACATGATCTCGCGCTTCCGCAAGCCCAACGAGGTCCGCGATACCAAGTCCAGGATGCGCAGCGGCGAACTCGACGTGGTCGTGGGGACGCACGCGCTCCTGGGCAAGGACGTCGCGTTCAAGAACCTGGGCCTGGTGGTGGTGGACGAGGAGCAGCGCTTTGGCGTGAAGGCCAAGGACCGCCTGAAGGAGATGCGGCGCGAGGTGGACTTGCTCACGCTCTCCGCCACGCCGATCCCGCGCACGCTGCACATGGCGCTCAGCGGGCTGCGCGATCTTTCCATCATCACCACGCCGCCGCCCGACCGCCAGCCGATCAAGACCAAGATCATCCAGTTCGACGAGGAGCAGATCGCGGAGGCGATTCTTCGCGAGCTGAATCGCGGCGGCCAGGTGTACTTCGTCCACAACCGCGTCCGCACGATCGAGGAAGTCGCCAAGCGCCTGAAGGAAATCGTCCCCCACGCGCGCGTCACCCACGCCCACGGCCAGATGAACGAGACCGAGCTGGAGGACACGATGCTGCAATTCATCGACCGCCAGTTCGACATCCTCGTTGCCACCACGATTATCGAGAGCGGCGTGGACATCCCCAACTGCAACACCATCGTGATCAACCGCGCCGATGCCTTCGGCCTGGCCCAGCTCTACCAGCTCCGCGGGCGCGTGGGGCGAGAGCGCCGCCGCGCCTACGCCTACCTGATCGTTCCCCCCGGCAAGGGCATCACCGAATCCGCCGTGAAGCGCCTGCAAGCCATCGAGGACTTCGCCGAGCTCGGCGCGGGATTCTCCATCGCCATGCGCGACCTTGAAATCCGCGGCGCCGGAGACATCCTCGGCAAGGCCCAGCACGGCACCATCACCGAGATCGGATTCGAGCTGTATTGCGAGCTCCTGCAGGACAAGGTGGACTCCCTCCGCGGGCGCTCAACCGTGCGATTCGTGGACGTGGACATCCGCTGGGACGCGAGCCTGTATATACCGCCGCAGTACGTCCCGCTGGAGGCGCAGCGCGTCACCTTCTACAAGCGCTTCGCCTCCGCCCGCGCGGCCAAGGACATCGACGACGTGGAGGCCGAGATGCGCGACCGCTTCGGCGAGCTCCCCATCGAGGCCCGCCGCTTCATCGATAGCTACCGTGTCCGCATCGCGTGCCAGCCGCTGCGCATCGCCGGCGTCAAGAAATCCGCCGCCAAGGTCCGGCTCACCTTCATCGGCTCAACGCCCGACACCGCCGCCGCCCTCATCCGCGACGCGGGCCTCAAGACCGGCGCCGTCCTCAGCGCCCACGCCGACGGCCTCGACGGCGTCGTGCTCGCCATGAAGGAGGAACACGCCGGCGACAAATGCTTCGCCGCCATCGTCGCCACGCTGGAGGGAGCCGCGGGGGCCGTCGCCGTCGCCGGTTGAACATCCTCTCCCATTGCTGCCGCTGTTGACAGGCAAAGGCTCGGGGAGGCTCAATTGCACTCGTAGGACACGCTGCCCGCAGAAGGAGTTTCGTGCATGCTGACACTGGACGAAAGCGAAGCCCCATCACGGTTTGCCGAAGTCATTCGCCACCTGGACGGGGGCGAGACCGTGATCCCCGCGCCGTCGGCAGTCACCACGCCCCGGGGCGAGATCCCGGCGGAGGCCACGCTGGCACTGGAGCAGCTTCGGGCACGGAGGGCGACGCTCCCCACGCTTGGCGATATTTCCATCCGCGATCTGATCTACGAAGGATGTTCCTCGAAGTCATCCGCGCGGCGAGGAGGCGCGCCGTGCTGATTCTCAACGAAAATGAAGCCGCAGCCCGGTTCGACGAGGTGCTTCGGCGGGTGGAATTGGGTGAAGTCGTCGAGATTCAGCGCGATTGCGTGGTCATCGCTTCTATCGTTCCGCCCGCGACGGACCGAGATCGACGGAGGGCAGCAGCGGACCGGTCAATGGCGCGCCGCGAGCGATTGCCCATCGGGAATCAATCGGCCAAGGATTTGGTCAACGAAGGTCTCCGTAAACTTCGGCAGGATCAACCCACTCCATGAACCCGCTCATTCCCACCACCCTCGCCATGAAGACTTGGGCCGTCGTCGGCGCCCACGACGATCCGGCACGCTATGGCTACAAGATTTTCCGCGTCCTCAAGGACCGCGGCTACACCGTCTATCCGATCCACCCGCGCCTGAAGGACATCGACGGCGACCCCGTCTATACGCGCATCGCCGACCTCCCCACCGTCCCCGACGTGATCGACATGGTCGTCAACCCCGACACCGGCCTCCGCGTCATGGAGGACATCAAGGCCGCCGGCATCCGCTACGCCTGGATGCAACCCGGCACCCGCAGCCTGGAAATCCGCGACTACGCCGCCGCGAATGGCATCGAGCTGATCGAGGACTGCGTGCTGGTGCAGGT
>JBBQYG010000114.1:0-13187 GCA_038208905.1 Candidatus Sumerlaeia bacterium | reverse complement strand
GTTTGCTTCAGGGCTTTCAGGCAGGACATGCCGTGCTCCTTAGGGCTTGGTTCGGAACGCATCCGTCGCGGTCGCTCCGTTCTTGAAGAATCGCGTCACGTTTCCGCCCGTGACCGTCCCGTTCGTGGGGTCGTATTCGTCGTTCCAACTGATACTGGGACTCCGAACCGGATAGTTCCCTTGGTTTCCGGAATTTCCGAGCACCGTGTCCGGCCCGACAGACAGCAGCATCCACCCGAAGTCGAAGACCTTCGCACCACCACTCTCGGCAGCATAGTCGAGGTCCACGTTGTTGGACCCGAGTGCGGAACGACGCATGTGCTGCACTGTCAGCGGATCGTAGTAATCGATGAGGTTGTTTGGGGCGGCAACCCGATTCTCGAAAACATCGGAGGGAAGCGAGGTGAGGTAGCTGATCGGGGTGGTTATCACGCTCATCTGCTCGACGCGCAAGAGAGTATCGGGAAGGCCGAGGATGCCGGCGGCGGCGGGAACCTTGGTCCGCGGGGGATAGCGGTTGTTGTCGATGAAGTAGGACTCCAGCGCCGTGGCCAGAGTCCGCTGATCGGCCCGCACCCGCGCCACTTTGGAGCGCGTCTGTGCCTCCAGGAAATTGGGAAGGGCGATGCCGGCGAGAATGGAGATGATGGCCACCACCACGAGCAACTCGATCAGGGTGAATGCCCGCGTTCCGCCGGTTGGGCGGGAGCGCGACAAGGACTGCTTCCAACTGACTTCAGCGCGCTTTCCCGCGCGCCCGCTCTTGCTCGACATGGCTGGGCCGACCTCTTCTCCCCAAATTGTGGCGCCCGGCTGGGTCGATTCGTTGAGACTCAACGCCTTTCAGCCAAGATTCAGCCCTCTCCGCGATGCGTCAAGGGGGGAATCCACGCCCAGCCGGGCTTCCTGTGGGTAACGACAGCGACTTCCCCGCGAAGGTTCCCGAGCTTCGCAGCATTTTCACCAATTCGGATTCGACGAATCCGACATGGGCAATGGGCTTGACGATCCAAATCGCGATGGCCTCCCGTGGCGCCATCGACATAATCGCCGTTCGAGAGGGACGCAGCCTGTGGAGTGGTACCTGCCGATTCTTATTTTCTTCGCCCGCATCGGAGACGTCTCGATCGGGACCATGCGTGTCATTCTGATCATGCGCGGAATGAAGCTGATGGCCGCAACCTTGGGGTTCTTCGAGGTCATTATTTGGATATTCGCGGTTTCGGCCGTGATCTCCAACATCTCCCAGAGCTTGGTTACGGTCCTTGCCTACGGTGCGGGATTTGCTGCGGGGACCCTGGTGGGGATGCTGATCGAGGAGACGGTCGCCCTTGGGGACCAGATGATTCGGATAGTGAACGTGGACGCCAGCCGCCCCATTGTGCCTTTTCTGCGCAAGCGGCGCCTGACGGTTACCCAAGTGGCCGCCACGGGGGCGTCAGGGGAGGCGGAGCTCTGCTTCCTCGTTGTGCCGAGGAAGAAGGTCAAGCTCACGGTACAGGCTATTCATCGCTATGCGCCGGGGGTGTTTATCACGATCGAGGATGTCCGGACCTCGGTGGGGGCGTCGGTTGTGTTCCGCGAGGAGTCGAGCCGACTACCCCTATGGAGGCGCCTGATCAAATTCAGGTAGGTTGCAGGCCATTTTCAGGGAGTCACCCCGGGGACCGCACGATTCCATTGTGTGTTTGAAGGTGGGGTGAATACTATCCCGAAAATGGCATCTCGAGTCTGAATGGCGTGGAAATAATGCGGAAGCCGGATGCGGGCGAAGAATCGGAGCAGGAGACCATGGCGGGGCCCGATTTCCCGTCGGACCTCCCGGAGGATTCGCTCCTTTCCTACGATCCCTCCCAAACTCACCTGCGAATCGCGCCCGGCGTCTCCGACTCGATGCGCCTGAACGCCTCCCAGCTCCCAACTTCCGACAACATCCAGATGTCGCGATGGGCACTTCGCCTTGAAAAGGGGATGGAGGATGGCGTGGAGGAAGAGGAGGTCGGCCAGGGTGGCTCGACGTTCCGCCTCCGCAAGATTGTGGGCAAGGGCGGCTTCGGCGAGGTCTGGGAGGCCGTTCAGGTCAGCCTCAACCGAATCGTCGCCGTCAAGCGCCTGCGCCGCGACATCCTGCAGGGTGACGAGGAAGACCGGAGCCTGATGTCCAAGGTGATGAAAGCCGAGTTCCGGCAGGAAGCCGTCACCACCGCCAACCTCGACCACCCAAACATTGTCCCTGTACACGACTTGGGCGTGGACGAGGATGGCTCGCCGCTGATTGCAATGAAGTATGTGCGCGGCGATCCGTGGAACAAGTTGATCGAAGACGAGTTCAACGCGACGGATCCCGCGGAGTTCCTTGCTCGCCACATCCCGATCCTGGTGCAGGTGACCCAGGCCGTGGCGTTTGCGCACTCGCGCGGCGTGGTGCATCGCGATCTCAAGCCCGCGCAGGTGATCGTCGGCGAGTTCGGCGAGGTGCTTCTGGCCGACTGGGGTCTCTCCATGGTCTTCGACCGGGAGGCGCTGGCGCGCGTGGGGCAGCGGATCGACTTGCAGTTCCTCCACACGGCGGATTCAGCCTCCAACCCCGCGGGAACTCCCGCCTTCATGGCGCCGGAGCAAACCGAGCGGCGCCCCAATCGCATCGGCCCGTGGACGGATGTCTATCTTCTGGGCGGCATCCTCTACTACCTGCTCACTGCAAAGCCGCCGCATCAGGCGGTCTCCACGCGCGAAGCGTTCCTGCGCGCGAGCCTTGGAGATGTGCCGCCACCGGAAAAGGCCACTCCCGGGCGCGACATGCCACCCGAGTTGGTGGACCTTGCGATGATCGCGATGAAGCCGGATATAAAGGACCGCCTCCAGACTGCAGGGGAGTTTCTCCATCTCATCCAGGATTACCTCTCCGGATCATCCCGCCGCCGCGAATCCCTGACAATCACCGATCAGGTGGCCCGCGATCTGGAGAAGAAGGGCGCCACCTACGGCGACTTTGGACATTGTATCGGCCATGTCTCCCGCGCCCAGGCGCTCTGGGGCGATAACCCGTCGATCTCCTGGCTGAGCCAGCGCTCCCATACCCAGTGGTGCCGCGCGGCGCTGGCCAATGACGATCTGGTGCTCGCGAGGCTCCAGGCGGAGAGCCTCGAACCTTCGGAAATCCGCGACCAACTGCTGATCGCGGTTTCCCAGGCGGAGGACCGCGCACGGAGGCGCGAACGGATCCGCCACTGGTCCATCAGCTTCGTCGGCATTTTTTTCATGGGAATGCTCGCCCTTGGCACCTGGTTCAACCGGCAGGTCATGGTGGAGCGCGACAACGCGCTGGCGGAGCGCGACAAGGCGCAGACGGCGCGCAACGACGCCCACCGCCTCGTCAATTTCATGCTCACGGACCTGCGCGAAAGCCTAGAGCCGAGCGCCCAGCTCGAGCCGCTCCTCCAAGTCGGCCAGAGCGTTCTCGATTACTACAATCGCGTCCCCGAAGACGAGGCTTCTATCGAGACGAAACGCCAGCGCGCCCTTGCCTTGCGTACCGTTGGCCTCGTCCAGCGCCAACTCGGCGACAGTGGCCTTGCCTTGGACCTGCTTCGCCAGTTCAACGAGGCATGCGTTGAGATTGTGGCGGAGGAGCCCGGCAACGAGGAATGGCTCAGCCAGCTCGGCTATAGCCATATCCTGATTGGTCAGGTGCTGGCCGACCAAGGGGACATCAAGGGCCAACAAGTGAATCTGGCGCGCGCCCTTGCCGCCGCGGTGAAGGCGGCCCTCCGGACACTTGGTCCGGAGGCCGACGATGGAAGCATCGCCCGCGAGGATCTGGACAAGATCAATAGCTTCCTCCTTGCGCAGGATGATCTCTCCGGCCTCGGCGCGGATCAGGAGAAGCTCGTGGAAGTCGTTGATCGCCTCGTGGCCTCGAAGCAGAACGACCCGGATTGGACGGGTGACATGGCGACCGCCTATTCCTGGCTGGGCGATGCGTTCCTGCGGCAGGGCAACATCGGCTTGGCGCGGGTGACATTCGAACGCGAGCTCAAGGTCCGCGAGTTTCTATCCAAGGAGTATCCTTCCGACGGCGGCTTCCGCATCGACTTGGCGGAGAGCCTGATGCGGACGGGACAGTTGAGCGAATCCGAAGGCGAGCAGGTCCTTGCGAATGAGGCTTACTCCAAGGCCCTCGACATTGCCCAGCGGGGGCGCGTGGAGGAGCCATCGCAGCCGCGTTGGCTCAGGCTGCTGGCCGCTGTCCATCTGCGCCGGTCAACCCTGCATCTGGCGGCGGATGACCTGCCCCGCGCCGTGGCGGAAGGCGACATGGGGCTGGATCAGGCCCAGACGCTCGCTTCGAGAGATTCCAACAATGCCCTCTGGCAGCACACGCTTCTGAAGGCCGTCCTCCAGGCTGGCCGTGCACGCGCGGCCTCTGGTCGTCTGGCGGATGCAAAGCGCGCCTACGAATCCGGGCTCTTGGTTGCCGAGCGGCTCGCCTACAAGGACCCAAACAGCAACTTGTGGCGCGGAGATATTGTCACGCTCGTAGGCGCCTATATCGCGCTCGGCGAGGCATTCGAAGGGCAGAATGATCTGAACGCCCTTGCGGAAATCTGCGCCACGGCGGGAATAACTCTCACCACCCTGGCGCCCGTTCCCGGTGTCGCCGAGCTGGAACAGGTTTGGGCCAAGGCTTGTCATTAGCCTGGCCCGACCCCCATCGCGAAGATCGGCACGGCAAAATGGACGTATCGGTGGAAGTTGGCGCGGTTGATCTTGGACACGAGACGCGGGCTCAGACGCTTGCCCGCGCGTCGAGTCTTTTTGAAGCAGGAAACCGCATCGAGGCGCGCCAGCTCGCGGAAGGTCTGCTGCGCGCGGATTCCGGATGGTACGAGCCACTCGATCTGGAGGCTCGAATCCTCGCGAGCGGAGGCGAGGCCAAACTGGCCCAGCGCCTTCTGGAAGAGTACACGCGCTACTATCCGGACCACGCCGAAGCGCGGTCGCGGTTGGCGTGGATCCACTGGAATCTTGGCCTGCGCGAAGAAGCCATCGCCGAGGCGCGCGCCACGCTGGCCCGCCACCCCGGCAGCACTTCGGCGCGCGCGAACTTGGTCGATTGGATGCTCGACACCGGAGACAACGCCGGGGCCGCCGCGTTGGCGGAAGCAGGGCTCGCGCAATCTCCGGACGACCGTGCTCTCCTTTCCGCGATGGCGCGCGCGGCAAGGCGGCTGAGGGACGAGCCGCGTGCCCGGCGCGCCTATGAGCGTCTGCTCGCCAACAATCCGGGGGATGAAGACGCCGCGCGCGGATTCGCGGAGTTTCTCCTCGACCAGAATCACTCTGAGGAAGCCGTCCGCTTCCTCGAGCCGTTCCTGCAAGGCGAGGGATCCAAGCCTGCGACGCTCCTACGGTCGGCGGATGCACTATTCCGTAGTCGACGCCATCCCGATGCCCTTCTGATCATCCAGCGCCTCGCATCGGACGCGCGGGGCGATTCGGAGGAGTTTCAGCGCGAGGTCCTCGACATTTGCCTTCACAACATGGGGCTGGTGGGTTCGGACCAGTTTGCGATCGAGCAGCTTCGGTCGCGCCGCGCGGTCGATAGCTACGCCCTGGAGATGCTTGAACGCTGCGGCCAGCGCGGCAATCGAGGCCAGGTCATCGAGATTTACAATGTTATCTCCGTCGAACCCCTGCGCTATCCCCGGGCCATGGCGCGCTTCCTCTCCACCTACTCGGGCCAACTCTTGGTGCCGGGGGCCGTGTCGCGCTGGGTCGCCGCCAATCGAGCGGCTATCAACTCGAATGCAATCCTGTGGGGCGGAGTTGGCGCGTGGCTGATGGACAAGGGGAAGCCCGCGGAGGTGGTGGCGCATCTTTCCGCCTACGAGGGGAGGTCCGGCACGAAGCCCTGGATGCTGTTGATTCTGGGAATCGCCCTCGAAAGCCTCGGAAATGGACGGGAGGCGTGCCGCCACTATCGGCGGGCGCTGCTGATGCCGCCGGACCACACCGAGCTCGCGGTCCGGTCGCGACTGGCGTTCCTCCTCGCGCTGGAGGGGATGGCCGCCACCGGGCATCTGATCGTCCTGTATTGCTCGGAATCGGGGAAGCGCGTCCAGACGGGCGACGACACGGTGCGCCTGTTGGGCGTCGAAGCGTTGGCGGTGGCCGCGAAGCTTTCCAGCGCCGATGAAAAGCGCAGCCTGCTCGACCGGGCACTGACGGAGATGCAGGCCATCTTCCGCGCCACGCCCTCGCCAGAGGCGCGACGGGTCATGCAGGCCTTCAAGGCACGTAGCATCGAGCTCCTTTCCACCCCGGTGGGATAGCGTGTCGGCAGAGTCGCTGGAGGAACTCCTTGCCCGCGTCCGCGCGTGCCGGGCCTGCGAGGCGGAGCTTCCTCTGGGCCCGAGACCAGTCCTCAGGGCTTCCGCCACGGCACGGGTGCTGATCGTTGGCCAGGCGCCGGGAACACGCGTTCACAAGACCGGCATTCCATGGAACGATCCGTCGGGCGACCGCCTGAGGGAATGGTTGGGAATTGACCGCGAAGTGTTCTACGACGAGTCGCAAATTGCCATCATCCCGATGGGATTGTGTTACCCGGGGCGGGGGAAGAGCGGCGATCTCCCTCCCCGAAAGGAGTGCGCGGAGCTCTGGCTCGACGGCCTCTATTCACAGCTTCCGCGAGTCTGCCTGCGAATCTTGATTGGGAGGTACGCCCAAGCACATCACCTTGGAACCGCCGCAACTGGCGGAGGCGTCACCGCGACTGTTCGGGCATGGCGCGATTTCGCGCCGGGGGCGTTTCCGCTCCCCCACCCGTCGCCGCGCAATAACCTGTGGCTCCGGCGGAACAACTGGTTCGAGCGCGATGTCCTAGCTGAGTTGAGGGTGGCCTTTCGCGCCGCGCTTGATGGCCCGTGAAAACCGGTTGGGCCGATGGAAGTTCCCCTTGAGCCTATCGCTCCGGGGGCCGATAGAACCGTCAGCTAAAGGTAACAGGCCGAACTCCATCCAGTCGCCCTTGCGCAAAGGTTCCAAGGATATGATCTTTCGCTTTTCGCCATCGAGCCCGAGGCTGACCGCCCTTTCGGGGGCCGGAGGTCTGGGGTTGGCAATGCTTCTGATGGTTGGCGGGCCCGCGTTTGCGGTCAGCCCCAAGGCGGCTCACCTCCCCACGGCGGATGCCAGTGGGGTGGTGACGCTGAATCTGCTGGAAGCCCTGGAACGCCAGAAGACCAAGGGAATCAGCACGGAGGAAAGCCTATCCGCCGTCGTCATCGACAGGGGCCCCAACGGCCCCATCGTGGAGGTCATCTTCGAGAAGGGCGCTTCGGGCAAGGGCATCAAGGCGCTCAAGTCCAAAGACCTCGAAATGACCTATCATTCCGAGTATTGGGACCGTGCCTACTTCGAGTTGAAGAACTTGGATGCGGTGCTGGACCTGGCCGCCCTTCCGGGCGTGCGAAGGGTGCGGCCCTCCGCCCCCGCCTATACGAATGCAAAGGCCCCGGCCCCGAGCGAGGCGCCACGCGCCCACGGTCTGGACCGGGTGCTCCCGCTTCTGCAGGTTGGCGGTCGCCCGGTGGACGGCCGGTCGCAGAAGATTGGTGTGTTGTCGGATTCGTTCGCGAACACCGAGGAAGTGCGCTCGACGCTGACAACTCCACGGCTCGGCGTGACCGCCGGGATTCTGCGCAATGCGCGAAATCAGGACAGCGGCGACCTTCCCAGAGAAGTCCAGCTCCTCCGCGATTTGCGCGGCGCAAATGTGGAGTCAACTCCGCCCTCCGACGAAGGCGCCGGCATGGGCGAATTGATCTATGACATCGCGCCGGGAATCCAGATGGCCTTTCACACCGCCTTTGGCGGGGAGGCTGTTTTTGCCGATGGGATTCGACTGCTGGGCGCCAGCGCGGTGGAAGGCGGCGCCGATTGCACGATCATTGTGGACGACGTGCGCTATTTAGCCCAGCCAGTTTACCAGGCGGATCTGATTACGATCGCGGCGGAGGAAGTAGTGAAGAAGGGAATTCCGTTCTTCTCGGCCGCAGGAAATGATGGCTCCTCAACATTCCGTCAGCGTTACCAGGATATCGCCCCGCTTGTCAGCGAGGAGTCCCGCCCGACGCGCGGCTTCGACCTACACCGCTGGCCCAATGGCACGGCTTTCCTTCCCATCCCCGCGGGAGTTACGATTTTCCTCAAGTGGAACCAGCCCGGCGATTCGATACCCGGCAGTCAGGGGGCCGAGATCGATCTGGATATGTACGTCTATTCCGAGGCGAGCCTGACCTCCACGATCATCGCGGCGTCCACCGATTCCCAGGGCGGCCTTGCAGGACCCAACGGCGATCCGGTGGAAGCAATCGTTTCCCCGGGTGGTTTCCTTGCCATCGATCACTTCTTTGGCAACAAGGAATTCATCCCCCAGAACACCTCGATTCCCCTCGAATTCGTGATTCAAATGCCCTTTTCGGGCATTACCGATCTTTCGCAGGTTTACAGCGCCAGCGAAAAGCTGGCGCCATCGAACGCGATCTTTGGCCATCCGATCGGCATCGGCGTGACAGCGGTTGGCGCGATCCCCTGGTGGGAGTCGCCAAACTACAATCCGGCGTTCGAGCCGACGGAGAACATCGATCCGGAAGCTTTCTCGTCGCTGGGCGGGATCGTCTCGATCTATTTCAACCGCGCGGGGCAGTTCGAGAACAGGGTCAAGTACCTTCCGGATTTGAGCGCGGTGCAGGGCAACAACACGTCCTTCTTCGGTCGAGACAGCCTGCCTAGTTACCTCGAGGGATACGAGAACGTCCCCGACGAGTTTCCCAACTTCTTTGGCACATCGGCGGCGGCTCCCAACGCGGCGGCGATCGCGGCGCTGATCATGGACGTTACATCGGGGAACGAGACAAAGCTGACGCCGGCCCAGATCGACGACATCCTCAAGCGCACGGCGATCGACGTGACTGGTTTCCGCGCGGCCCCCGGGTTCGACGGCGTCTCCGGCTTCGGCATGATCGACGGATATGCCGCGTTGCTGGAGGCCGCGCAGCTCGGCGGCATCGAGACCCCCACGACCACACCGACACCGACACCGACGCCGGAGCCCACGGGGACACCGGCGCCGCTCAGTCGCCAGTCCTTCGCCTTCACCGAGACCGCCGAAGGCTGGAATTTCGGCTCCTTCCCGAATTCCTTCATCCCCCCGGTGAATGTCTTCGAAGGCGGCGCCCTCCAGCTTACCTCGACCGAGAACACCAACACCTACGGATTCTGGGAGTCCCCGGTCCATGTGGCCGGGCCGTGGGAGCGGTCTGGTGATCGCCCGCTCTCCGGCACGAACGGGCCCGCAACGCTGTACCGCGCGCTCTTTACGGTCAGCAGCGACACGACGCCCGAATTCGCGACGGCGGTCCCGAGCTTTCGGCTCCGTGCGTCCACGGAGACCTTTGAGCAATCCGACGTGGTGGTGGTCAGCTCCGTCACCGAGCCCGGCGTTGCGCCGCTGCAAGCGAACAAGAACTACCGCACGTATTTCCAACTGCCGATTTCGAGCACGCGCTTCAAGCTGTTCTTCGAGTTGCTGAACTTCGACCCGACGGATCGGGCGATCGCGACGCTCTCGCTGGACCGCGTGACGGTTGATGCGATCGCTCAGTCCAGCCTGACCGGCCTGCGCACGGAGAAGGTGCTGACCTTTGGCGGAAACCAGCAGGGCTGGGCATTCGCCGGGGTGGGATCACCCTTCCTCGCTCCGCAGTCCGCGCTCACCGCGGGGGGCCTCCGCGTTGGCCCGGCGAGCCCGAGTGGCTCTTCGACCTACTTCGGATTCTGGCACTCGCCCGACAACTTTCAGGACTCCGGGGTGGTTGATGGTGCCGTGAAGCTGGCGAGCGATCGCCTGTACCGCGCCACTTTCACCGTTGGTTCGTCGGCGTCGAATCAGACGGCTTCGCTCCTGCCCGCGTTCCGCCTGCGAATGAACGATGGTTCCCTGAACTATAGCGCCTACATGAACATCGAATCCACGGGTCCATCGACGATTTTGCCGACGTCAATCCAGCCCTCCGCGTATAACCTGTTCTTCGAGGGCCGCACGGAGATCGAGCAGTCGCCGCTGATCTTCTCCTTCGACTACCTGCTCCCGCCGTCCACCAACGACGGCTCGCTGACTCTCACGCTGAGAAGCCTCGTCGTGGAGTCCTTCCAGACTCCGCCCTGATCGCAGTATCAACCAGCACCGACAACGCGAAGGGCCCCCGCCCGCGCGGGGGCACTTCTATTTCTCCCTTCCGTTCCCAGCGTGCCCTACTCTCCCAGGACGCCTTCGCCGTGGCCGGCGGGATGCTCGAATCGCTTGTCGGCGCGCTCCTTTGCGGCGGCTTGGAGTTGATCCATGGTGGCTACGACGACGTGGCTCCAGCCCGCCCACAATTCGCCATCGGCGGGCACGTCGCCGGCTTTCTCCCCAATCACGAGGTTCTCGATGATCAGGGTCCCTGTTCCCGCGCGAACGCCGCTAAGTGGAATGCGGAACCAGTGCCATCGGCGGCTGTCGGGATCGAGCGCCTGGGTGAGGATCTTCTGGAAGACTCGGAAGCTACGCCTGTTCTGCGACGCGCGGATCGAGAAGGAAACGGGAAGGCGCGTCCGCTCGCCGGGGAGCGCCGCCTTCAGCAGTATGCCGAATTCGATGGCAGGGTCATCGGGGAACTGGATCTCCCAACAGAGCTCCGACGGCACGCGGAGAGCGATGACGTCGTGGCTGCCCGAGGGCGCGTGAAATCGGTCGATGCGCGCCGCGCCCTCGAGGGGCGAGCGCAGCGTGGAGGCGGGGAACTCCGCCAATCCATCGAGCGATGCGCCGGGGAACTTTGGGACGCGCTTGGATCTGTTGAGCGAGTCGATCGCCAGAATACTGCGTTGAGCCGCGAGAGCGTCCTGCGTGATGCGCGGAGCGTCCGCGGACGAGTGACTCGGCGGCGTCGGAGTAGGCGTCGTGGAACGCCGTGTCACGACGTCCTCCCCCGCCATCGCGCGGAGCGTCTCCTCCCAATACGGGCTCTCTGGCCATGGGTGATGAATGAGTCCGTCCGTTGCACTGGCTTCGGCGAGGCGGGCCAGCTCGATGCTTTGCCGGAGTTGCTCCGGCGTCTCCAGCGGAAGCGAAATCAAGAGCTTGAGGGAGGTCTCAATGCCTTTGCTGCGGAGAAGGCGGATCGCCTCGACCACGCGCGCGTTGGTCTGATTCAGATCACTGTGGCGTTGGCGGACTTTCTCGCTGCCGCCCTCGAGGCGGAACTCGACGCGCGCCAGACCAGCCGCGCGGAGAAGCGAGACGCGTTCCGGCGTGACGTATTCCGCGGCGCTGCGGATGGAGAAGGGAAGGCCGACCTTCGTCCGCCACAGGTCCGCAAATTCCTGCGTCCACGTGTCGGGCCACGGAAAGATCGAATCGACGAAGTCGAAAGAGACGACGCCGAACTCGCTCACGCGGTGCTGGGCCTCCTCCACGATGCCCGCGGGTGGGCGGACATGATAATAGAAGTCGCTTTGCTGCAATTCGCGGAGTATTGGCTCCGGAGAGAAGAGCGTCTGGAAAGGGAAGCCACGGCTTGCGAGGATCGGCATCACGCCGCCACGCAGGCGGATCAAGTCAAGTGGCCGTAGGTTGTCGAGCAGGGGCTCCGGCCATTTCCCCAGATCGGGATTGTGGGTGCGGCGGTCGCCCATGAACCAGCCGCGATAGCCGCGCATATACGCGCCGGTCACGGCGCCTGGCTCGCCCTGCTTCACCACGGAGAGCGTGAATTCCGCCAGCGCCTCGACCCACTCGCCAAGGAGCACGGCCTGAACGGCGTCGTGGGGCGTGAACTCGTGGCTGAGGAGGGTGCCATAGCTCCCGGCGATCACCACGTAGTTCGTGGCGGGAAGCCCGCGCATCGCGTTGAGGAACGCCGACGCGCTCGCGGCCTGGTGCCGCCCCACGGCGACGCAGATCACCCGGGGCGAATCGTGCCGGAGCTGGGCCGCGAGCTGGTCGCGCTGGCGCGCCGTCCGCACGAGGTGGCCCGATGCCTTGAGTCCCGCCTCCTTGAGGAAGGCGAGCGCCTGCCCGGCCTCGATCCACTCGCGCGGATCGATTTCGGGGGACTCCTGCAACAGGACGACGGCGGCGTTAACGCTCATGGGATGGCTATCCGCGGATCGCTGGGATTAGGCCCCGGTCAAAAAAGGATTCGGGTAAGGACAACGGTGATATTGACCGGGGGCAATACGCAATCGAGGAGCGAGGATGCGAACAGCCCCATAGCATGATGGGTCACGCCCATGCCGGAGGGGCCGCAAGCCATCGTGGAATCCGATAGCTGGTCGCGAACCGGCAGCATACCCGTGCTACTGTGGCGTGGCCCTACGGAATCGAGGGACTTCCAGTTTCACACGCATCGCCCGATCAGCGCACGCGCTTCCCGCTCGTGTTGAAGGTGGACGAGGATGCGGACTTCGGCGAGGGGGCCGTAGGAGAACTGGTAGGGCCCCGATCCCGCATTCCCGCCGGTGGCGCAGGGGATGTCGTGGGTGGCGAGGAGGGTCTTGAGAAGGGTGGCCTTCCACGCGCTGTCGGCCACGTGGACGCAGACCAGTTCGGCCGGTGGCGCGGTGATGGTCTCGTCGCCAGCAAGGGGCTCATCGGGGTCTTCCTGCTCGGCGGTCTCTCCGCCACATTCGCAGTAGAGCACACCCGCCGGGTAAGCAATCCCGCAATCGCGACAGAGTGCTGTGCCTCCGGGGAATTCATGGACCGGATCTTCACGCAGTTCCGCGCCCAGAGCGGCGGTGGCAGCGTGGCAGTATCCGTCGGAGAGGGGATCCTCCATGCCGAGGTGGGGCATTGCCCCGCGCCGCCGGTCGAACCGCTTGGTGCCGTACCAAGCGACGAGGAAAACGCCGCTGATCGCGATCATGACGTGGGCTGGGGTGGCCATCGCTCGCTCCGTGGTGGGGGACGGATATCCTTCTGCCCCCTTGCTTCATGCGAAACAGGAAGAATGGCAAGTGAAAACGAGTGGCGACAAGCATTGACGATTGGGCAATAGGGAGAGGAACCTACCCAAAAGTGAAGGTTCCCCGATGGAATCGGTCCCCGCGTCCTCCATGGCCGCACCGCAGCAGCC
>JBBQYG010000113.1:0-13194 GCA_038208905.1 Candidatus Sumerlaeia bacterium | reverse complement strand
CCAGCAGGTCCTGGGGGCGGCCACTTGCCCTCTTGTTTACAATGAGGTCCTGCTTGGAGATCACAGGCACCGATTCTCCCATATATGGCAGGGGGTGACGTCGGCTCCACGCCTCGACGAACTCGACGCCGCCGATGGAGGTGATCACGTCAATACGATTGGGCGGCACGCCAATCTGATAGATCAAGCGCGGCTCCACGAAGGTATCGGGAGCGATCTCGTCCAGTGGTGAACCGAACCGAGCCAGCGCGCGATATACCCGGCGGGAATTTTTAGCTGATGTGCCAACCCAGATATCCAACTCCTTGGTGAACCGGGGCTCCGAGTAGAGCATCACCGCATGGGCGCCCACCAGTAGGGAATCAACGCCTTCTTCGGATAACGTTCTGAACAGATCTTTGAAGTCTGAGTTCATCTTCTCCGACTCCGTGAAAGCGAGCGTACTCGACGACCATTTGCCATGCGGCATCAAGGCGAGCCTCGGGCCCCGCATCGCGCCAAAACGCGCGGTCAAACTCCTTCTCTTCCTCGCCTTGGCGGACGAGTCGGGCGGTGATTGTTCGCTTCTCCATGGGGCGAAGGATGCGGGTATGGCGGGTGGAAGTCAACACCGAGAGCCTCGCCTACACCTCCACCATCCTTTCGATTTCAGGCTCGGGCAGCAATTCGTAGAAGAAATTCCGCCGCCTCGGCACAAAGCCCGCCTCGGAGACCAGGCGGCGGAGGACCATTTCGCTCATGTGAAAGCTGGCGCCGGCGGCCTTAACGACGTTCTCCTCGATCATGATCGAGCCCATGTCGTCGCAGCCGTAGAAGAGCGACACCTGGCCGATGCGGCCGCCCTGGGTGACCCATGACGATTGGATGTGCTGGATGTTGTCGATGTATAGACGCGCGATGGCGGTGGTGCGCAGGTAGTCCCACGAGCCCACCTCGCGCAGGTCGGTGCGCGCGGCGAGGGCCGTGTGTTCGGGCTGGAACGTCCAGTCGATGAACGCGGTGAAGCCGCCCATCTCGTCCTGCAGGTCGCGGAAACGGCGAAAGGTTTCCACGCGTTCCGCCAGCGTCTCCACATGGCCAAACATCATCGTGGCCGTGGAGCGCCCGCCAAGGCGGTGCCACACGCGGTGGACCTCCAGCCATTCCTCCGTCAGGCACTTGCCGCGCGTCAGCTCCTTGCGCACGCGATCGACAAGGATCTCCCCTCCCCCGCCGGGGAGCGAATCCAGTCCCGCAGCGCTAAGGCGACCGAGGACTTCCTCATAGCTCAGCTTGTTGATCTTGGAGAACGCGTGAATCTCCGGCGCGCTGAAAGCGTGGAGGTGAATGCCGAATTCCGACTTCATCCAGCGCAGCATGTCCTCGTACCACTCCAGCTTGAGGCGCGGGTGCATGCCGCCCTGCAGCAGGAGTTGGTTGCCGCCGAGTTGCTGGGTCTCCTCGATCTTCTGGCGTAGTTCGTCGCGCGTGAGGACATACGATTCAGGGTCGTCGATCTTGCGGTAGAAGGCGCAGAAGTCGCACGACGCGAGGCAGATGTTGGTGTAGTTGACGTTCCGGTCGATAATATAGCTGACGACATTGCCGGGGTTCAGGCGCTTTCGCGCGGCATGGGCCGCGGCGGATAGCTCCGGGAGTTCCGCGTGCTCGAAAAGTTCAAGCGTCTCCTCGTCGGAGAGTCGCCCGCCGCGCGCCGCCTTGTCTAGAATCTCGCCAGTTCTGCTCGTCATCGCCTTGCCCTTCGCCGGGGATAGGGTCGAATTGTCTCGACCAGCGGGTGAATGTTTGCACCCGATGCCACAGAGAGCAATGGCAACGCCAAAAACCGCCCCCGATCCGCGAAACATCGAACGCATCGCCATTCGCCTGACGAATTGGGTTGGCGATTGCGTGATGAATACGCCGTTTCTGGGCCGGGTGCGGGAGATGTTTCCAAATGCGCGGATCCTGTGCCTCGGGCGGTCCAACGTGGCGAGCTTGCTTCAGCCGCACCCCGATGTGGACGAGGTGTGGCCCATCGATGACAAGTCGATGCGAAGCTTCCGCGAAACCGCTGCCCGCCTGCGCGAGTGGCGCGCCGATCTGGGGTTCCTGCTTCCGAACTCGCTCAAGTCGGCGGCGCTCCTTGCTGCTGCGCGCGTGCCGCACCGCGTCGGGTACAATCGCGACGCGCGGCGATTGCTGCTGACGATGCCCGTGGAGTTGCGGCCCGAGGATCTGGCCGTGCATGAGGTGAAGTACTACCTGCGCCTGCTGCATTTCTGGGAGAAAGAATCGCGGCCGCCTCCCCCGCTGAAGCTGACGATCACCCAAGCCGAGCGCGACGCGATGGCGGCATGGCTTGCCGCAGAGGGCATCACTTCAACCACCCCGATCGTCGGCGTGAACCCCGCGGCGTTCTTTGGGACCGCCAAGCGCTGGCTGCCGGAGCGCTTCGCCGAATCCGCCCGCCGCATCGCCAGCGCCCACGGTGGCCGCGTGGTGGTTACGGGGCTCCCCCAGGAACGCGACGTTGCGCAGGCCGTGTGCGACGCGGGCGGCGGGGGATTCGTGAACGCGGCGGGGCGTATGAAGCTTCGCGAGTTGATGGCGTTCCTGGCCCGCGCGGATGTGTTCCTGACCAACGACAGCGGCGCCATGCACATCGCGGCGGCGCTGGGGACTCCGCTTTTGGCGGTCTTTGGCAGCACCGATTGGGTTACGACAGCGCCGCTGGGCGACCACTGCCGCATCGTGCGCGCGGAGACGCCGTGCGCACCGTGCCTCCTTCGCCATTGCCCCATCGACCATCGCTGCATGACGGGCGTGACATCCGACATGGCGACGCGCGCGGCGGAGGAGTTGCTGGCGTCCCGGCGGCTGCGCGTTCAATCCACCTGATAGATCAGTATCGCGGGCGACGGCTGGTCAATGGGCTGATAGTTTTCGCGCAGCCACGCCATCCGGTCGGCCATCTCCTGATCGAGTCCGATGAGCAGCACGGCTCGAATGGCGATCAGCCCCTTCACGGGCTCCGCGGGATCGATATGGACGGGGACGGTTTGCCGCGCCTTCCATCGCTCGACCGTCAGGATTTCCTGGCCGAAATCAAGATTGGAATCGCCGAGATACTTCCATCCAAGATTCGGGCCTCTGGCCAGGATGGACGAGAAGTACTGCTCGTGATGGGGATAGAGCGACACCGTCCCGATCGCGTGACAGAGGAATAGCAGAGCCCCCAGCACAGTCACCGCGCGGCCTGAAATCGGCCCACGCAATACCCCACGCCAGTCGATCGCCCCAAGGGAAACACCCGCGAGGAGGATGAGCATGGGAAAGACCGGCAGCACATGGCGCACTCCGATGTTCACTCTAACGAGGAAGCAGAAATAGAGCAGATAGGCCAGTGAGCCGAGAAGGAGGGGCGCTGCCAGCCACCGGCGCTCATGGAAAACGATCCACGTGCCCCAGGCCGCCAAAATCAGCATCCAGGTGGAGGACTTAAACAGAATCGCCAGCGGAAAGTAGTACCACCACCCCTTCGTTCGGTATTCGCCCAGAAGGTAGGCATCGTGCCCGCGGTGGTTGTGAAGCTTTGCCTGGGCGTATGCCTGTATATACGCGGGCGGAATAACCGGACGGAGCGCCCACATTGGCGCCGCGAGCTTGCTCGCAATGACGGTATCGACCTCCCGCTCGCCCGCGAGGCGCGCCTTTCTTGCGGGGTCCAATCCCGAGTAGGCGACATGCAGTGTTGCGATGAAGAGAAGGGGAACCAGCAACGCCATCAGTCCGATCCGCCGGATCGCATCGCCGCGTCGCAGGGTGTCCCGAAGGGCACTCCACTCCACCGCGAGCACCGAGACCGCGGCGATGGGATAGAGGAGGAGATTGGTGATCTTGGTGATCTGAGCCACCGCGAGAACCGCCGCCAGCAGCGCGGCGCGCCTGCGGGTCGGCCTCTCGATATAGTAGGTGATTGCCGCGATACCGCCAACGAATCCCAGAGTGCTGGGAACATCGGTTCCCGCAAATCGCGTGAGCCCCGTCAGGTTGGGCTCAAAGAGACCCACCAGCATCGCCCCCGCCGCCGCAGAGGGCCCGACGATGCGCCGCGCCAGCCACCACACGATCAACAGGATCCCCGCCCCCATGAGGATCGCGGGAAACTGGGCCCATGACCGGCTGGGAATGCGGCAGATGGGAAATTGCCACGGGTCCGACGGCTCGCCCATCAGCGGCGCAAGTCCCTCGCGCAGCCGTCCCGCCATCACATAGATCGCCGACACTGGCATGGTGCCGTCCCAGGCAAGCGCGTCGCCGAGGGCCAGCGGCGCGCCGAGGATCCACTCGCCAAAGCGATAGTGCAGCATCGAGTCGGCGGCGGGCGATTTCCACCAGGACGTGATGACTGCCAGCGCCACAAAAAACGTCATGCAGGCCGCGAGGAACCCCACCTCCCACTGCTGGAAGGGAGTCGCGGGCGACGGAGTTTCAGAGTCCCTACTCATGAAGAGCACCGTATCGCGCCCCCATTGGGCGTCACGCGAATTGTCGGGCGGGATCGCTTCCCGTTTGCCTTGGGATGGCCCGCCGGTATTGTGCTCGCGTGGGTCGGCGAATTGCCCATAACGCCGGAGGAGCGCTTGCGGGAGACTCGGAGACAACTGGTCTGGATCGGGATTGTCCTCGTGGCGTCGGTCGCCTATGGGGGCGATTGCGGCATTTCGCTCCGTTCTGTGCATGGGGATCCGTTGGACATGGCCAGCCCCTTTTCCGCCGCGCCGAAACAATCAGCTTCCCGATATCGAATCGTCCAGTTCGAGGGGCCGTTGTCGGATCAGCTACATCGCGAGTTGACGGCCAAGGGTTGGGATTTCGTCGCGCCAATCCCGCCCACAAGCTACATCGTGCGGTCGCCGGCCGGGCCCGCGCCCAAGGGTGTTCGCTGGGCGGGAGCCATCGCGCCGGAGTGGAAGCTGGACCCCCTGCTGACGCAATCCCCCAAGGGACTGGAGGAGTTCGTCGACACAATCGTAATCCTTTGGCCGGGCGAGGACTCCATCGCCGCTGAGGCCGAGCTCCTCGCCCGCGGCGCCATTGCGGCGAAACGCAGCACCAACGCTGCATGCACGATCATGGGCGCCCGCGTTCCGGTGGCGCGGCTACAGGATGTCGCCGCTATCGAATCCGTCCAATGGATCGAACGAGCGCCGATGCTCTCGCTTCGCAACAACACCGTAACCGGTGTTGTGCAGTCGGGCCAGGCGACGAGTCGTCCGCTCTGGGATCGCGGGCTGCGCGGGCAGGGCCAGATGCTCGGCCACATCGATGGGCCGCTGGACTTCTCCACGTGCTATCTGAGCGATCCGGAATCCGATGCCTTCGGTCCCGCGCATCGGAAGATTCAGGGATTCCGCGGCATCGGGGCGGTCAGCAATCACGGAACGCACACCGCCGCCACGGCGGTGGGTCGCAACGTATCGGGATCGGATTCGAATGCGGGCGTCGCGCCCGATGCCCGGCTGACGCACGGCGTATATACAAGCCTCATCCCCCATTACATGGACGACGTTGCGCGGAACTTCGTCGACTTCTCGGCAATGCTTGAGGCGGCGCGGGACGACGGCGCAGCGATCCACTCGAATTCGTGGGGAGACGATGCACGCTCGGACTATATCTGGCTGGCAACCGCCGCCGACACATTCTCGTGGGAGAACGAGAACGCCCTCGTCGTTGTGGCCGCGACCAACGGCCCCACGCTGGCCGCGCCGGAGAACGCCAAGAACGTCCTCGCCGTGGGGGCGACTCGGCGATGGGACGACATTGGATCCTTCTTCAGCGGCGGCACGGGCCCCACGCTGGACGGACGCCGCAAGCCGGAGATTTACGCCCCCGGCCAAGGCACCGTCAGCGCAATCAGCGGCAGTTGCAACGTCGGCGCGCTTAGCGGAACCAGCATGGCCTGCCCCGCCGTCGCGGGCGCCGGCCTGCTGGCGCGCCAATATTTCATGGAGGGTTGGTATCCCACGGGATCCCGCGTTGCACCCAATGGATTCACGCCGTCGGGCGCGCTGCTCAAGGCGCTTTTGCTCAACGCGACCGTCGATATGCCCGGGCTGGACGGATTTCCCGGCGACCGCGAAGGATGGGGTCGGCTGGTGCTCCACGACTCGCTGTTTTTCGCCGGCGACACACACAGCCTCTGGTTGCTCGATGCGCGGCGAAGTGGAGGCGGCGCGCTCATCAGCGGTGGCGTTTTCGAGCACGCGTTCACAGTCACGGCACCTATCCGCGAGCTGCGCGTGACGCTCTCCTGGATGGACCCGCCCGCCGCGCATCTCGCGTCGGTGGTCGCCGTCAATGACCTCAATCTGGAAGTGCAAACTCCGAGCGAGGTCATCTTCCCCGGCAACGCATTCGCGGACGGTATCTCTGTGGAGGGTGGCTTTCCCGACGCGCTGAACAACGTGGAGCAGGTGCTCCTGCGCGACCTCGGTCCCGGTGTCTATACGCTCCGCGTCGCGGCGCGCCAGGTCGATCCCGTCAATGGGCCCCAGGGCTTCGCGATCGTGGCGCGCGCGGAATTCGCCGTCACGGGATGGATCGCGCGCTAGCGCGCCAGTTCCACCCGATAGCTCTCGATCGTGGGATTGCTGAAGGTGCCGTTGGCCAGTTCATCGAGCATGGCGCGCGCCTCCGACTCGCTCTCCGCGCGGACTTCCAGCTCGAAGAACTTCCCGGCCTTAACGCCCGACACCGCGTAGTTGTGGTTGGCGAGGGCCTGCTGGATCGCCATCCCCTGAACGTCGGCGACATCGGGCTTCAACATCACGTGAATCGTGGCGCGGAACGTCATGGGGTGTCCTGACCTCGGGGTTGGGATAGTGAGAGGAGGCGCATCAGCTCCTGGTAGTCTGGCGGCGGCAACCGGGCCGCGAAGGGCTCGACTTCAAGCCGCGCCTCCTCCCGGGGACAACCCGATTCGATGCGTGCGCAAAGCCGGTGGAAGGAGGGCGAACGACGCGGCTCCGCGTGGAAGAAGTCAACTCCGCGAAACGAGAGCCGGTGCAGCGTACACGGCCCGTGCTCGCCGATGGCCGCGTAGTGGTCTTCCGTGGGATAGCCCTTGTTGGAGGCCCAGTTGTATTCCGGGAACTCCTCCGCATAGGCCTGCATCATGCGGTCGCGCGTGACCTTGGCGAGGATCGATGCGGCTGCGATGCTCGCGGAAATCTGATCGCCCTTCACAAGAGGGAGCTGGGGCACCGCCTCGCGGGGAAGATCCAGCGCGTCCGTCACCAGCGCCCCCGGCGGCGGACTGATCTGGGCAAGGGCCCGGGAGGCCGCCAGTCGTGTCGCCTCCAGAATGTTCACCAGGTCGATCTCCTGCGCCGTCGATACTCCGATTCCGTAGCCGACGGCCAAGCGGACGATCTGCCTGAAGGCGCGTTCGCGCTCCTTGGCGTTGAGCTGCTTGGAATCGCGAAGCCCCAGGGGGCGGCGCCCATCCAGCGAAAGTACCACCGCCGCCGCGACAACCGGTCCCGCAAGGGGGCCGCGCCCCGCCTCGTCCACACCCGCCACCACAACCCCTCCGCACTGGAGCCCGAATTCGCGATCCACGCGAATCGACGGGCGGACGGGGATGCGCTGGCGCACGTACATGCGTGGGTGGAACCTTGGAGGTCTGGGCAATGGGCTGACGGCTTAAGCCAACGGGCGACGCCGGGGAGTCGTCAATCACCGATGCCGACCACTCGCTGGCGAGGTCCGCCGCCTGTCTGTATAAAGCAGTTGAATTTTTGGAGCGTCGGAATGCTCCGCCGAAGAATCCGTCGGGCAATTCAAGCTTGCGTTGCGCCAGCCACTCCGACGATTTCTCCTCAATCGCGCCATCTGGAAGACATCCCCCGAAGGGAGCCTGTCAGGCCCATGAAGAAAATCGAAGCCGTCATCAAGCCACACAAGATCGAAGACGTCCGCGCCGCGCTCGCCGCGCTCGGCATCATGGGCCTCACCGCCTGGGAAGTCCGCGGGTTCGGACGCCAGAAGGGGCACCAGGAACTCTATCGCGGCAGCGAGTATCAGGTGAACTTTATGCCCAAGGTCCGCCTGGAGATCGTCGTCCCCGACGAGCAGGTCGCCGACGTGGTGAAGGCCATCGTCGAGAGCGCCCAGACCGGCACCATCGGCGACGGCAAGGTCTTCGTCCTCGACGTGGGCAGCGCCGTCCGCATTCGCACGGGCGAGCGCGACGAAGAGGCGCTCTGAGTCGCGGCCGGACTCATTCCGGGCGTTCCCCACCGTTGAGAATGCCTAGAATCGGGCGAACCCCGTTATGTAACGACGCCCCATCGGCAAGCTATCCGATGGGGCGTCCCTTTTGTCGGCAGGGAGTTAGGCTGAGTTTGACAATTGCATTCGGCTCTCCGATGGCTGCGAACCTTCGTGCTGACGCGTCGCGAATCCTCAACGATGAACTACATCGCCTCGTCATCGGCGCCATCGTCATGACTCGTTCTCGCTCAACGGACCAGCTCGAAGCCATTTATCAAACACAGCCTAGTCGAACTCGGGGAACTCCGTAACCGTGAACCCCTGAAGATAGACGCCGATCGAAGCATCGTTGTCGGTTGAGGGGGCATAGAGATAATCGAAGCTGAACGTCCACGTGTTCCCCTCGATTCCCGGCGGCGTGCGGTACCAGAGCGCCTGGGTGACGGTTGCGGTAGTCGTCGGGGACGGCAGGGCATCGGTCGTGGATTCCGCGTTTAGATAAACGGAGGACTGAAGCGAGCTATCGTTCACGCGGAAACGGTAGGCGGGGATGGTCAGGTTGGATTGGTCGGTCGTCGAGTCGCTGGCAAAGGTGGCCGCGATTCGATAGAGGCGACCGGCGGCCAACGGGATGTTTGTCTCGAGACCCCAGAAGCCGAAGATGTCGTTGCCACTCCCACCAGAGCGGAACTGCCCCGGTGCCTCGCCCACGATCCACAGGCCGGCGTCGGTCGCCTGAAACGTGGGAGCGCGAAGCGGAGCCGCCGTCCTCGCGGTGAAACCGTTCGCCTCTCCACCGCTGAAGTCCAGATTAGCAACCTCGAAGCCCGACGGCGAAACGACGCCAAGCCCGCCAAAGAGCTTACGAATCGTGATCTGCTCGAGCGTCAGCCTCGCATTCGCGGCATCACCATCGAAGTTGAGGACGTCAAAGCTGAGACGAGCGCTCTCCCGACCGGCCAATAGCGAGAACGGAATGCGATAGGCCCGACCGGCCGGGGTCGGGGCGAGGTTTGCATTCCCTTGTGACGAGACCACGAACACAGTGCTCCGCGCGTAGTCCACATCGCTGGCGCGAATGCGAATCTGGGGTACGAGGCCGGCATTTGCGATATCGGTGCTCACGACGACCTCAGCCTCGAAGGTGCCAAAGTCGCCGCTCTCCAACTCCAGGAGCGGCGAGTCGAAGAAGCCGAAGGAGTTCGTGTTGTTGGACGTCTGGATGGTGATCCCTCCGGCGGTCGCGACCGCAGCGCTCCCGGCGAAGGGTGGCGGTGTCAGGAAGGACCAGCCCTCTTGGCCGACACCAAGGCCAAAGTCGAAGGCGAATCGCACATCCGCCTCCTCGGGATTGATTCGCAGCGTGGTGCCATCCTGGAACTGGGCCAGTAGGAATGCCCCGAATGAATCGGCCACGGCGAAAAGGTTCAGCACGGTACCCGGAGCGATGACGGGCAGCACGAACGTCAACTCTGGCTCCAGGTTGTTGTTCAGGTCGAGGCCCACGCGATAGCTGCCGCCGACGAGGGTCAACGTGCCCTGGGCGCCGAACGATACGTCGTTCAGCAGAATGGTGTTCCCCGCCGAATCGAGCGCGAGAAGATCAACGGGACCAACGCCCGAGGCCGCGTGGAAGACCCGCGTGCGAAAGTCGCCGGTGGGCGGCGCGGTGAAGTCCTCCTGCAAGATCATCCCCTTGATCGAAGCGAAGCGATCAAACGCAACTCCGGTGTAAAAGCCGTCGCCCTCGAGCGGAGTCGGTGGAACCGAAAGTTCGGAGTTTTCTATCCCCGCCCCCGCGCGGGCGATGTCGAAGCTGTAGGATCCCGTCGGTCCCTCCACGAAAGTCGTTCCGTGTGGAAAGGCCAAGCTGGAGACGAATGGCGTCGCGGAGCCATTCACGAAGACGTCCACGCGCCCCGAATCAGGGCACAGGTGCAACACGCGCACATTGGCCACGGCGCGGTCGGCGGCCGGAGCGATGCCCGCAGTGGCGCCGAGGAACAATGAGAGAATCCCAAGGGCCCGCGAATTGATCGACGATCTGTTCATAGCCTGATGCTCCTGAGTGGGGGTTCCGGCGCGCTATGCGGGGAGTATCGCCGCAACTGCGCGCCAGTAGGCAATGCCATTGCCGCAAACGAGCGTCCCCGCGTGGCAACAGGTTGAAATTGACAGTGTCGGGGCAACAGAGTGCCGCTTGGGGGGAAGCAAGCTGTGATATCTCTCGGCAGGAAGTGAATCCCTTGGCAGGTCGCGCACCAGCAAGAAGGAAGGGCACCGCCGGTGGTGGCTTCGTGGGCGGACTCAAGAAGGCCGCAGGCGTGGGTGGTCTCATTTCGCTCGGCCTCGCGGGTGGATACCTATGCCGATCCTACTTCCCGCTCCCGCTTCCCTTCGAGAGCAAGCTGGTCGCGGACAGGTCTTCCCAAGACCTCTCGTCCGACAGTCTGAAGAACCTCGCCAAGGCAGCGACGACACGTGCCGAGAATGCGGAAAGGCAGCGCGACGAACTCCAGCGACAAATGGCGGACATTGAAACACGACAGCAGGACACCGAGCGCCAGTTGGCCGACCTCAAGGTTAAGAGCGTTCTTGGCCAATAGGCCTCAATCAGCAGGGTAGCAGCTTGCAGAAAGCAAACGATCCCCCCGGCATGATGAGTGCCGGGGGGATCGCAGTATGGGGTTACTTTGGCGGGGGCCCCGGTGGGGCCCCCGCTTTGGTGATTAGTTCGAGCCAGGCACCGCGTAGCGCGTGACCTGCACCGAGTTGAGGATGGCGCCAAGCGTCGAGTCATCGACGTCGGCTCCGCCGGTCTTGTCGACAAACAGGTAGTCGAACGAGAATATCCACGAGTTGCCGACGATCGCGGTGGGCGACTGCACCCACAGGTCGTAGACTTCAAGGGATCCATCGAACGGCACGCGTGCTGCCGCATTGACGGAGTCGATGTTGGTCAGCGCCGCGTAGTTGAACGAGCTGTCGTTCACACGGAGGCGGAACGTGGGCAGGGCCGCGCGGTTGCCCGCAGTGGCGTTGCTGCCAACGATCCAGCGCACGCGGTAGAGTGCGTTGGCCTCGAAGGTGACCGACGTCTCGGTTCCCCAGAATCCGAACTGGGTACCCGGGATGGTGGCGGGCGGAGTCGCGGAACCGGCGATGAACAGGCCGTTGGTGGCCGTGAACAGGTCGGGTGCGGTGAGCGCCGGGGCGGCGGTACGCGCCGTCCAGCCAGACGAGCCGTTGGCGACGAAGTCGAATGAGGCGACGTCGGTGCCAGAGCTCAGGTTTGCCGTTCCGATGAATTCCACGATCACGTTGTCCAGAGACAGCGTGGCAGAGGCCGCATCGGCGGGATCGAAGTTCAGCACGTCATAGTCGAGACGGAAGCTGTTCTGGCCTTCCGGCTGGCTGAAGTACTGGATGTAGTTGCTGGTGACCGTCGTGGGCGAGAAGCCGCCCGCGCCCGTAGAGGTGGAAACCAGGACGTCGGACTGCTGGAAGTTGAACGAGCTGGAGCGGACGCGGAACGTGGGCTGAAGCGCACGGTCGGCGATGCTCGAGCGCACCGAGAAGGTCGAGCGATACAGCGAGCCCGGTCCCGTGGTGCCGCGGATGTAAACCGCGCCGCTCGGCAGGTCCTTCGGCGCAACAGCGGTGTCGCCCACGATAAACTGCGGGGACTCCCAGAAGCCGAAGGAGTTGGTGTTCTCCGTCGTTGTCACATCGAGCGACTGGGATGTGCCGTTGTACTCGCCTTCGACAACCGCGAACGGTGCGAAGTTGAAGTACTCCCAGCCTTCCTGAGCCGTATCGAATGTGAACTCCACCGTGCTCGGCGCCAACGTCGGCGTCGGGGAAACGGAGGCCGTCGGCGAGACTGCTGTCGTTGCCGTCGGCGAGACTGCTGTCGTCGCGGTCGGCGAGACTGCTGTCGTTGCCGTCGCTGACACTGTCGGCGTTGCCGATATCGTCGGAGTGGCCGATATGGTCGGCGTGGCCGAGATGGTCGGCGTCGCAGAGATCGTCGGAGTTGCCGAGATGGTCGGTGTGGACGACACCGTCGCCGTTGGCGTGGCCGTCAACGTGGTTGTCGTCGGCGGCGCTGTTGCGGACGGCGTGATGGAGATCGTCGGGGTAGGCGTCTGCGTGAGCGAGACGGTCGCCGTCGGAGTCGCGGTGAGTGTCGCCGTGACCGTTGTCGGCGTGGCGGAGATGGTCGGAGTGGCTGAGATCGTCGGCGTTGCAGACACCGTCGGAGACGGAGTCGGCGTCGGCGCCAGGCCCAGGCCAAACAAGCTCTCGAAACGTGACGGAACTTCCGTCGCCGAGTCGCGGAATAGCGGGAAGTCGGAGATCGACGAATCCCACGACAGGATGATGTCGAACGGAACGGTGAAGGTGCCTGGATCGACCGTGCGGAAGGTGATGTCCATCAGCACGGGGAGCTGCTGCTCGCCGGTGACGTTGAACGTGGAGAAGTCATGGAAGCGGAGGTTGCCGCCTGCGTTGCCTTCGCCAGTGCCATCGCCAACGGAGTTGAGCGTGCCCGGAGCGACGGAGACATAGCTGACTGCGTCGATCGGGTAGGTCACGCGGACGCCGAAGTTGCGGACGTTGATTCCGGTGTTGTTCGACGGGACCGCGACGCGCACGACGAATTCGGTGTCGGGGACGTCTGTTGGTCCGCTTAGGATCGTCGCGCGAATGACAGCGCGGTTATCCGGCGTTGCCGTCGGCGTGGCCGTGATGATCGGCGTGGCCGTCGCGGTTGCCGTCGGCGGCACAGTAGTGGCCGTCGCGGTTGCCGTCGGCGGGATCGGAGTGGCCGTCGGCGTAAGCGTGGCGATCGGTGTGCTGGTCGCCGTTGCTGTCGCTGTCGGGGGCACGGTGGTTGCCGTCGGCGTGGCCGTTGCCGTGATCACCGGGGTC
>JBBQYG010000112.1:0-13301 GCA_038208905.1 Candidatus Sumerlaeia bacterium | reverse complement strand
GGGGAAAGCGAAGGGGGTTGGGGGGGCGGGGAAGTGAACAACCAAGAAATTGGGCCTTTCAGTAAGTTTCGAGGAGTTCTCCCAAGGCCAAGTGTGAGCCGAACGGTGATTGGATAGCTAGGTGGGCAACTTGGTGCTGGCGATCAGACTGGCGACTCAATTATTTTCCCGAAGAATCCCTTGCGCCGAAGCAAGAACAGTGCTGGCGTGTGTTCCAATGATCCCTTGATGTCCGGGTAACACGCAGATGCCGGTGCTGGCGGTATTCCATTCATGAATCGCAATGCGCTTGCCCGGTCTCCGCCCTCGGCGACTTCGGCCCCCGGTCGCATCTCTGGGCGCGCGGCCTAGCGGGATTGTTCCCCGCTTCGAAGGTCCGCTACATTATCCAAATGAAATGGAACGAATATGATGAATACGATCAAGGTCCTGTGCGTGCATGGCTTGGGTGACCATCGCACATCCCCATGGATGGATAACTGGAAAGCCACCATTCTGGCGGCATTTCCGCGGCAGGATGAAGTACAGTTGCAATTCGAGTTCCTAACCTACGACGACATATTCGAGGATATCGAAATCTCTCTCCTCGATTCCGCGAAGGCGCTCGGCAAGCTGATCGGTAGCAGCATCGGCATTCGCGGGGCACGCGAACGCGGGATCGGCGATGTACGCGATAAACTCCGCTGGACGGCGGGCTACGTCGTTGCCTGGGTCGAAAGCGATGAGTTTCGCGAGCTCACCGATGCCCTGGTCATCGAGGCCATCGAAAAGCACAAACCGGATGTCATCATCGCACACAGCCTAGGCACGCTGATCACCTACAACGTCCTGGCCTCCGCCAAGTCGCCGGAACCCGCGCTCGCCCGGCTGCTCAAGAACATCACCTATGTGACGATGGGCTCGCAGATCGCCAATCGCTTCGTTGTCGGATGCCTCACCAAGGGCCGCATCGAACCGCTTCCCGTGAAGCAGTGGACGCAGCTCTACAATGAGGAGGACGATGTCTTCACCGCGCGCATTCGCCTCGTGGCGCAGAACTTTGAGGTGATCGACACCTTCTTCGACATTGACGGTTTTGCGGACCACGATGCGACGTACTACTTGAAGCATCCTGCCACGATCGGCGGCCTCTACAATCGGCTCGCGCGGGAAGCCTCCACCGCCAGGCTTTCCAGGGCGGTCGCTCCCGCGCTGCGCAAGCTGGAGGCGAAGTCCGCAAAGCTCTCAAGTCGCCCGCCGCGCCGTCGCGCGCTCCTAATCGGCATCAACGACTACCCCGATCCAAAGGACCGCCTGGAGGGTTGCGTCAACGACACCTACCTCCTCAGCGCGGCCCTCCAGGAATGCTCATTCAAGTCCGAGGACATTCGCCTGTGTCTCGACAAGCGCGCAACGCGCAAGGGGATCCTCGAACGCATGGAGTGGCTGATCGAGGATGCGCGCCCCGGCGACGAATTGTTCTTCGCCTACAGTGGGCATGGAACCCAGCTCGCCGCGTACGGCCCGGAGGAAGTTGTCGATCACAAGGACGAGACACTCTGCCCGTGGGACTTTGCCTGGACCCCGGAGACCTGCATCACCGATGATGAAATCTTCCAGTACTACGGCCAGCTCCCGTATGATACGCGCTTCGTCATGGTGTTCGACTGCTGCCATTCCGGCGGTATCCACCGGGAAGGCGCCGGGCGCGTGCGCGGCCTGACCCCGCCCGACGACATCCGACATCGCGAACTTAGATGGGATACCCCTACGCAAACATGGGTTCAGCGCGAACTCGACCCCGTGCTTCCCAGTTTCTCCTCCAAGCCGGATATCATGAAGGGCTTCGCCGGAGCTTCACGGACGGTCAATCGACTCGGCCGCGGATCCTCCGTACGTCACTTGACGGAGGAAGAGTACAAAGGCGAGAGGAAGAAGAGCAAGATCGTGGGTCCATACCTCCCGCTCATCCTCGAAGCCTGCGACGAGCACCAAACCGCCTCCGAATACCGCCACGGCGCTGTCAGCTATGGCGCGTTCACTTGGTCTTTATGCGCCGCGCTTCGGCAATCCACGAAGCCGACATTCAAGAGTCTTCTCGAAGATGTCCGCGCGCGTCTCCGAAAGCAGGGATACGAACAGGTTCCACAAATCGTCGGGCCCACCATCGTGAAGAACGCGGGCGTCCCCTGGGCGGGCGCCCGACCCGCGCCCAAGCCGAAGCCGCGTGCCGCAGTGAAGAAGCGCGCGACCAAGCCGGGCAAACGCTAGGCATCGGGCAACTGGCGGCAAAATCCTCCGGCGGGGCGGCTCTGCGTGGCTGCTCTGCCGGATTATTTCGTGTAGGACGTCACCGCATCCCCGCCTCGATCTCCTTCAGCATTTCCGCGCGCTTTTCCTCCAGGAGTTCCTCGCGCAGTTTGGCGCGGACGTCGTCGTAGGGGGTGGCGCTGGCGGCGATGTTGGCGGCTTTCTGGAGGAGGAAGGTGCCGGCGGAGGTGGAGACGGTGCCGAGGGATCCGGGGGGTAGGGTGAAGGCGAGGTCTTCGAATTCGCGGATGAAGGCGCCGCGGGCGAAGGGGGGGATGTCGCCGCCGCGTTCTCGGCTTTCGTGTTTGCTGAGTTCGGTGGCGAGGGTGCGGAAGCTCTCGCCGGATTCGATGCGCTGGAGGAGGCCGCGGGCTTCGGCCTGGGTGGGGACGAGGATGACGCGGACCTGAACCTGTTCGGGGGTCTGGTAGGTGGCGGCGCGGGCGTCGTAGCGGGCGCGGATGTCGGCTTCGGCGATGGCGATGCCGTCGGTGAGGCGGGTTAGGGCGAGGTCGGCGGCGGCCTTGCGGAGGGCGCTGCGGGCGTCGACGCGGAAGTTCTCGTCGGCGGTGGCTTGGGTGTCCTCGAGCCAGCGGAGGAGGAGGAGTTCGCGGGCAAGCTCCTCCTGAAAGAGGGCCTCCAGCTCTGGCGCGGGGGCCTTGGGGCCGAGGAAGGCGGCATAGGCGCGGTCATAGTCGAGCCTGGACAGGTCGCGTCCCCAGCGGGAGAAGGCGATGGGGCCCTCGTCGGCGGAGGTGGCGGGGTGGACGAGGTCGAGGCAGAAGGCGGGGTGCTCGCCGGGGGGGGCGGTGGCGACGTGTGGCGGCTGGCCGGGTATGGCGTTTGGCGCGTGACCCCCACAGGCGGCGGCAAGGGCCACAAGGAGGGGGAGCATCCGGGTGGCGAGGGGCATTGTGGAGGGCATTTTGTCGGTGGGCGGCGCGAGATGCCGAAGGTCTGTCTATCCGCCGCCTCTCCGGTCAATGCGTTTGTGGCGCGTTGTTCGCATTGTCGGGGTTGCCAGCCCGGCGGGGGGCGTACCACCCTGATGGGGTTGGCGCGCGGCGCGGGGGAGTGAGTCGATGAAGCAGGGCGTGAAACCAGCGGAGTCCGGGGCGGGTGGGCGGGGTGGCGCTCCGCCGCCGGTGTCGTGGGTGGCCTATGTCCCCTATGCGTTGGCGGCGTTTGTCCTGCTCACGGTGATGGGGCTGCGAATGCAGTTCAAGACGGACTTCGGGCTGGCGCGGGTGGAGCGCATCTGGCGCGGACAGGGGATCCTGACGTCCAAGGTGGAGCAGGGATTCGACGACGCGCATCTGGCCGCGGAGCTGAACGTGGAGCCGCGCGACGTCAATCAGGCCGAGCATGTGGTGGATGGGTTTCTGGACAAGCTCGACCGCCAGAGCAGCCGCCCGATGGTGCATCTGGTTTCGCTGCAAGTCGGCGACATGGAACTGTTCCTCGGCCAGGAGGTGATCCTGAACCTTGCCTTCGCGGGGCTGGTGGGATGGCTCTTCGCGGTGAGGGCGCGCCTGCGCAATTCGCTGAATCAGTTGGACACCCAGCGCAGCAAGCAGGGGAAGCTGAACGAGGAGTTGGAGGCCAAGGTGGCGGAGAGCCGCCGCGTGATCGACAAGCTGAACACGCTGCAGGACAAGCTGGTGGAGGCGGAGAAGCTGGCGTCGATCGGGCGCCTGGCGGCGACGCTGGCCCACGAGATCCGAAACCCGCTGACGATCATCAAGTCCTCCACGGAGATCGTGGCCGACGGCGCGCCGGAGGGGAGCGGCGCGGGCGCGGCGCTGGCGGTGATCCAGGAGGAGGTGGCGCGCATGGACCGCATCATCTCCGACCTGTTGAACTTTGCCCGGCCCAAGCCGCCCGATGTGATGGTGCACAACGTCAAGTCGCTGATTCGCCACTGGCTGCCGCCGGTGGTGGAGGAGTTGGAGAAGGACCACGTGCAGCTTGTGCCGCAGTTCGAGAACTTCGCCGGCGACGTGGTGGTGGACGCCGACCAGTTGTACCAGGTGTTTCTCAACATCGTGTGGAACGCGCGCGATGCGCTGGCGGGGGTTCCGCGGCCACATATCTTTGTGAGGACGGAGGAGGCGGGGCCAAATTTCTGCCGACTGACGATCCAGGACACCGGCGCGGGAATGATCCCGGAGATGCTGCAGCAGGTGCGCGAGCCGTTCTTCACGACCAAGACGAAGGGAACCGGCATCGGTCTTTCCATCTCGGTTCAGTTGATCGAGGGGATGGGCGGTCGCCTGACCATCGACAGCGAGCTGGAGGTGGGGACGACGGTGGCGCTTTTTCTGCCGCGCGCCGACTCCAGCGCGCGCCCGCGGGGTTCCTCGGCGGTGGTGGTGCGATACGAAGACTTGGAGACGGAGCGGGCGCTCGAGTTGGAAAAGGCAGGGAAAAGCAGGGAAAGGCAGGGAAACCCAGGCAAGGCGCCGGAGATTGATCCGGGGTATTAGTGTGCCCACAATCCAGGAACGAGAGCTTTTACCTTATGGACACGATGGACCTAATCGACTTTGCATTCGGTCTGCATCGCTGGAATCCGGATTGATGCGACACTGGCATTTTTTCAGCGGTCGCGTCAGACCTATCAGTCCCGGTGAAACACCCACTCAAGGAACACCCAAATGCCGCGCCACAGATTGCTGATCGTCGATGACGAACCCCGGATGACCCAAATTCTGGGTATGCTGGCGGAGCGATGGGGCCACGAGACGCGCACCGCCGCGGATGGACAGGAGGCGCTCTCGATCCTCAACGACTTCGCGGCGGAGATCGTGGTGACGGATCTCAAGATGCCGGGCATGAACGGAGAGGCGCTGCTCAACAACATCCGGGCGCGCCACCCGGAAACCGCCGTGATCATGATGACGGCCCACGCCACGGTGAAGAGCGCGGTGGAGGCGATGCGCAACGGGGCCTTCGACTATATCATGAAGCCCTTCGAGAACGACGAGCTGCGCCTGACGATCGAGCGCGCGGCGGAGTACTCCCGCCTGAAGCAGGACAACGCGTATATGCGCCGGGAGCTGGGGCTGCGGTATCGCGTGGACAACATCATCGGCGATTCGCCGGCGATCAACGCCGTGCTCAAGATGATCGAGAAGGTCGCCCCCACGCGCGCCACGGTTCTGATAACGGGAGAGAGCGGCACCGGCAAGGAACTCGTCGCCAAGGCGATCCACTTCCGCAGCACCCGGGCCACGGGCCCATTCGTCCGCGTGAACTGCGCGGCGCTGGCGGAAAGCCTGCTGGAGTCCGAGCTCTTTGGCCACGAGAAGGGCTCGTTCACCGGCGCCGTCCGCACGCACCGCGGCAAGTTCGAGGAGGCCGACGGGGGGACGATCTTCCTGGACGAGATCGGCGAGACATCGAACAACTTCCAGACCAAGCTGCTGCGCGTCCTGCAGGAGGGGACGCTCTCCCGCGTGGGTGGCAACGCGTCGATCAATGTGGACGTGCGCGTGGTAACGGCGACGAACCGCAACTTGCAGCAGCGCGTGAAGGAGGGGCAGTTCCGCGAGGATCTGTACTTCCGGCTCAACGTGGTGCCGGTGCATCTGCCTCCCCTCCGCGAGCGTCCCGCCGACGTGGCCCAGCTTGCTCGGCATTTCGTCAAGATAGCCGCCGACGACAACAATCTCCCGCCGAAGGAGCTGAGTCAGGATGCGGTGGAGGCGTTGATGCGATGCGAGTGGCCGGGGAACGTCCGCGAGTTGGAGAACACCATCGAGCGCGCCGTGATCCTTTCCCGCGGCGCGATCATCGAGGCCGAGGACCTGTGGCTTCCCAGCGAACGCAAGGGCGAGCTGCCGGGGACGGAGGAGAAACTCCAGATCGACGGCGATACGCTGCGTCGTCCGCTGGGGGAGTTTCTGGACGAGATGGCGAAGCTCCGCGTGCTGAGGGCGCTGGACGATACGGGCTGGCGGAAACAGGAGGCGGCGGAGTTGCTGGGTATCGATCGGGCGACTCTCTATCGCCAGATGAAGAAGTTCAACTTGCAGGGCGCCTGAGCACGGGCCCGATTGACGCGAGGGGCAGGCGGGGGAGTAGGATGTCGGCGACATTTCAGGCTGCGCCGGACTGGCGCCCAGGAGAAGCAAAACGATGAGTGCAAAGTGGATGATGGTGCTATTGCTTGCGGTGCTGGGATTCACCGGGTGTTCCGAGGCGCAGACCGCGTCCTTCGACAACGCGGTGCGATCCGTCGCGACACAGGCGAACGAGGAGATGGACCGGCGTTCCGCGAAGAGCGAGGAGCCCGCCGCCGCGCCCGACGGTGTGAATAGCTACAGCGAGGATGCAAATTCGCGCGGCCAGAAGATCGAGGGCGTTCCCAATCAGGGCGGCGGCCAACCTTCGACGAAGGGCGGCGTGATTAACATCCAGGGCGAAACGTATGTGGATGCGGGCTCGGGGAACAAGGGCGGCAGTGGCTTCTCCTACAACGGGCGCTGGTACGCGCGCTCCGGCGAGTACCGCAAGGGCGCGGAGTTTGTGGTCGGCAACCAGAACCAGGGCGGCGGCTTCTGGCAGCACAGCAAGTACTGGGTCCCCGCGGGTTCCGGCGGTGGTGGCGGGATATCGCTCCCCGGCGTCATCAATATCGACAAGCAGAGCTACGTCCTGAAGGGGCGCAGCCAGACCTCAAGCAGCGGCTTCTGGTACGGCGGGCAGTGGTACGAGCGTTCCAACGGATGGATCGACGGGACGCGCTTCGTGGAGGGAAACCAGAAGAACAGCGACGGCTTCTGGCAGAACAGTAAATACTGGGTCCGCAAGTAGGGAACAGCAGGATAAAGCGCAGGGGGTGGTTGGGTGCTTGGTGATGAATCGCGGGACGGAGGATTGGCGGGAGGGGAAGCACGTCCCTGCCGTTCCCTTCCGTTTCCTGCGCTCAGCCGTTCCTGTCTGGCGGTCATGCTGGCGCTTCTGATTTATCCGGGCCTCGCGGCGTGCGCGTGGGCGGGGTGGCCGATGGCGGGGCGCGACGCGGAGGAGGAGCAACTGCGCAAGGAGATGGAGGCCGCGGCGCTGGAGGCCATCGCCAAGGGGCTGCCTGCGGGGCCGGGCTTCGCGAATCCGGGTTTCGAGGTTCTGGCCGGCGTGGCGAATCCCGCCCCCTGGCGGCGGAACAACATCCCCGATGTTCCCTCCGAAACGCTCGGGGATGGATCCACGAATCGATTCGCGCGCGATTCGCGCTCTCACTTCTACTCACAAACAATTCCCTTCCCTGGTTCCGCCTGGCAGACCGCGACGATTGGGGCGCGGGTTCGTTCGGAGCTGGGCGAAGGGACGCCGACGTTTGAGATGCAGTCCCTCGGCGGTGGCGTCGCCACATCGTTCCGCCGCGTCACGCGCAGGCCAACACCGCCCGGCATCTGGGTCCCTCAAGTGGGCTCCGTGACGCGGTTGCCGGGCCACACGTCTCTGAACTTGAACCTATCCTCCCTCCCCGAAATGGCGTGGCTGGACTATGACGATGTCTATATCCTGACGGAGGAGCCGCTGGGCGGCGACTTCGAGTCGGGCGGCGCGGGCGAGCCCGACCGCGACCGCTGGGCGTTGCTGGCGGGCGCGGAACTGGCCACCACGCAGACGCTGCGCGGCGCGGGATCGCTGGCTCTTCCTCCGGGCGGCGGGGCGACGCGGCTGGTTGCGCATTCGCCCTTCGTGGTGGAGTACTTTGTGACCGGCGTTGCCAGCGGAGCGGTTGTCGTCGAGGAGCAGCGGCTGGATTCGTCGCTCGAGACCACCGACGGCACGACATCGGCGACGCTCGCCCCCAATGACAGCGGCCGTTTCCTGCTCCGCCTTCCGCAGTCGGCAACGGCGGAAGCTGCGCGCATCCGCGTATCCAATGCGGGGCCTGTCAGCGTGCTGGTGGACGACGTGTCGCGCGGGTGGAGCTACGTGTATCCCGCCATCGCGGAGCCGGTGGCAAATTCGCCGCGGCCGGCGATGCGCCTCGCCGCCGCGTGGCCGGGACGGCTCGAGGGCATCGAGGCGGCGATTCTGGACGGCGGCGGGCTGGAGGTCCTTCGCCTCGGCGACTTCCAGCGCGACGGCGCCTCGGCCTGGCGCGAGTTCGACGGCGCCCCGCTGGCCGCCGGTGTCTATACAGCGCGGTTTCTCCTCACAGACGCCGGGGGCGAAACCGTGGCGCTGGACCACGTGTTCGAGGTCCGCCGCCCAGAGGTGTATGCGCCGCGCCCGACGGGAATCCGCCGACCGGAGTTCACGCGGGTCGCGTGGCTATGGCTCTTTCCCTTCACCCCGCTCGACGTGATTTCGACGGTGGAGGAGATGGAGGCGCGGTTTCGTCCGCCGAAGGAAGACGGCTTCAACATGCTCCTCGTCTCGTGCCGGGCGGATCAATACGACCTCGTTCGGCAAGCCGCGGAGCGGGTGGGGATCAACTTCATGATCTTCGATGGCGAAATCCCCGCGCCGCTTTTCGACCAGCATGGCAACCGCACGTGGGATCCATCGCGCATCGAGGCGCTCATGGGGCGGCTCTCGGCCTTTGAGGGAAGCGATCGTTTCCAGGGGCTGTATCTGGTGGACGAACCCAACGGGAATTCCACGACGCTCCTGCGGGCGGTGGATACCGTCCGCCTGATCGAGCGACTCCCCAATGCGCCTCCGTGCTATGTGTTCATGAATCCGGGGAGTAGCATCGAGGGCGGCGACTTTCCGATCACTGGGACCTTCGAGTATCCCGTGCGCGTGCAGGCAACCACCGCAGCGGAGCAGATCGCGATTCGCATGGCGCGGCTGGAGCCCCACGCGGAGTATGCGGTGGAGCTGGGCCGCGACTACTGGATGGGCGTGCAGGGCTACGGCGGGTCCGAGAACATCTCCATCATGACCCCCGCGGAATGCCATGCAATGCTGGCGCACGTTCTCGCCTATGGCGCGCGGGGGTATTTCGTGTTCCTGTACTCGTCGCTGGGGGACAATTCGTCGCTGCGCCTGCACAACTACGAGGCGGCACCCCGCATGGAGGCGTTCCGCGAATTCAACGCGCGCGTCGCCGCGCTGGAGGGCCTGCTGCTCTCCTTCGAACCCGGGCGCGAAACTCCGGAGCAGAACGCCGATATTCTGGCGCGAATCGCGCGCACCCCCGACCGGGACGTCTATACGATCGTCGCAAGCCGCGATCCCGAGGGCCCCACGGAGTTCGACGCGGTGACGCCCGCGCCGACGCGCATGACCAACGTGGAAACGGGCGAGGCGACGGCCCTCTCCACGACGCACACGATGACGCTGGGCCCCGGCCAGTGGGGTATCTTCCGTTTCGAGAACCAGGTCGCACCGATCCGGTTCGAGGGGCGCCCCGCCCCCTCGGCCGAGGACGCGCGGGCGCCCGTCCGGGTCGTCGCGCGGCTTACTCCGGGCGTGGACATCCGCTGGCCCGCGCTGGATAGGACTGGCGAGTATCTGGCGGGCGTCGTCGGCACCGAATTTCGTGTCTTCGACCTCCGCCCGGAGAACCTTGGCGCGGAGATACACCGCGAATACTTCGACATGGGGAACGGCCTCGTCCGCTTCGTCGCTCCGCGCACGCTGGGGGCCTTCAGCCGGCGCGTGGGAACGCATCGCTACCAGATCGCCGGGACCACGCTGACCCGTTTCTTCGGTTGGACGCGCAAGTCGGGCGCCGCGGCGGACAGCCTGAGTGGGGGGGACGGGACAGAGTGGCTGGCGCAGAACTTCTGGGGCGTCTCGCTGGTGGAGTCGCTCCCCGCGACGTTCGGCGAGCGGCTCGGGTACACCCCCGCCGACGAGCGCAATATCCGCCAGCTCTTCGGCCCTTTCGAGGATGGCTCTGTCCTCGCCGTGGAGGATGTACGCGGCCTCTATCGGGTTCGGCGGGCTGACGGCGGAGGCATCGAGAAGGAATCGCTGATGCCGCGCGGCGTGTATGGCCGCGCCGCGATGACGGAGGGCGGGCGCCTTGCGGTTTCGGAACTCGGCAACGGCGTGCACGTGTTCGACTTCGCTCCCGATGGAGAGATCATCCGGCAGTTCATCGTCCGCGATCCGCGACTCGTCCACGCGACCGATACGGCCTGGATCGCGGAGGACACGCTGGCCGTGATCGACGCGCGCGCGGGCATTCGGTTCTATCGCGTGTACGAGTCGGGCACCTGGACGGCGCTGGGGCTCTGGCGCCCTGCGGATCCGCCCTTTGCCATCACGGGCATGGATTGGCTCCCCGATGGGCGCCTGGCCGTCGTGATCGCGGGAAATGAAATCCTGCTGCTGGACGCGAGCCCCGTTACGGGGACGGGGAAGTACACGGGATGGGTGATGGATTGAGCGGGGCGCGGCGGAAGACACTTGAGCCCCGGGCGCGCCTGTGGGACGCCTTGCCCGTTGCCACCCCACCAAGCCTGCCACGGATGCGCCGCCCCATGAGGACCATCGCCCGCCTGAGCACCGTGATCGCGGCCCTGTTGCTGGGCGCCTGCGGCCTCGCCAAGCAGACGGCGAAGCAGTTCCCCGAGGGCGATTCGGCCAAGGAACTCGAGGGCATGGGCATCATCCTGAGCGATGCGCCCGCCGCCCAGCCCACCCGCCGCATCATGGTGCCCGGCAACAACGCGGAGGCGCGCGGCCTCTTCCTCGGCTTTGGCCTCGTGCAATCCACCGTCAAGGCCGGCAACCCCGTCGTCGTCCAGTGCGGCGTCCGCAACACCACGGGGAATTCGCTGGGGGTCAGCTATCCCTCCGTCCAGCGATTCGACTTGGTGGTGTTCCGCGACGAAGCCCAGCGCGAACCCGTCCATGTGTGGAGCGAGGGCCGCAGCTTTGCGCAGATTTTCGAGGAGCAGATGCTGGGCCCGGGATCGACGCTCCCCCGCGTGCTGGAGATTCCCACCACGCGCACGGCGCCGCCGGGCATCGAGGACCTCGACATGGCGCAGCCGCTCTCCGCGGGAACCTACTACGTCTGGTGCCGCCACGTGGGAACGCCATCGCTCTCCACGGGGCCCGTCAAGTTCGAGGTGGTGGAATAGCCATGGCCGAATTCACGACCGAGGCGGAACTGATCCGCCGCATCGCCGACCGCGTCGCGCGGGAGCTTGCGGGGGGGGCGCAGCCCGCGGCGAAGGCGACCAAGACGAATTGCGGATGTGGCTGCAAGGGCCAGCGCGGCTTCATCAAGATCGCGGAGGAGAACGGCCACTGCGCGATCTTTCGCGAGCCCGACGCGGAGCGCACCACGGAGCGCGGCTTCGTCCCCATCGGAATATCCGCCCGCCATCTACACGTGACCGAGGCCCAGGTGGAGCAGCTTTTCGGCAAGGGGCACAGGCTGACGCCGATCAAGCCGCTGCTCCAGCCGGGCCAATTCGCGGCGAAGGAAACCGTCTCGGTGATTGGGCCCCGTGGCCGCGCGCTGGAAAGGGTACGCATCCTGGGCCCGTGCCGCGGCGCCACGCAGCTGGAGGTGTCGCTGACCGACTGCATCGCCCTCGGCATCGAGGCACCCGTCCGCCCGAGCGGCAACCACACGGAAACCGGTGGCATCCTGATCGTCGGCCCCGCCGGGCACCTCCCCATCGAGCGCGGCGTCATCCGCGCCAACCGGCACATCCACCTGCACACGCGGGAGGCGGCTGCGCTGGGCCTCAAGGACAACGACACGGTGATGGTGCACATCGACGGCGACAAGCCGGTGCTCTACTACGACGTCCAGGTCCGCGTCAGTGATTCGTTCACCGCGGAGATGCACCTGGACACCGACGACGCCAACGCCGTCGGCCTGAGGGAGGGCGCCGCCGCGCGGATCGTGCGGCGACCCGAGGACATTGTGGTGTGCGGGCGGTTGGCTTAGGGCAGGTTGATTTTCCCGTAGCCAACGATTGGACGAAATAGACAACATGGGCTTGATGGACGTCCATCATGTCCATTCGGTCCGTCGGGTTGCAGTGGCCAGCCGATGCGCGCGCCGACCCAGCGCGGCAATTCCCAACACAAATGAAACATCCCGGTGGAGGCATCGTGCGGGCTCCGCCGGGATGTTGTCTATACGTCTATACTGACATGCGAACTACCGTGCGATGAAGTCGGCGATGTCGATGATGCCGTCGCCGTTGACGTCCAGGCCTGCGGCGCTTGCGTCTCCGCCGAGGAGGGCGAAGGCGATGTCCTCGCGGTCGGCGGGGGTGGGCGAGGCCGTTGGCGGCGCGGTTGTGCTGGTCGGCGAGGTCGTGGCCGTCGGCGGGAGCGCTGTACTCGTCGGTGCGGCGGTCTCCGTGATCGTCGGAAGGGTCGGCGTCGGTGGCAGGGTGGTGGCGGTGGCCGTTCGGGTGGGAGTGGGCGTATCCGGGGCCGTTGGCAAAACAGTGCCTGTCGGCGTTATTGAGATCGTAATCGACTGAGTGATCACGGGCGTCTCGGTCGGAGTGCCGGAGGGAGTAAGGCTGGCCTCCACCGTGCCTGTCGGCGTCACCGAGATCGAGATCGTGGCAGTCGGCGATACGGGCGTCGGCGTGATCTGAGTCGTTGCCGTGACTGTTGGGGATACCTCCGGAGAGACGCTGATGGTTCCGCCCGGAGGCGTGGAGGAGATCGAAGGCGTGGAATCGGGCGTCGATGTGGGTGGAGCCGTGGTGGAAGTTGCGGGCGGCGTCGATGTTATCACCAATGTCTCCGACGGCGTGACGATGGCCGTGGGGGTCGGAGGAACTGTTGTCGCTGTGGGCGGAACTGTGGTTGCCGTGGGAGGAACGGTGGTCGGCGGAACGGTCGGAGTGATGCTGGCCGTCGCCGTGGCGGACGCGGAAACTGTCGAGGTGGCGGTGGCCGTCGGCGCGATGGTCGCGGTCGGCGCCACCGTGGGGGTGGGCGTGGGCGGCAGGCCGCCGTTGTCCACGATCCACTGGAGGAGCGCGCGATACTTGTGGGCGGAATCCACGGACTGCTCCTGGTGCTCGAGCGCGCCCCAGCTTCCGAAGCGGCTG
>JBBQYG010000111.1:0-13358 GCA_038208905.1 Candidatus Sumerlaeia bacterium | reverse complement strand
CGACCAGCGCTCAACTGCCAGCCGTGCTTTCGGGTGCCGCCGCATGGGCGAGACGCACCATGCTACCTTGCTCCGCGGTCTCGCTCGCGAGTGGCCGCGTCATTCAGAAAGATGCCCAAGGGTCTTTAGCGTGGCCTCGATGGTCTGCGCGTGCAGCGCCACCGTGTCGTCGGTGTTGCGGGAGTATCCGCCGGCCACCACGGTAACGATCGGTGCCCCGGCTGCCCTTGCGGCTTGCGCAACGGCCACGTCGCGGCGGCGCATGGTGTCGAACTCGAGGCCCAGGCCGCCGAGCTGATCCTCCTTGTAGGGATCAACCCCTGCGACATGGATGACGAGGTCCGGCGCGAAGCCGGCGACCGCGGATTTCAGGCCGCGGTCGAGCTCCGAGAGATAGCGGTCCTGCCCCGGCATCTCGCCCAGGCCGATGTCCATGTCGCTGGTCTCCTTGTTCATCGGATAGATGTTCTCCTGATGGATGGAGAACGTATAGACGCGATGTTCTCCGCCGAAAATCGACGCCGTGCCGTTCCCCTGGTGAACGTCGGTGTCCACGATGGCGATGCGCCTGGCGATTCCGTCCTTCAGCGCCACGCGCGCAGCGATGGCCACGTCGTTGATGTAGCAGAAACCCTCCGCGTGATCGGCGAATCCGTGGTGGTACCCGCCGCCGATGTGGCAGGCAACCCCCTCCTTCATCGCATGGCGCACGCAGGCGATCGTTCCGCCCACGGTGTGGATCATCCCCTCGATAATCTCCCGCGTGATGGGGAGCTCGCTGCGCACCGTGCGCGGCGTGTGGACGTGGCCCTTCAGGTCGGCAAGGTATTGCGGAATCAGTACCGTCAGCAACTCTTCGTCCGTGGCGGCGGGGCAGTGTGTCACGTCCTCTTCGCGGATCGTGCCGCGCGCGATCAGCAAGTCCTTCAGAAGCCGAAACTTCCGCGTCGGGAAAACGTGGCGGCCGATGTCGATGTCATACCTTGGACTCCACAGAAAGGCGGGGTTCATGGGGCCTCCTTTGCGGGCTCGATCAGATAGACCCTGATCACATCGTCGGCGTGAACCAGTTTGGGTGGCTCGATGATATCCTGTCCCGCCCAGGTCTCGGGATTTTCCCAGAAGGCGATCAGCGCGGCGCGAAGCGGCTTGAGGGCTTCCATGCCGCCGTAATTCAGGTGCAGCTCGTGGAAGCACACATAGCGGACACGATACTTCAGCAGCGACCGCGCGAATCTCGGAACATCGGGATTCCAGAGTTCCGGCTCGAAGGGAGGCAGGATGCCGGGAAAGCGGAAGTCATCCTCCACGGGTTCGAAGTCGCTCGATGGCATCCTGCTGGCGAAGCCCCAGATCACCCCCTTGTGGTGATAGGCGCCATAGTGCATGTACTGGTGCATTCCGCGCGTGTAGGGAAGGTCGAGGATCGCGAAGTCGCCGGGCTCCGCGGCGATGGTCTCCCAGTAGGAGGAATACTGGCGCGGCGCCAGCTTCACGGGCCAGTTGTTGATGTCGAAGTGCGCGAGCAGCAGCAGCGCGGCGCCCGCGGCCTTCCAGCGGCGGAAGTATCCCCACCTCAGCACGCGCAACGCGCCGAATCCCGCGAGCAAACCGAGCGCCACCTGGGCCGAGGTCATAAAGCGGCCCGGCACGCGCATCGTGCCCAGGATCGGCAGGTCGCGAATGAGCTGGAACGGCCCGGGAATCCACGACCATCCGAAGAGCGGCATCGCGCGGGCCTCCTCGGACGTCGTGGGAAGCGGCTCGGAAAAGAGCGAGATCACCGGCCCGCAGCTCAGCAGGGCAAACGTCACCGCCACCACCGCCAGGAAGCCGGTGCCGCGATGCTTCGTGCGCCATCCAACGAAGGCCAGCGCCAGAACCGTCCACCCAAGGTAGTTGTTGGAATGCAGGTCTAGCTTGATGGAGAGAGGCTCCAGCACTGTGGCGGCGGCGCGGCTGAAGAGGCCGATGGGGAGGGAACCTTCCGGCGGGAGAAACATCGACGAGAGCCTTGTCCGATAGACGGCCATTGCCAGATCCGATTCGCCGCCGGACATCAGTTCGGCGTCGCCGCCGAAGGTGCGCCACGTCTCGATCAGGAGCGGAGCCGAGAGCAGCGCGCCCACCATCGCCGCCGGAACGATCAACGCCGCCCCGCGCGCGTCGCGCGCGATCAGCCGGTCGGCAACGTAGATTGCCGACAGCACCACGATGTGGGCCAGGAACTGGATCTGGAGCCACACCGCCAGCGCCACGGCGACGCCCGCCAGGATCGACACGCGCCAGTCGGCCCTCCGCCTAAGGTACAGCAGGCAGCCGATGAAGAGCAGGTAGCCCTCGGTCGAGGCCATCCACGGCGACACCACATGGGCCCAGAAGTATCCCGCATAGGCCGCCATCCATCCGCCCACCAGCGCGGGGAGGAAGGCGCCCCTCAGCGCGACGCGCAGCACGGCGAATCCCGCCAGCGCCGACGTGATCGGCGTGGTGAACGCGATCAGGTTCCCCGCAAGCCACGGCGCCCGCGCGCCGCCCAGCGCCGCCGCCAGCAGCTCCTTCCCGATGCCGTTGGACATCGTCATCGTCCTCACGCCAACGGGATAGAAGAGCAGCGGCAGTTCCCAGATCGACTCTCCGCGCCCGGCCATCACCTCGCCAATCCACCAGATGCGATAGCAATTCGTCGGATCCTCGAACCACGCGATCCAGTTGTGGAACAGCCCCAGCCCACCGGGCAGGAAGGCGATGAAGGCCAGCAGCGTATAGACAAACGCGGCCAGCGCGAACTCAGCCGCCAGCCGCTTTGTCGATTTGCTTGCCATGGGGAACAGCAGACGGCTCCCGTTCCGGGAAACTCAAGGACAAGGAGCCGGCGGGATCACGTTCCCCCCAGGATCATCCAATAGTCCACGGGGGCGGGCGGCGCTGGCACGATTCCATAGTAGTCCATGATCGCGAGGCCGATGGCCTCGCCCGAATCGCGATAGTCGTCGGGCGTGTTGGTGACGCCGGGGAGTGGGCCCGCCTGATAGGTGCCCTCCAGCGTGATCGCCATCACGTCCTCCCACTCCGGCTGGATCGAATAGCGGTCGTGCATCATGGACTCGACGAAGGGACGGCCAGAGAGCGTGCTGAACTGGTCTCCGCCCAGATCGATGAGGGGGCTGCGCGCGCGGATCGCGTCGACCCACTGATCCTCCAAGTTGCGGACGGATTGCGTCACGCCGTTGGCGGGCCAGTTTGGCCGATGGACGAAGTGGAATGGATAGGTGATGCTGTGCGTGGCGTGGAGGTTCAGCAACAGCGTGATCGGATTCGCGCCCGGGGAGCTTGCCGTCCCCATGAAGCCCTCGATCTGGGTCTGCATGGCGATGATCTCGGGCTGGTCGGAGTCGTAGGGCGCGCCCCATTCGTTCTCCAGATTCACGCTGTTGGCGTTCACCCGGTAGTTGCCGATCGCGGAGCCATCGGGGTTGGCCATGGGAACGATATCGATGATCACATTCTGGAGCACGGCGTTGGCCTCGGGGGTGCCGCCGAGGAGGAACCCAACTAGGCCCTGCGCCATGAAGTAGGCGGTATTCTCCGAGGCGTGGACCGCCGCGTGGATCCAGACGCGCTTCTTCCCGGCGCTGGCGGTGCCGGGATCGGTGATCTCCAGCATCCAGATATCGCGGCCCTGGGGGGAGTTCCCGATGTCGGTCTTGACCACGCGGGGGTCCGCCGCAAAGCCCGCCATCCACGCATCCAGCATGGCGGGGGTGAACGGGAAGTACTTCCACAGCCGGATGGAGGCGATCCCCGGCGGCGTCACGATCTGAAAGTTCTGGTTGTTGCCGGGGCCGGTGGGGGCGGGGCCGGGGATGCGGCTGGAGGTCGCTCCGCCGTCCAGACTCCACACCGGAGTGATGCGGTCGCTGTACTCGGTGTTCGTCACCAGGATGTTCAGCGTCTCGCCGGTCGTCGTGTTCAGGTTGCCGATCTCCAACCCCCACCAGCGGCGGAAGTTGGCCGGCAGCACGCCGTTGGCCACGTTGTTGTCGTTGGCCATCACCAGTGTCATGTCCCACTCCGCGCCGTCGGCAACCACGGTGGAGGCGCCCACGTTCAGCCGCATTTGCTCGTTGGGGAGCACCGTCAGGCTGGGCTGGGCGGAGAGCGATGCGGCCAACAGCGCCCACGCGATCAAGAAAAGGAATTTGTGCACAGGGAATCCCTCCACATGCGAAGTTACTCGACAACGCTTGGCAAATTAGCCCACGAATGCCCGCGTACTCAACCAGAACAGCAGCGCTTTGTCCTTGGCGGGGTGCCCCGATACCGGTCATGTCGGGGCCACGATGAAAACGATCTGCGTGATTCCCTCCCGCTTTGCCAGCCAACGCCTCCCCGGCAAGCCGCTCTTCCCGCTGCGGGGGCGCCCCATGATCCAGTGGACCATCGAGGCGGCCCAACGGCTCGACTTTGTGGACGAAGTCCTGGTCGCCACCGACCACGACGGCATCGCCGCCGCCGCCCGCGCTGCCGGGGTGGAGGCCGTGATGACCGACCCCGAGCTCCCCTCCGGCACCGACCGCATCCACGCCGCCATGGATGGCCGCGCCGGCGACGTGATCATCAATGTGCAGGGCGACGAGCCCCTGATGCCGCCCGAGGCCGTGCAACTTGCCTTCGATTCCCTCATCCGAACGGGCGCCGACATCGCCACGGCCTGTGTGCCGATTACGCGGAGGGAGGACTTCGAGGCCCCCAGCCAGGTGAAAGTCGTCCGCGACCTCGATGATCGGGCGCTGTATTTCAGCCGCTCGCCGATTCCGTCGCTCTCTCGCCGCGACGCCGAGGAGATGCTGCGCCCCGGGTATGTTTTCGGCTACAAGCACCTGGGGCTATATATCTACCGGCGCGCAGCCCTAGAAAAGGCTTGTCAGTTACCCCCATCTTCCCTTGAAACAATTGAGAAGCTGGAGCAGCTCCGAATGCTGGAAAACGGAATGAGAATCCAGTGCGTCACCAGCCCGAGGGATAGCGTCGGGGTCGATGTTCCAGAGGACGTTGCCCGCGTCGAGAGCCTACTAGCCAAGGGGTAGCACCCGTTGACCACCAAGTCCCCCCGTCTCATGATGGTGCAGTCGGCCGCCCTCCCTTACCGGATGGGCGCCGTGGGGCTTGAGATTCTCCTCGTAACGAATACCGGCCAGACCAAGTGGATCGTGCCCAAGGGCCACCGCGAGTCCTTCATGGAGCCGCATCTTTCCGCCGCCAAGGAAGCGTGGGAGGAGGGCGGCGTCACCGGCCACGTCGAATCCCGCGCCATCGGCACCTGGACATACACCAAGAGCGGCCTGGTGCGCCGAGTGGACGTGTTCCCCCTCATCGTGGTGGAAACCCACGACCTGTGGCCAGAGATGAGCCACCGCCGCCGCCGCTGGCTCCCCCACCGCGCCGCCATCGACCGCGCCTCGATCCCCGAACTCAAGGCCCTCATCGCCGCCCTGCCGGAGTTCCTGGAATACTGCGGCCAGGTCGCGCCGCTGAGGACGACGGCCTGAGCGGCGGGAACTGCTAAAGCTCCCCAACGGGGAGCGAGGCCCGGACAATGCCTCCACATGAGGTACAGGTCGAGAACGGAGAGGCGACCGCCGTGGAGCATCTCGGCAACGGCGCCTTCTCCATCACGGTCATGCCTCAGGTGACCGAGGGCCTCCTCACGGTCAGCATCCCTGCCGGGATGGCGCGCGACATCGGCGGCAACCTCAACGCGGAATCGAATAGCCTTCAGGTGGTGGTTCCCGGGGGGCAGCAGTCGGGGTGGGTTATCGATTAGTTACGGCCTCTTTCGATTCGTATGGGCCGAGCCAAACCAACCATCCACAGATTTCACAGATTCTCCTGACAATACCTCCGGTTCTTCTTTTGCTCTGTGCTCTCTGTGATCTCTGTGGTGAACGTCTTTTTTTTCGGATTGGCTACGGAGAATCTGAAAACACTCTCGCCGCGACCCGAGCCCGGTTGACGCCGTCGCCGCCGGTTTCTCCTGATACTCGCCATGAACGCGGAATCGGAGGTCAGGGCTCGCCGGTTTGGATATGCCATTCTCGCGGCGGTGTTTGTCGCGCTGACGTGGCCGATACAGGTCTTCAACCTGCAGAGCGCCAACGGCGTCGCGACCGACGAGCGGGCGTATCACCTGCCCACGATTCGGCAGTTCGCGGCGCAGCTCCCGTTTCCCGACGTGACCGACTATCCCTCCGCGACGGGGCCGGGCTATCACCTGATCATGGCGGTGGTGGCGCGCGCGTGGGACGAGCCCCGGTTCCTGCGCATCGTTGGCGGGTTCTTCGCCCTCGGCGTGGTGCTGGCGTTCTATGGATTCACCGCCCGGCGCACCGACGCGCGCCGGGCGCTGGCGCTGGCGGCGCCGCTGCTGTTCCTGTATTCCACGATCCGGTGCGGCATCTGGCTGCTGACGGACTACGCGGCGTTGCTCTTCGCGATGCCGGCGCTGGGGATGCTGTGGCTGGGTCCGCTCAGGTCATGGCGCGCGGTGCTGCTGTGCGGTGTGTTGGCCGCGGCGTCGGTGTCTATACGCCAGATCGGGCTGTGGATTGTGGCGCCGATGGTGGTGGCGATGGCGTGGGAGCGGTGGCAGGGGGCTGATAGGCACGGGGGAGGCCAACAGCGCGCGGGCGAGACGCCCACGCCACCCTTGATGTGCTACCTTGTGGCCGTCGCGCTGCCGTTTATGGTGGTGGGCGGGCTCATGCTCGCTTGGGGCGGGGCGACGCCGCCGCAGTTTCAGGCGAAGCACTCGGTGTGGAGCCTCTCCGCCATTCCCATCGGCATGGGCGTGGCCGGGTGGGTGGCGGTGTGGATGCTGCCGCTGGCGTGGCGGCATCGCCATCTGTCGCGATGGAACAGCCCGGCGCTGTGGCTGGCGCTCGGCGCGATCCTCGCCGCGGCGCTGCTCTCCCACACGAACTTCGAGGTGAAGGCCGGGCGCTTCGGCGGTCCGCTGTGGAACGTGACGGACAAGATGCCGAGCCTTGGTCCTTGGTCCCCCGTGTTCCCCGGGCTGGCGTTGCTGGCGTGCGTGGCGCTGGCGCCGATGCTGGGGGCCGCGTGCGCGGCGGGGAACGGACGGCAGGCGGCGATCCTCGCGACCGCATGGATCGCGCTGCTGGTGGCGCACACGGCCAACAAGATGATGTTCCAGCGCTATTTCGAGCCCTATGCGATCATCCTGTTGGGCTGGCTCGCGGTGTCCACGTTCCGCGGTGCGGACGACGCCGCGCGGGGCCGCTGGTGGATCGGGCCCGTGGCCTTTGCGGCGGTGCAGGCGGTCTTCTTGGTCTATCGCGAGTACGGGCCGTTCATGCGCAACTACTTCTGATCCGCGGCGCGAAGCAAGGTAGCACGGCGCATCTTGCCCGTGCGGCGGTACCCGGGGGTCCCTTCGAGTCGCAGGCTGGCGGGGCATGGGCAGGATGCCCATGCTACCGTTAGCGTCGGCTCTGGAATTCGGGAAAAGGCCTAGTTCACGTCGCCGATGCGCGTCAGGAATGCGAGCCGGGTGATGCCATAGGCGCGGTCGTCGGAGATCTGCCATCCGGGCGGCGGCTCGAAGGGCTCGTCGCGATGGACCTCGCACACGGCCATCGCCTCGGGCGCGATGCGGCGAGAGAGGTCAATATCGGCGATGGCCGCCTGCCCCAGTCCGGAGTGATACGGTGGCATCAGAAAAACCAGCGTGAAGGATTGCGTGACCAGCGGACTGCGCGCGGGGCTCTCGGGCGTGAGCCCCTGGATCACCAGCGCGCGATCCTCGTAGCGGAGCTTGCGCACGTTGTCGCGAATCGCGGCCACGGCGGCGGGGATGGGCTCCACCATCGTGGCGTGAAGCGCGCCGTTGCTGAGGGCCTCCAGGCCGACGGCGCCGCTCCCCGCGAAGGCATCGAGCACCCGCGACTCGCGGAGCCGGGGACGCAGGATATTGAACAGCGCCTGCCTCACCCGATCGCGCAGGGGCCGGGTCTCGTCGCCCTCGGGCGTGCGCAGGTGCGCGCCGCGGCGGTCTCCAGAGATAATTCGCAGAACACCCATACTCGGAATCGAAGCGGCGGCGGCGGCGGCGGTCGAGGGATAATGCGTGGATTGCCGTTGTCCGCTGTCCCCCCCGCCTCGCAATGTCCCGTCGCCGGGCGGGTTCGGCACTTGTGGCGCGCGTGGGCGGCTCTTGGAGATTTTGACCTACATCGTTCTGCTGGCGGCGGGCGTGCTGGCGGGGGTGATGAACACGGTGGGCGGGGGGGGAAGCATCCTCACCATCCCGGCGCTGATTTTCCTCGGCGGGCTCAGCGGGCCCGACGCCAACGCCACCAACCGCATCGGCATCATCTCCCAGAATATCGTCGGCGTCCGGCAGTTCCGGCGCGGCGGCGTTCAGGAGGACTTCCTCTCGCTGCGCCTTGGCATCGCCGCGCTGATCGGCGCCGTGCCGGGGGCGCTTTGCGCCGCGTATATACCCAAGGAGCAGTTCAACCTCCTGCTGGGCGTGATCATGCTGGCGTTGCTGGCGCTGATTCTGGCGCGGCCCAAGTCGCTCCCCAGGGACGGCCCGCCGATCAACCCGTGGCTGACGATGACGGCAAGGCACAAGGGCATCTCTCTGGTTCTGTTCGCCGGAATCGGATTCTACATGGGATTCCTGCAGGCCGGCGCGGGGATCATGATCCTGGCGGCGCTGGGGTGGCTGATGCGGCTGGACCTCGTTCGCGGGAACTACATCAAGCTGGTGCTGACGCTGGTGGTGAACATGCTGGCGCTCGTCATCTTCAGCATGAGCAGCCTGAAGATCGATTGGTACGCGGGCATCGCCATCTTCATCGGGCAGATCGGCGGCGCGTTTATCGGAAGCTGGGTGGCGCTGCACAAGGGCGAGAAGTGGATCACGGCGATCCTGACGATCTGCATCCTCGCCAGCAGCTCGGAACTGCTGGGGCTGAACAAGTGGATCGCGGGATTGTTCTAGGGGATTTTCGCGGGTGGCATCGCCAACCGATTGGACGCAATTGGCAACATTGACCTGATGGACGTCCATTGTGTCCATCGGGTTGCGCCCGCCTACAACTCGTCCGCAAACTGCGGAGACAACCGCCGGAACAGCCACGCGCCGAAGAAGAAGACGCCCACCGCGAACGTCGCCGAGATGCCGAGGCCCAGCAGCAGCGTCGCGTCGCTGACCTCCGGCGCCACGCTCAGGTGGCGGCCATACAGCACGCGTCTATACGCCACCGTGATCGGCGTCATGGGGTTGCAGAGGTAAAGGTAATAGACCAGGTCCGTGCCGAACATCCCGCGCAGTTCCTCCCGCGCCTTCTGGACGGGATAGATCACGGGCGTCAGGTAGAACCACGCCGTCAGCACGATGTCGGAGATCGATCCCACGTCGCGGTAGAACACGTTGAGCGAGCTGAGCACCAGCGCCAGGCCCAGGATCATGACGAACTGAATCGCCACGATCAGCGGGAGGAACACGATCTCCCAGCTTGGGAACACCGCCGCGTCGTAGAACAGCGTATATCCAAGGATGAACGCGAACAGGATGGTGAACGCCAGCAGCAGGTGGATCAGGTGGCTGATCACCGTGGCGGCTGGGAACGTGGCCGTGGGGAGGTACACCTTCTTCACCACGTTGGAATTGTGGATGATCGACCCCTGGGCGTCCAGCAGGCCGCCCGTCAGGAACATCCACGGCAGCAGGCCCGTCAGGAGGTGGAGCGGATAGGGGATATCCGTGGATATCTTCACGATGTGGGAGAACACCGCCACCATGATGATCATCAGGAAAAGCGGCCGCCCAAAGCTCCACAGGAACCCGAGCGTGCTCGCCTTGTAGCGCACCTTGAGGTCGCGCTTGACCAGCGTGAAGACCAGTTCCCGGCTGCGGATGAGTTCGGATATCATGGTCGTCAACGCTGGGGCAGCGGCGGGAAGGGGAACAATAGGGAAAGGCCGTGAACGGCGGGGAACGGCAGGGAGAGGTTGGGGAAGGGCAGGGGAGAGTAGTGTAATGCGACTTTTGTTTTTTCCTGCTGTTCCCCGTCGTTCCCTGCCGTTCCCTGTTTTTTGCCGTTCACTTTTCCCCGTCCCGAATCCTCAGCCTTTGTTTTGTTTCTTCCTGGTCCCCGGCCTCTTCGCGGCCGAGGCGGTCGTCGAGTTCGACGTTGCCGGAGGCGCCGCCGTCCTCGGACTCGATGAAGCGGGCGGGGCCGACGGTTTCCTCCAGATATTTGACGATATCCTTAATGCGGCGGGGGGGCAGACCCTCCATCTCGACGAAGATTTCGCCGCTTTTCGTGATCCTGACGGTGAATTCTTCCCGCGCCATGGCCCTTTTCCCTTTACCGGTCCCGCAAGCAGGCTTCCACTCCCCGTGCCCGGCGCGCAAAGGCTTTCCCCCCGCCGTTGGCAATAACATCCCACGGAGAATCACCCGAGAATGACCAAGGCAGAACTCATCGATATCGTTGCCGAGAAGGTTGACGGCGTCACCAAGGCCCAGGTTGGCGAAGTTTACGAGGCCGTCTTTGACACGATCCTGCGCGCGATCAAGGAAGACGACAAGCACCGCTTTCTGGTGGCTGGATTCGGCACCTTCGAGCTGAAGAACCGCGAAGCCCGCAAGGGCCGCAACCCCGCCACCGGCGCCGAGATCGACATCGCTGCCTCCACCACCGTCGCCTTCCGCGCGGCGGCGGGCCTGAAGGAAAAGCTGTCGAAGTAACGGCAGGGAAAAGCAGGGAACGGTAGGGAGCAGCAGGCAAGGGCAGGGAGTTGGCTGCCACCGGGGTTGGGCATTTTATGAAGCCCAGGGCGTGTGGCGTTGCCGCGTTGCCTTGGGCTTCTTCCTTTTGACGCCTGATCGGGGAGACCAGCATTTTATTGTGTTTTATAGGTGAATTTTCCGGGGCGGCGTGAATTTTCGTGGCGCGCCGTGGGGGGCATCGTCGAAATCCTATCATATTGTCGTCCCGTGCCTCAGTCATCGGGATCGACTCAACGATTCGTTGCGTCGCTCGCGGGTCGCCCGATCTCCCAATACGGAAGGATGTATCGATGAAACGAAGCAAGTTGACCACCACCGGTTGGAAGATCGCCCTTCTGGCCGCGGCCATGACGGCCCCCGGCGCGCTATCGGCCGCCAATTTCACGGTAATCAACACCGACGGCGGCACCGGCGTTGCGGGGAGCCTGGGCTTCATCCTCGGCCAGGCCAACGCTTCCGCGGGCCCCCACTCGATCGCGTTCAATATCCCCGGCTTCGGAACGGATATACCGGTCATCGAAATGGGCGCGGGAATTCCCTCGATCTCCCGGCAGGTGTCCATCGACGGATCGACCCAGCCCGACTCGGGTCAGGTTCACCTTCGCGGGCTGAGCGGTTCCGGCGACGGGCTAAGCTTCGTGGCGGGCTCCGGCAACAGCACGGTCAACGGGCTAATCATCACTGGGTTCGAGGGGAATGGAATCTCCATCGCCGGCGCAACGGGCCACACGGTGGACAACTGCGCGATCGGCATACTGCCCACGGGCTTCCGCGATGCGGAGGCCAACCTGGGCCATGGGATTTTCATCGCGAGCACGGCGAGCGGCGTGACCGTGGAGAACAGCATCGTCGCGGGCAACGGCGACGACGTCGCCACGTTCACCGATGCCGGCATGCAGATCGAGGGCAGCAACACCACCGTCCGCGCCAGCGACTTTGGTTTCGTCTTTGTGGACGATTTCGGCGACGAGTTCGAGCGCCCCAACGTCGGCCCCGGCATCCGCATCACCGGAACCGGGAACTTCGTCGGCGCCTCCACGCTGGCGGGCGGCAACGCCATCGCGGGGAACTCTGGGGCGGGCATCGTTGTTGAGGGTGCCACCGCCATCGGAAACGTGATCGGCGGCAACTACATCGGCCAGACGTTCCTTGGAAAGGTGATCGCGAACTCCAGCTTTGGCGTGCGCATCGCCGGCGGCGGATCGACCACCATTGGCTTTCGGTCAAGCGCCCCGCTGGCCGCGGGAAATGTGATCGTCGGCAACGGCAACTCGGGGATCGACCTCTTCGACGCGCCCGGCACCATCGTGCGCGGGAACCTGATCGGCATCGACGAGAGCGGCGACGCACTCGGCAACGGGAACAACGGAGTCTCCATCGTCGAGTCACTGGGCGTCACGGTCGGGGGTCCCGCCGTGGGGGATGGAAACGTGATCTCCTCCAATCTGGTCGATGGCTTGAACGTATTCTCCACCGGGGCCAACGGCGAACACCTGATCGCGGGCAACATCATCGGCGGCACGCTGTCTGGCGCGGCTGGCAATCCCAACGGCCTTCATGGCGTTCGCGTGGACGAGGCCGATGCCACCGCGGCCAACCGCACCATCGTCGAGGACAACGAGTTCCCCGACTATCTGGGCTCCGCCGTCATCATATCGGACCAAACCGATTCCGTGTCGATCACGGGGAATACCTTCGGGCAGGGCGGCGGTTCCGCCTATGCCATCGACCTGATTCGCAACGGAGGCGGGCTTTCTCCCGATGGCCTGAACCCGATCTCGCCGGAGAATGCGGATGTCTCCGGCGCCAACAGCCTCCAGAACCGCCCTGCGCTCCTCTCGGTCGATACGCTCGACTGCCAGTCGGTCAGCCTCCAGCTCGATTCGTTTCCCAGCGAGACATTCGATATCGTCATCTACCAGAGCGCGGCGTGCTACACCGGGGAAGAGCCCAACGCCGGCCCGGGCGAGCGAATCGTCGGCACGGGAACCATCGACACCGGCATCGCGGGGACAGGAAGCACGATCATCCTCCTCGATTCCCAGATTACCTTCGGCGGCGTGTTGACGGCGCTGGCGACGTTGCAAACCACGGGCGCCACCTCGGAGTTCTCCGAGTGCCTCGTCATCCCCATCGAATGTGTGACCGCCACGCCGACCCCCTCGCCGTCGCCTTCTCCCTCGCCCACGGTTTCGGCCACGCCATCGCCCTCGGGCACGCCGTCTGCATCGCCCACGGTTTCGCTTTCGCCCACGGTTTCGGCGACGCCAACCGAGTCGCCCACCTCGACGCCTTCGGCCACTCCCTCGGCAACGGGAACCGCCACGCCGACCGGCACGGCCTCGCCGACGGCGACGCCAACGACTTCTCCATCCGCAAGCCCCAGCGCCACAGGCACGACCGCACCCAGCGCGACGATCACGGCCTCTCCGACAGGCACGGCGGCGCCGACTGGGACCGCCGCCCCGACGGAAACGGCTGCTCCGACCGTCACAGGAACGGCAGCACCTACGGGAACCTCAGCACCGAC
>JBBQYG010000110.1:0-13427 GCA_038208905.1 Candidatus Sumerlaeia bacterium | reverse complement strand
GGATAGCGGGGGCATGCGGAAGAAAGTGGTGTGGGGGAGAGAGGCGGGCGATGGGAAAGGGGAGCTGGGTTATGGAGGAGGATCGGATTGCAAGCCTTGGCGATTACGTCCAGTTGGAACTGATCGCCAGATTGTATGCGGGGCCCGTCGCATCGTTCCGGAACCTGTCAATGGTTTGAGACACCCTCTGGCCGCTTTTTAGAGACTTTCTGGAGCTGCGTGTCCTCGGGGCGGGCTTCGCCCAGAGGTGGTTTCAGCGTCGAAGTCGTTCACCTCCCATCGGTTGACTGATTACAGCCCATCGTCCTCCAAGCCGCTGACAGCAACAAGAGGGTTCAACTGGTGCGGCTTCCTCAACTCCCAATCCGCCTTGCCCGATGCCTTCCACCCCTACAGCTTCCCCGCGCTCCCATGCCACCCCTGCCCCTATCCACCAGCCGTATAGACACACCCATAGCCCTCGCCATGTCGGCGACGTTGTTGTGCTGGGCGTCGGGGTTCGTGGCGGTGCGGGCGGCGGTGGTGGCTTGGGAGCCGGGGCCTTTGGCGCTAGGGCGGTTCGCGGTGGCTTCGTTGGTGCTGGGGGCGATTGCGTTCCGGAATGGGGTGCCGCGGGTTCCCGCGCGGGACTGGCCGGGGATCGCGGGGGTGGCGTTGCTGAGCGTAGTCGTCTATCATCTCGCGCTGAATCGCGGTCAGCGGACGGTGGGGGCCGGGGCGGCGTCGGTGCTGGTGAATACGTCGCCGGTGTTTGCTTCGATCCTGGCGGTGTACTTCCTGAAGGAGCGTCTCTCCGCGAGGACGATGGCGGGAATCGGCGTCAGTTTCTGCGGCGCGCTGCTGATCGCGTTGGGGGAGGGAAAGGCGTTCCGGCTCAACTCGGGCGTGTTGCTGGTCCTGCTGGCATCGCTGGCGTGGTCCTTCAACATCATCCTGCAGAAGCACTTTCTGGCGCGCTACGGCGCGTTGCAATTCACCACTCTGGCGATCTGGGTTGGGACAGTCTTCCTGCTCCCATTTGCGCCCGGGTTGATCCGGACGTTTCCGGCGGCGCCGCTGGACACGACGCTGGCGGTGGTTTTTCTCGGGGTGTTCACCAGCGCCATCGCCTACGCCTGCTATGCGTATGTGCTCAGCAGGCTTCCGGCCTCGCGGGCGTCCAGCTTCCTGCTGGTGGTGCCCGCGCTCAGCTTCGTGATCGCGTGGCTGTATCTCGGCGAGATCCCCACGTTCACAACCATCGGCGGGGGAGCGTTGGCCATCGCGGGGGTGGTCGTGGTCAATACGGGGCACCGCATCCGGCCAGCGGAACCAGCCACATGATTCCCCCGCCATCGAAAACTCATTTGCCACGGAGGTCCCCTTCGTGGAGCCTCCTGAGTTGGGCCATCAAAGGGGGAGTCGAGCCAGCCAATCACATGTTCTTCAGAACGATCCTTTTCTCCTGTGCCGTATTGCTGGCGCTTTCCGCCAGCGCATCGGCACAGACCACGCGCCTGCGCCTTGTCGCGGCAAACACCAGCAGCGGCAATTTCCAGGCCTACGAGGCCCCCGGCATCCGAATCTTTCAGGGGCTGGATCCAGATATCGTGATGATCCAGGAGTTCAATTATCAGAGCGGTACGCTTCGTCAGTTCGTGGACACCGCCTTCGGGCCGGAGTTCAGCTTTTTCGTGGAGCCCGGCGGGGAGCAGATCCCGAATGGAATCATCAGTCGCTACCCGATCATTGCGTCTGGGGACTGGGTCGATTCCAATGTCACGAACCGCGATTTCGCGTGGGCCCGCATCGACATTCCCGGGTCGAAGGACTTGTGGGCGGTGAGTGTCCACTTCCTCACCACCAGCTCGGGAAGCCGCAACGCGCAGGCCACTTTGCTCGTTTCCTACATCAACGCCAACGTCCCCGCTGGCGACTACCTCGTGATCGGTGGCGACCTCAATACCCGGTCTCGCACCGAGGCGTGCATCATAACGCTCCGCGCCGTCGTCACCGACCTTGGGACGCCGCTTGACCGAAACAACAACAGCAACACCAACGCCGGCAGGAGCGAGCCCTACGACTGGGTGCTGCCCGAATCCGAACTCCATGCCCTGCGCGCACCAGTGATCATCGGCGGCAACTCCTTCGCCAACGGCCTCGTATTCGACAGCCGTGTCTATACGCCCCTCTCCGAGGTATCCCCCGTGCAGTCCGGCGATAGTGGAGTCAGCGGCATGCAGCACATGGCGATCGTTAAAGACTTCCTTATCCCGAATGTCGATGGGCCCACGCCAACGGCAACGCCGATGCCTACGACCACCACCCCCGCGCCCACCGGAACGACCATCTCACCAACGAGCACCACTGTTGCTCCCACTCCGACTGGTGTGCCGGTGTCGGGCACGGTCTTCATCAACGAGATCCATTACGACGACGACGGCGCAGACGCCAACGAAGGCATCGAGATCGCAGGCCCCGCGGGCACCAGCCTTACGGGCTGGTCCATCGTGCTGTACAACGGCAGTGGGGGAGCATCCTACGACACCATCGCGCTGACTGGCACGATCCCCAGCCAGCAGGCTTGCGTCGGCACGCTCTGGTTCCCCGCCACCCTGCTTCAGAATGGTGATCCCGACGGCATTGCGCTGACGAATTCCGGTGGCCAAGTTGTCCAGTTCCTGTCCTACGAGGGCGCCTTTACCGCGTCCGGCGGCGCTGCGGGGGGCTTGCTCTCCACTGATATCGGAGTGGCGGAGACCAACGCGACGCCCGACGGCTTTTCGCTCCAGTTGACGGGTACCGGAAATGCCTACGCCAACTTCACATGGGGTGCCGCCCCGATCGCCCATACCCGGGGTCTTCCAAATACCGGCCAGACGTTCGCAGGCGGCTGCGCGGCGACTCCAACGCCGACTCCCGCTGGGGGCATTTGGAACCTCTACTGAGGGAGCCTCACACAGCCTATACCCGTGCGGCGCCCCAACGAATCGGGGCGCCGCTTCATTTGAAGGTTGTCCACGCGCGCGGGTGGCTCTACACCGCCATTCACGCGGGAGAAACGCCTCGCGAATCCGGGGGATGATTCTTCATGCGGCATGCCTTGCTCTTGATGGTGCTCGTGGTGGTCGCGGGATGCGGCCTGGTCCCACGCGGTGATAGGTTACCCCCGGGCCATGTCTGGCGGGGCGATCTCTCCCGGGTCTCGCAGCACAACGGCCCCGCCCAGGTCCCCGTCGCCGTTGCTCGCGATGGCAGATACATCCTCACCACCGACGACCAGCACGCGGGCCTGTACCTGACGGACACGAGGACCTCCGCGACGCTGACCATCAATCGCGAGTGGAATGCGGGCTACTATCCCGGCTTCTCCCCCGATGGACGGTTCGTCTTCTTCAAGACCTTCCGCGCCCGCGCGGAAGGCTACGACCAGGCCGCCATGTCCTACGATATCCGCCGCAAGGAAACCTCAAGCCTCAGCGGATGGGTCCGTCACGCGGGAACGCCGACCGCCACCGACGATGGTCTCATCGCCTGGGTTGCCGACGACACACTGTACCTACGCAGCGAGCAGTCGGGAGATTTCCACATCCGGGGAGACGGCAACCGCATCCCCCTCGCGCCCCACCAGCTTGGCAGCACGCCCAATGTGATCGAGCTGTCCCCCGACGGCAACAAGGTCGCCTATCCCAATGCCGATGACCAGATTGAGGTGCTCTACCTCGTGACCGGAGAGAGGCGCGTCGTCACCGACGGCAAGTTCGCCTACTGGGGGCCGCGCTTTTCGCACTTCGGCAACCGGATGCTCGCGCGCACAATCAACGACAAGATCGTCGGCATCGACCTCGCCACGCTGGAGAACCGAGTCCTTGGCACCGGCGAGGACCCACTCTGGCTCGACAATGATCGGTTTGTCTTCGTGGAGTGGGAGGGCGGCGTGCGCTCGGCGTCGTTTCACGATGGCGCCACTTCGGTGAAAAAGATGGGCCGCATCGGCATTCGCTGGTGGGCTCTCAGCGGGAGATTTATCGCTTCCCAGAAGGGCGACAACGTCTGGCTCCACGAAATTGGCGAGAGTCGCGTGCGCGACATCGACGGATACCTCCGCGCGCCTAGCGAGGACCCTCCCATCGTGGAGCCAACCGAGTGGCCCCGCGAAATGCGCGAGGACGGCAGCCGCGTCGCCAAGCGCCTTGTCGATCTGCCCGACTCGCGGGAGATCGTCGGAGTGCCCTACCTAAACCAGGTCTGGGACCTACCCGACGGCTATCCCGGCGAGTGGGCCTGCAACGCTTCCTCCGCGGTGATGTGCCTTGCGTATCATGGCGCCGTCCCGCCGCGGCCCATCGATGTCACGCGACCGGCTCCACGCCGCAGCAACTTCGGCCACTACGTCACCGAACCCTACACTGTCGCCGGACACACCTTCGACACCGGCAGTCCCGGCCCCGACAAGAAGCCAGTGCGCGGCGGCTACGGCTACATCGTCCGCGACGAATGGAAGGACACGAAGCACTACATGCGCGACTATTTCCGCCTTCACGGCCTCGAATCGAAGACAGACTGGGAGCCGTCATTCGCCAAGGCCCAGCGCGAGATTGACGCCATGAACCCGCTGGTTGTCTTGCATTCCATCACCCTCGCGGGGCACTATGTGACCTGCATCGGCTACGACAAGGGCGGGCGCCGGACGCTCGTGGTGAACGATCCCTATGGAAACAAGAACACCCGCGAGTACCCCACCATCGATGGTCGGCGCGCGCGCTATGACCTTCCCGGGAGCAACAATGGTTTCCAGAACCTCCGAATCGTTCACTGCTTTATTACCACGGGCAAGGCGAACAGTGGGGAATAGGGAATGGGGACTGCGGAATGGAAGGCGCGTCGGATTGATTGGGTTCGTTGCGCTGGCCTGCGCGGCGACGGCACAGGAGGCGCCGAGTCCGGCGACTCTTGACCTGAACGCGGTGGTGCGGCGCGACTGGGCGAAGGATGCACTGTGGGATGATGGTCAGGCTGAGGTCGCCACCTATCGTGGCGAACGGGTGATCTTCGGCGAGACGCGGCACCACGCCGCGCGGCTTATCACGGTCCTTGAGGACTTCACAAAGGAGTACTACGTTAAGGCCGATTGGCCCCATGGCCAGAAGCCGATTCTCCCCGTCATCAAGCAGATATACACCGCCACCATCCCCACGCCCAACTACGACTTTCAGTTCATGACGAGCACCTTCGTGGATCGCGAGGACTTCGGCAGGCTCGTCAAGATGTCCGCCGTCGGCCACGACTGGACCGGCCTCACCCACAAGGAGTTCCAGATGTGGGGCGACAAGCCGCGGATGATCTACAACTCCTACTGGGATGGAGAGGGTTCCGGGCGCCGCGACCTGGGGACCGACATCAACGACTACTTCGAGGAAGAACTACCACTCGTCCTGCGTGCCCTGCCGTTTGAGGAGGGCCTCGCGGCGTCGCTCTGGCTCTACCCAAACCAGACAACCACACGCGCGCCTGAACCCCGCCCCGTGGCGGCGACGATCCGCGTTTCGGCGGGGAACAAGTCGTGGATCGTGGATGTCGAAGCCCGCGATGACCGGTCGCTCCGCTATGAATTCGCGGCGGAGGAACCGCACGTCATGTTGCGAGTCCGCCACAGCGACGGGCGAAGCCTTGAACTGGCGAGCGTGCGCCGCGAGGCGTACTGGATTCTGGCGGAATAGGACGGCAACGCGATGGATGGCCCCGAAAGTCCCCTGATCAAGTATTTCTCCTTCATCGTGCTGGGCCTCATGCTTGTCGTGGGGTACGTCCTTGTCAGGTATTTTGGAGGCCGCAAGGGCCGCCGCGACGCGGATGGGCGCTCGATGGAGGATATTCTGCTGGAAGCCGAACGCGAAGTCAGGCGAAAGAAGGGCGTCGGGGGAGAGGATCAGCCGCTTGGCCTCACCCCGGAGCAGCAAATCGAGCGCGCCCGAGTTCAGGCGCTCGCCCGGCAGTCCGCCGGGGACAAAGACACGGATGAATAGGGAGTCCACCCAGTGAATCGCCTGATCGTCGCCATTCTATTTGCACTGTTCCTGATCCCGGCCGCCGCGCCGCGCGCCACGGCGGGCTTCGGCTTTGGTCTCGACGCCTCCATCGTCTCCTTCGCTCCGGCCCTCCTCGAACGCGGCAAGCGTACTGCCATGACCGTGAGCGTGAAGAACGATGGCATCCCGTCCAACATGTTCCTGCGAATCAAGGAGCAGCCCGTGGGATGGACGGTGGAATCGTTCGTCCCAGCGAGCGTGTTTATTCCCAATGACGCCACGCGGGTGTTCCAGTTCTTCGTCACCGCTCCCACGTCGGGCGATTTCAATATCTCGATCGAGCTCTTTGGCGAAGATCTGCCGCTGCAGATCAAGCTCGACGAGCGTACTCTCTCCGTGAAGGTCCAATCCATCCCGGAGCCGTTCAATATCTTCACTCCGATTCAGGGGGAGGAAGTCCCCGACGCGGTGAATCTCTCGTGGAGCTTCTCGGTGGGGGCCGACACCTACGATGTGGGGATATTCGAGTTCATCAACGGCGTCCCCGTTTCTCCCGCCAGGCTAAACTTCAACGGACTGTCCAACACCAGCATCATCATTCCCAACGCCTCCTTCATCAAGGGGAACACCTACCAGGCCACGGTCACTGCTAGGAACCTTGTGGGGTCGCGCGTCAACACCGATGGCCCGCGGCGCTTCACGATCAGGGCCGCGCCGACGCTGGGGGCGTTCTCCATCGTTTCCCCGATCGCCAACCAGTTGACGACGGGTAGGCCAACGATCGACTGGACGACATCGACGGGCGCCCGGAACTATACGCTGTTCGTGCTTCCGAACGAGGGCGGGAACCCCGGCAGCGCGCCGATCCGCGAAGTTCCCGCACTGACCGCCACCGAGTACACATGGGCCGATCCGCCGCTCGTCGCGGGCAGGAGCTACTTCGTCAGCGTCCGCGCCTTCGGCGAGCCGTCCGCCGCGTCGCGCCTCAATCAGGAAGGGCCCGTGCCCTTCTCGATTCCCGGATTGACCAGTTTCCAGTTGATCAGCCCCACGGCCGATTCCACGCGGATCGCGCTCCTGCCGGAGTTCCGCTGGCAGGTCTCCGGCGGCGCCACCTACTATATTCTGTTCATCGAGCGATTTACAGAGTTCGGTTGGCGGCGTCTGTTTCAGGATCGCATCGAACAGTCCGAGGGCGTGATGACCTACCCGATCCCCGCGTCAAAACCGCTGCGATGGAACGAGCTCTATCGCTGGAACGTCACCGCACAGCGCGCCGACGCGAACGGCAACGTCCTGGAAGTGATCAGTTCCGTGGGTGGGTTCCAGGAGTTCCGCACGACTCAGTTGGCGCCGTTCGATCTGCTTTCTCCCGCAAGCGGTTCCCCCGGCGTCCCCGTCCGACCCACCTTTATGTGGGAATCGACTCCCACCGCCACTGTCTATACAGTCGAATTGGCCGTGCGCGGCGCCGATGGCGAGCCCGTGCTCGCCGGGCGTCGGGTCAGCCCCGCACTCATCGAAACCACCTGGGTCAGCCTCTTTCCCGACTTGACGCCTGGCGGCCGGTACTTCTGGCGCGTGCGCGCCACCGATGGCCTCGCGAGCCAGTATAGCTATGGCGACTGGCAGCCCTTCACCGTCACCACCCTTGGCCAGTTCGGCATTGTCTCGCCCGTGAATCTGACAACCGAGCTTTCGACACAGCCAACCTTCACTTGGTCTCCGTCGCCGGGTGCCAAGACCTACCGGCTTCGCATCGCGATCAAGGGCGGGATCATCCTTCCCGACCTGGTCGTGAATGCGCCCCAAAATTCTGTCGATTTCTCGCAGGTCGGACGGAATTTGAACAGCCTGACGGACTACCTGTGGACCGTTGTCGCAGAGGACGGCATCGTGACGCTGGGCGCACCCCAAATTTTCGAGTTCCGCACCGGGGTCCGCAGCGAGGTTGGTTCACGCGACGTGCTGGACCACCTGATCGGGCGCCAGCAGTTCAGCGCGGTCGATCGCGCCAGCGCCGGGTTCTTTGGATCGGCGCGAATCGACGCGGCGGGATACATGCAGGTGCGACTCGTCGAAGAGTAGGACTGAGTCACTTCCGGCAGGTGTTGTGGGGGGAATCGTCGCCCCACATGGGGGTTTCCCCGATGTGCAATGTCTCACTTGTCGGCCAGTTTCAGGGGTTTTTGCCTCCCCCGGGAGATTGTGCTTGTCGATTCCACCCCCTCCTCCCAGCCTTTGAGTCGGCTGGTTCCTAACCGCCCCCGCCGGGCAGACCCCGTCGAGCCCGGGGGTCGGTCGTCGAGGCGTGCCGGAGATTTCGGTTCTCCGCCTGCCCCACTCGCGGAACGTCAATCCCACCGGAGCTTTCCTGACGACACCATGCAACAGATCCCCAATCAGCCGCTCGAACTGAAGTGCACGATCCTGCTCTCCTCGGATCGCAAGCTCCCCGTCACGCTTTTCCCGCTTCCCTCCCATTCGTGGGAGGCCCCTGTGGACTTGCTCGAGGGCTTCGTCAACAAGCGGCGCGGCGAGTTCTTCCCCATCCGCATCACCGGCGGCGCGGAGATGCTTTTGCCGCTTCACGAGTGCATCGTTTTCGAACTGACGCGCGAGGAGGAGGAGGAACTCCTGTCGCTGCATCCCGAGATGAGCCGCGAGACCGTCAGCCGCAGCGCCTTCCACGTGGCGTCCTACGCCCGCGTGCTCCTGACGCTTCGCACGGGTCGCCGTATTCAGGGCGCCCTCTGGTTCTACGATTTCACCCCCAAGACGAAGCGCAACCTGATGGACGCGCTCAACGAGGGAACCCGCTACCTGACGCTGCACACGCGGTCCAAGACGCTTTTCGTGCGCTCCGATTCGATCCTGCGCGCGGAGGTCATGCCCAGCCCGCGCGAGGCGGCGCCCCGCCCGGATGAATCCCAGCACGAGCAGGCCGGCTTGGTGGACTCCACGCTTGATTTCGGCTCCGGCCAGAGCCCCGAGCCCGTGGACCCATACTCCGGCAAGCGTATCTTCGAGTCTTCTCCCAACCAGACGCCGCTCCCCCAGGAGTCTCTCAGCAGCATCTTCCTTCGGCCCGACTTCAGTGGGGAGTTCTCCGTTTCGCCGCTCGCGCCATCCAAGGAACTGCCGCGTCCACGCCCCGAGGATCTGGAATAGTCTTCCCGTCGGGCACGGAGTCTGCGTGGGATGGGCGCAAAGGAGTAAGCACCCATGAACAAGCTGCGCGACCACCACGATATCGACTCGAACCCGGTCGGATTGCCCGACAAGGTAGTGCAGGAACTCATACCCGAACTCGACGCCCTCGTGGCCTCCCAGTTCGTCATCTTTCACCAGTACCAGAAGCACCACTGGCTGGTGGAGGGACCCCAGTTCCGCGATCTGCACCTCTTTCTCGCCGAGAACTACACGGCGGTCCACAACGAGGTGGATGCGATAGCGGAGCGCATCACGCTTCTGGGCGGCATTCCCACCAGCAATCCGGTCAACCAATCCAAGATTTCCCACATCACCCACGAGTCCGAAGGAGTTTTCCCGATCCGCGAATGCCTTGTGGCGGACATGGGGGCGGAGGGCATCATCGCGCGCAACATCCGCCGCGTGATTGCCATCGCCAACGGCCACGGCGATTTCGGAACGAAGGCCGTTTTGGAGCCGATCCTCCTCGCCGTTGAGAATCGCGCCCACCACCTTGAGCACTTCCTCGGCAAGGACACCCTGCTGCCGCTGGCTTGATTGACGGCCGACCAGGCCTTGTAGATCGCGATGCGCGGAGAGATGGCCTTTTCTCCGCGCATTGTTTTTTGCAATCCCTCCGCATTCAACTTGACGGTGTTCTGCCCGGCGGGTTTGGCATCGCGATGTTGGTCGCATCGCTGCCCTCTCGACGGAATCCCCTCCCATGCTCTCCACTCGCGCTCGCCACCTCCTGGTGGTGCTGATGCTGTCCCTCCATGCACTTTGCTCCGCCGCCGAGGTTGATCCCGAGTCCGCTTGGCGATTCCCGGAACTGCGCGCGTCATGGCGCGAGAGCCTCCAGTGGTCCAGAACGCTCCGCGAGGCGGGGCCCACCAGCGAGACGCTTACAATGATGCGGAAGTCGATGCACACGGGAAGCGGATCCCGAGCGATGGGGGCCTGGCTCGCATCGTGTGACTCGCCCACCACGCCGCTGATTGGAGGGGCGCGGTTCACGGAACTGCGAGAGGAGGCCATTGAGGGGCTCTCGACAGGGAATCGCCGCTGGGGTGGGCGCCCGTTGATGGAATCGATGGTGAACCCAGCCGTGTTTCGCGGGGAGTCCGTCCTCCCGAATCACCTGATAGATCAATTTCGGCCCGACGACGTGCCCAACAATGCCTTCGACGCGGCAGAGATATACCTTGTTGGCATGCAGGAGGACCCGCGCCGCTTCCTCCCCGAACTCGTCTCGCGCTGGTCTGCGCTTCGGCGCGCAGGCAACGCCGCGAGCCAGGAGGGGGTCTTTGTCGCCAACCTGCTCCTCGTGTATGCCCTCTCCGATCCTGAGCAGTTCTCCAAGCGGTCGCTCAGTTGGTGGTATGCCCTGCAAGGCTGGCGCAGCGACGAGACATGGCCTGCGACGGGCCTCGATGCAATGACCCGCGCCGAGTCCGACGCCGTCTTGGATGCTGCGGTCTTCTGGGCCCCCGGATCGCGCGGGTGGATGCTCGGCGATACCGCTGAGATCGGCGAAGCAGCGCGGCACCACGCGTGGTTTCTACTCGAGGTTGCCAATCCCGCGCCCACGAAGCAGTACCGCGAGATACTGGCCTCGCGGATGGGGAGCGAGCGGGATCGGCAGCACGCGTTGCTGTTGCTTATTATTCGGGAGCCGACGTCGCTCTATGACCCGCGCATGGAGGAGGCCATCCTGGCGGGGTGCGAAGTCTCCTACTGGGGATACTATCCAACGAGACTCACCACGGCTCTTGTCGATCCACATATGGCCCCTGGAGAACGAATCGAGTCGCTCCTTTGGGAAGCAGAAGGAAGCCTGCGCGCGCCGATCGAGCGAGTATTTCCCAATGGGCGGTTGTTGACCGATCCAGAGCGCCAGCGGCTGCTTTCGATCATTGCCGCGGGGCTGGAGCGAACGACGATTCCCTACAGCCAACTCACTCTGGCAAACGTGCTTCTCAGAAGCACTCGGGAAACGTCGGTCGACGCCGTGGCGGAGGCCGCCGTGTCCAACCTGGCCAACGACGACTACGGAGGCAATGCCGCCGGGGCGCGCGATCTGTTGGACTCCCTTGGATCTGCCGGCGTCGATGCCCTGCGCGCGGGGTTAAACGTGGGGGTGGAGCTCGGCGATTGGCAACTCATCAGCGAATGCGCCGATCGCCTTGTGCAGTCGGATGAATCATTCGCCCACGCGGCACATCCCGAGGCGATGGCGGCGATGGCGGAGCACTTGCGAGACGACGAGGTGGCGAGAAACGGGATGGCGGCGAGTGACTACCTGCGCTCCTGTGGCGAGGCGGCCCGGCCGCTGCTGGAATCGCTTCGCGATATCGGCGACGACCAGCAGAAGGAATTTGCGGAGGACCTGCTGAGGGAACTCAACGACGCGCGCCCGCCCTCCAACTCCGAGCTAACCCTGATCCACTTCGCGACGGAGTTCAGCCAATAGCGCCAGCGCCTCAATCGGTGTCAGGCGGTTGGGATCGACGAGGCGGAGCCGCTCGACCGCCGGGTGGACGCGCGGGGCGTCGAAGAGCGTGAGCTGTTGGCTCTCCCACGGCTCCGCCACGGGGAGAAGTCGTGCGCCCTTGCGCGGCGTGGGGCGCTCGCCCTCCGCGATTTCCGCCTCGGCATCCCCGGTGGCGACGCGGGGCGCTACAGGCTCCCCGGCCTCCAGGCCATTGAGGATCTCTTTCGCGCGCAGCACCGCCAGCGGCGGCACGCCCGCCAGTTCCGCGGCGTGGATGCCGTAGCTGCGATTCGCGCGCCCGCGGATGATCCGATACAGGAACACGATGCGGTCGCCGGTCTCTTCCACCGCCACGCTGAAATTGCGCAGGCGGGGGAGAGCCGATTCCAGGTCGGTCAACTCGTGATAGTGCGTGGCAAAAAGCGCGAGCGGGCGGCGGCCGCGCACGTTGTGGACGAATTCGCAGACGGACCACGCGATGGCGAGCCCGTCGTAGGTCGAGGTGCCGCGCCCGATTTCGTCCAGAATCACCAATGAATCATTGGTCGCGTGGCGCAGTATGTTCGCCAGCTCCGTCATCTCCACCAGGAACGTGGACTGACCACGTGCCAAATGGTCCATCGCCCCCACGCGCGTGAAGATGCGGTCGCGCAGGGCGATGTCGGCGCGCCGGGCGGGAACGAAGCCGCCCATGTGGGCCATCAGGACGATCAGCGCCACCTGGCGTATATACGTGGACTTGCCCGCCATGTTGGGCCCCGTGATCAGCGCCACCTGGCAGCCGGTTGGGTCCAGCAGCGTATCGTTGGCCACGAACGGCGGATCTCGCTGGATGGCTTCGAGCACGGGGTGGCGGCCCTCCTCGATCTCGATGGCGCCGCGGTCGTTGAGCGACGGGCGGACGTAGCCCTGCGCGAGCGCGACCTCCGCCAGCGACAGCAGGCAATCCAGCTCCGCCAGCCGCCGCGCGTTGGAGAGAATCCCCGGCGCCGCGTCGGCCACGGCGGATCGGATGCTCGCAAAGAGTGCCGCCTCCAGATCGCCGATGCGCGTCTCCGCCGTCAGGACCAGCTCCTCCTTCTCCTTCAGCGACGGCGTGATGTATCGCTCGGCGTTGGCGAGCGTCTGCTTGCGGATATAGTCCTCGGGAACGCCGCCGGGAAGTTGGCGGAGCTGCGCCTGCGTGAGTTCGATGAAGTAGCCAAAGACCTTGTTGTAGCCGATCTTGAGTCCCGCGATTCCAGTGCGGTCGGCCTCCTCCTGGCGGAGCCGCGCGATGAAGTCCTTCCCGCCCCGCGCCACCGCCAGCAATTCGTCCAGATCCGCGTTGTATGCGTCGCGGATCGCGCCGCCGTCGCGGGCGTTGGCGGGTGGCTCCTCGGAGAGGCCGCGCTCCAGCAGGTCGCGCAGCCCCGCCAACAGGTCAATCCCGGCGCCGATGTTGCGGAGCATCGAGCATCGCGCGCCGTTCACGATCGCGCGGAGCGGGGGGAGCCGCTGAAGCCCCGTCCTGAGCACTGCCAATTCGCGCGGCCCCGCGGTGCCGACCGCCGCGCGCGAGACGATGCGCTCGAGGTCGCGCATCCCCTTGAGCTGCTCCGCGATGGAGTTGCGCAGCGCCATCGCCTCCACAAATTCCTCCACCGCGTCCAGCCGCGCCTCGATCGGCTCGCGGTGGCGCAGCGGCTCCAGCACCCAGGACCGCAGCAGGCGCGCGCCCATCGGCGTCCGCG
>JBBQYG010000109.1:0-13432 GCA_038208905.1 Candidatus Sumerlaeia bacterium | reverse complement strand
GGCTCAGGACTTGGCGGAGAAGCTGCTGCGCGAGTCCCTCGATGCGGAGGAAGTCGAGTGGCTCACGGGCCGCCGCGAGCGATACATGGCGGAGGTTGCCGCCGACGATTTCCTGCGCCCGCCCGCCGTGGGCCAGATCCGCATGGCCCAAGTGGTGCGGATTTTTTCTGGATCGCTGGTGCTGGAGCTCCCGGGTGCGTGGCGCGCCGATGTGGACATTCCCGCGGCGACGGCATCGTACTTCGCCAAGGGAGCGACGCTGGCGGAAGGCGACGGCGTGGATGTGGAGGTCACGGGGATCGAGGCGGAGCGCGGGCTGTTCCGCGCGCGGCTGCTCCCCCGCCAGCGGATGCAGGGCGCCGTGGTGGTGATGGACCTGAAGTCGGGCGAGGTCCGCGCGCTGGTCGGCGGACGAGAGTACAACGACCATCCCAATAACGGGTTCTTCAATCGCGCGATTCTTGGTCGGCGCCCGGCGGGCTCCACCATGAAGCCGCTCTTCTTTGCCGCGGCGATGGAGAACGGCATGACGCCGTGGACGATTCTCTATGACTCGCGCATGTCGTTTGCCGATGGATATACGCCACGCAATTTCGAGAACCGGTTCTTTGGGCCGACGTCTATACAGACGGCGCTGGAGCACAGCAGGAACATCCCCACGATCAAGATGACGCAGGCGGTGGGGCTCAACACGGCGCTGGATTACGTCCGCCGCTTTCAGCGCGGCGGAGATCGGGCGTGGGCGTTGCCGCGCGAATTGCCCGTGGTGCTGGGCACGACGGCGGTCTCCCCCCTGGAACTGGCAGCGGCATACCAGGCCATCGGCAATGGCGGGCTCGCGCGCGGGCCACGCCTTGTTCGCGGCGTGTGGAACGAGGCCGACCGCGAGGCGATCACCATCCAGCCGCCGGAGGAGGAGCAGCTCATCTCCTCCCACGCCGACGCCTACATGGTTCAGATGATGCAGGGCGTGATGGGCCACGGCACGGGTTCGAAGGTCAGGGACCTGCTGCCCGAGGATCTGCGCGACCGCGTTGCCGGAAAGTCCGGCACAACCAACGACAATCGCGACGCATGGTTCGCGGGCTTCACGCCGCACGAGGCCATTGTGGTGTGGATCGGATTCGACCAGCACGTCCCTCTGGCCCCAACACGCACGGGCAGCCGCGCCGCCGGCCCCGTGTGGGGGCGCATCGCTTCGGCGATCTGGGAGACCAAGACGCCGGAGGAACGCGCGGCGAACCTCATCCTCCCAGAAGGATATGTCATGGCGGCGGTGCATCCCTTCGACGGGCGCATCCTGCTCCCCGGATCGCCCGATTGGGTCGATCCTCCCAACTGGCGCGCGATGACGAACGACGAATTCCAGCGTCGCAGCCCCTCCATTCCATCCGCGCCCGCGGTCCCCGAAACAGACGAGGCGCCCCCTGTCTATACAGAGGACGCCCCGGCGCCCATCGGCGGCATGTCTCGCGAGGTGGGCTGGAGCCCGGCCCCCGTATCAGACTTTTAGGCGTTGTAGCTAGACGACGTGGTGCTGCCGCCCTCGCCGGTCCAGTTCGTGTGGTGGAACTGTCCGCGGGCCTTGTCTATACGCTCGTAGGTGTGTGCGCCGAAGTAGTCGCGCTGTGCCTGCAAGAGGTTCGCCGGCAGCTCCGCATTGCGATAGCCATCGAAGTAGGCCAGCGCGCTGGAGAAGGCGGGGACGGGAATTCCGTTGAGCGCGGCGGTTGCGACGACCTTCCGCCAGCCCGACTCGCAGGACTGGACCTTATCGGTGAACCACGGAGCCATCAGCAGGTTCCGCAGGTGTGGATCCGTCGTGAAGGCATCGCGAATGTTGCCGAGGAACGACGAGCGGATGATACACCCCGCGCGCCACATCAGGGCGATGGAACCCTTGTTCAGCTTCCAGCCGTAGGACTTGCCGGCGGCCTCGATCATGGAGAAGCCCTGGGCATAGGACACCAGCTTGCTGGCGAGCAGCGCATCGCGCAGCGCCGCGAGCAGTTCGGCGCGTGCGGGGATATCGTGCCTGGGGGTTGCGGGATAGAGCTTCGACGCGGCGACGCGCTCGTCCTTCATGGAGGAGATGTTGCGCGCAAAGACGGCCTCCGCGATCAGCGTGATCGGCTGGCCCAGGTCGAGGCCATCCACCACCGTCCAGCGGCCCGTCCCCTTCTGCCCCGCGACGTCGAGAATCAGGTCAACGGTCGCCTTTCCGTTCTCGGGATCCTTGTGCTTGAAGATATCCGAGGTGATCTCGATCAGGTAGCTCTCGAGATCGCCGCTGTTCCACTCGGTGAAAACCTTGCCGATCTCGTCGGCCGTCATGCCGAGGAGTTCGCGCATCACGTGATAGGCTTCGCAGATCACCTGAATGTCGCCATACTCGATGCCGTTGTGGACCATCTTGACGAAGTGTCCCGCGCCCTCGTCGCCGACCCAGTCGCAGGCGACTTCCTTGTCGTTCACGCGCGCGGCGATGGCCTGGAAGATCGGCTTGATGTGGGGCCATGCCTCCTCGTTTCCGCCGGGCATCATGGAGGGCCCCTTGAGCGCACCTTCCTCTCCCCCGCTGACGCCGGTGCCGACGAAGAGAATCCCCTGCGCCTTCAGTTCCTTGCAGCGACGGGTGGAGTCGGGCCAGTAGGAATTGCCGCCATCGATCACGATGTCGCCCTTCTCCAGATGCGGCAGAAGCTGCGCAATCACGGCGTCCACCGGCGGACCGGCCTTCACGAGGATCATGACTTTGCGCGGGCGCTGGAGCGACGCGATGAACTCGGGCACTGTCGCCGAGCCGATGAAGTTCTTGCCGGCGCCGCGCCCCGCGATGAATTCCTGCATCTTCTCCGTGGTGCGGTTGTACACCGCCACGGTGAACCCGCGGCTCTCCACGTTCAGAACCAGATTCTCGCCCATCACGCCCAGGCCAATCAGTCCAAAATCCGCCGTACCGCTCATGTTCATTATCCTTGGGAAAGAGAGTCCAAAGCCGGGCCGTAGTCGAAAGGCTGGCAGGAGGCGTGGGCAAAGCAAAAAGGCGGCTGGACCGTGCGGGAACGCGGCCGTGGGCTCCTTCTGGTTTCCTTCCCGGCAAGCCCCACGTGCTTCACTCTACCTTGCAAGTGCCGGGATGGCTGAATCTGGGAATGTAGCGTTATCGTATGGATCGACGAGGCCCCCTTCCTCGCGGAAGGGGGCCTCGATTTTTCTGCGCTGGTCGCCGACCGTTACTTCTTATCGGCGGGCTCGTACTCGGCATCGACCACGTCGTCGTTGGGGGAGGAACCACTGCCGCCCGGGGGGGGCGCACCCGCGCCGGCGGCGCCGGCGTTCTGGTAGAGCTTGGTGCTGATGCCCTGAAACACGGAGGACAGGTGCTCGGTCTTGGCCTTCATTGCATCGGAGTCGTCGCTGGCCACGGCCTTGCGAAGCTCATCGAGCGCCGACTCGGCCTGGGCGCGATCCTCGGGGGAAATCTTGTCCTCGAGTTCCTTCATCGTCTTCTCCGTGGAGTAGAGCAGCGACTCCGCGTTGTTCTTGATCGTGATCTGCTCGCGGCGCTTGTGGTCTTCGTCGGCGTGGGCCTCCGCGTCGCGCACCATCTTCTTGATCTCGTCCTCGTTGAGCCCTGAGCCGGCCTCGACGCGGATCTTCTGGATCTTCCCCGTCCCGAGATCCTTGGCCGTCACGTGGAGGATGCCGTTCGCGTCGATGTCGAAGGCCACCTCGACTTGGGGCACACCGCGCTGCGCGGCGGGAATTCCGTCGAGGTTGAAGTTGCCGAGCAGCTTGTTGTAGGCCGCGATCTCGCGCTCGCCCTGATAGACCTTCACAGTCACCGTCGTTTGATTGTCGGACGCCGTGGAGAAGATTTCCGACTTCTTCGTCGGGATCGTGGTGTTGCGCTCGATCAGCTTGGTGAAGACGCCGCCGAGGGTCTCGATGCCGAGCGACAGCGGCGTGACGTCGAGCAGCAGCACGTCGGTCACTTCGCCGGCGAGCACGCCGCCCTGGATTGCGGCGCCGATGGCAACGACCTCGTCGGGATTCACGGAGCGGTTGGGCTCCTTCCCGAAGAGCTTCTTGACCAATTCCTGCACATACGGAATACGCGTGGAGCCGCCGACGAGGATCACCTCGTCGATATCCGCGGCTGTCACTCCGGCGTCGGAAAGGGCCTTCTTGCACGGTTCGATGGTGCGGTCCAGGACCGGGCCGGTCAGCTTCTCGAACTGCGCGCGGGTCAGGTCGAGCGTCAGATGCTTGGGCCCCGTCGCGTCGGCCGTGATGAACGGCAGGTTGATGTTGGTGCCCATGGAGGAGCTGAGCTCGATCTTGGCCTTTTCCGCCGCTTCCTTCAGGCGCTGGAGGGCCATGCGATCCTTCCGCAGGTCGATCCCCTCGGTCTTCTGGAATTCGGCCGCGATGTGGTCGATCAGGATGTGGTCGATGTCGTCGCCGCCGAGATGTGTATCGCCATTGGTGGACTTCACCTCGAAGACGCCCTCGCCCAATTCCAGCACCGACACGTCGAACGTGCCGCCGCCAAAGTCGAACACGGCGATCTTCTGGTCCTTCTTTTTCTCAAGGCCATACGCCAGCGCCGCGGCGGTAGGCTCGTTGATGATGCGGAGCACCTCAAGACCGGCGATGCGGCCTGCATCCTTGGTGGCTTGGCGCTGGGAATCGTTGAAGTACGCGGGCACCGTGATGACCGCTTTCTCGACCTTGTGACCCAGATAGTCCTCAGCCGTCTGCTTCATTTTCTGGAGGATGATCGCGGAGATTTCCGGCGGGGAGTACTTCTTGTCGCGCGCCTCGACCGAAGCGTCGCCGTTGGAGGCCGCCACGATCCGGTAGGGAACGCGCTTCACCTCGCCGCTCTTCTCCGCCTCGGTGAACCGCATGCCCATGAATCGCTTCACGGAGAAGATCGTGTTCTCCGGGTTCGTCACGGCCTGACGCTTGGCCACCTGGCCAACCAGCCGCTCGCCGTCCTTGCTAAAGGCCACCACGGAGGGGGTCGTCCGCCCGCCCTCTGAACTCGCAATGACCACCGCGCTGCCGCCTTCCATCACGGCCACGCAGCTATTTGTAGTCCCTAGATCGATTCCGATTACCTTGCTCATGTACTTGCCTGCCCCCTTCTGGGTGGAGTCGCTGACGGGGGAGTTTGCAAGATATTGACCAGACTGCCTGACGGCGGTGGGGCTTGGAAAAGCCAAGTAATGTGAGCGGTTTAGGCCAAGGCTGCGTTTTGCGGGGGAACAAGTGTGGGTCGAAAAGAGACAGGGGAGTTTCCACGGTGGGGCGGAATTCTGGAGGGGAACGGAAGCGGGGAACCCAATGGTTCTGGTTGCGGGCCGTGGAGAAATTGCCCACCGATCAAACGTGATCGTAATTCGCGCCATGAGTGCATTCCCCTGAGCAGGCCGCAGAAGACCACCAGCGAAGTCCAAGGAACGTCCATCGGTGCTCTTTCGCACCCGGGGGGTGACTTCATCTCGCTGGCCGACATGGCAAAAAGGTTCGGCGACGATGTTTTGATTTGTGGTTGGATGCGCAACCGCAACACTCTGGAGTTCATCGGCGTCTGGGAGCAGATTCTCAATCGGGGTTCTAAAGGTCTCGAATTCGAGACCTTGCGAAGCCAAGCCGGGCTAAACAACTTTTCCCTCACCCCCCGGAAGTGGATCGAAGCTAATGGTGCAATTGGTTTCCAATCACGGGCAGGACGTTATGGCGGCGGCACCTCTGCGCACGAGGACATCGCCTTTGAGTTCGGGTCGTGGCTCCGCCCAGAGTTCAAACTTTACCTGATCAAGGAATTCCAGCGCCTCAACCTCATCTGGAACCTTCAGCGCACTCTCGCCAAGATCAACGACCGCATCCATGCCGACGCCATCAAGGAGGCGTTGATTCCCTCGGCGATCACCAGCAAGCAGGCCGCGCACATCTATGCCGATGAGGCCGACTTGGCGCCTTCTAAAGCTCAACGAAATCGCCATCGTCCAAATGCGCACGCTCCTATCCGATTCCAACCTGAAGCGACTGAAGTAGCCCATCGCCCGCCTTTCCGCGCGCGGCCTTTCCCCTTCCCCCTTCGGGGTGAATCTGCTGGTCTCCTGTGTGGCCCGGGATTGGGGCCGGAAACCGAGGTGTGCGATGTTCTTCCATAGCACGAAGCAAGACGAGAAGAAGTCCAAGCCCGTCCTGGTGACGGAGTTGGTGTTGCGCGATGCGCATCAGTCGCTGTTGGCGACGCGGATGCGGGTGGGCGATATGTTGCCGATTTGCGATGCGCTCGACAACGTGGGGTTTCATTCGCTGGAGGTGTGGGGCGGGGCGACGTTTGATTCGTGCCTGAGGTTTCTGGACGAGGACCCGTGGGAGAGGTTGCGGTTGCTGCGCAAGGCGCTGCCCAGGACGAAGCTGCAGATGCTGCTGCGCGGGCAGAACCTGTTGGGGTATCGCCACTATGGCGACGATGTGGTGGATCGCTTTGTGGACAAGTCGATCGAGTATGGAATGGACATCTTCCGCATCTTTGACGCGCTGAACGACATGCGCAACGTGGAGCGCGCGGTGAGCCGCGTGATCGCGGGGGGCGCCCATGCGCAGGGGTCGATCTGCTATACGGTGTCGCCGGTCCACACGCTGGAAATGTTCATCCAGAATGGGCGCGATCTGGAGTCGATGGGTTGCCAGTCGATCGTGATCAAGGACATGGCGGCGCTGATGTGTCCCGTGCCGGCCTATGAGCTGGTCAGGGCGCTGAAAAGCGCCGTGAAGGTGCCGATCCACGTGCACACGCACTCAACCACGGGGGTGGCGCCGATGGTGCTGATGCGGGCGATCGATGCGGGGGCCGATGGGGTGGATACGGCGATCAGTTCGCTCTCTGGCGGCGCGGGCCACGTCTGCACGGAGGCGTTGGTGGAATCCTTCGCGGGAACGGAGCGCGACACGGGGCTGCGCCAGGCGGATCTTATTCCGATCGCGGAGTACGTCCGTCAGATTCGCCCGAAGTACGAGCAGTTCGAGTCGGGATTCAAGGGCTCCGACCCGCGCATCTTCATCAGTCAGATTCCCGGCGGCATGCTCTCCAACCTGGAGTCCCAGCTCAAGCAGATGGGCTGCTTCGAGAAGATGGACCAGGTGCTTAAGGAAGTCCCCCGGGTGCGCGAGGAAATGGGGTTCATCCCGCTCGTCACGCCGACCTCGCAAATCGTGGGGACACAGGCGGTGTTCAATGTGCTGCTGGGCGAGCGCTACAAGAACGTGCCGGTGGAGAGCCGCAACATCTTCGCAGGCCGTTATGGCCGCACGCCCGCTCCGGTGAGCAAGGAAATCCAGCGCAAGGTCCTGGGCGAGGAGGAGCCAATCACCTGCCGCCCCGCGGACGAGATTCCCCACGAGTGGGAGACTCTGGAGCATGAGGTGAAGGGGAAGGCACGCAACGACGACGATGTGCTGTCCTATGCCGTCTTTCCCAAGGTGTGGCTGGAATTCTACGAGAAGAACCTGAAGCCGAAGGCGCCGCTATCCGCCGCGCCGCCGCCGGTGGCGGTGGTCGCTCCCCCGGAGATACCGGTTGTCGCGCCCGCACCGAAGTCCGATGGCCACGCCCATCGCCACCTTAAGCTGGCGATGAATATTAACGGTACGCGCGTGGAGGCGATGGTGGAGGTGTTGGAGCCGTAGCGGCGTTCGATTTTCTCCGCAGCCGACCCTGTGGGCGAGATTGACGACACGGATTTGAGGGACGTCCATCAAGTCCATTCTGTCTATTTGGTCCATCGCGTTGCAGTGACTACGAGAATCTTTAGAATGCGCTGGCGCCAGTGCCAGTCCGGTTCCCTTCTTGCAATACGCCCTCCCAGAGACCTCGGTGAAGGCAATTTCCCCTCCGCCAGTGTGTCGAGACGAGACGGAGGAACGCGCGATGGATTTCAACAAGCTGACCCAGAAATCGCAGGAAGCGCTGGCGCAGTCCCAGGCGTTGGCGGTCGAGCACGGGCACGCGGAGGTGGATGGCGAGCATCTGCTGGGCGCCCTGATCGCCCAGGAGGATGGGCTCGTGCCGCGGCTCCTGCTGCGCATGGACGTGCAGATGGAGAATCTGCGCGCGGCGGTGGAGCAGGAACTCACGCGCAAGCCTTCGATGTCGGGTCCCGGCGTGAACCCGGGGCAGATCGCCGTGTCGCAACGGCTGGCGAAAATCCTCGTGGCGGCGGAGGGCGAGGCAAAGCGCCTCAAGGACGAGTATGTGTCGGTGGAGCACCTGCTGATGGCGCTGGTGGCCGATGGCACCAAGACGCGCGCGGGGCAGTTGCTGGGGACATTCGGCGTAACGCCGGACCGGTTGCTGACGGCGCTGACGGCGGTGCGCGGAAACCAGCGCGTGGTCAGCGCGAATCCCGAGGCGACCTATGAGGCGCTGGAGCGCTATGGCCGCGATCTGGTGAAAGCCGCGCGCGACGGAAAGCTGGATCCAGTGATCGGTCGCGACGAGGAAATCCGCCGCGTGATCCGCATTCTCTCCCGCAAGACGAAGAACAATCCCGTCCTCATCGGCGAGCCCGGCGTCGGGAAGACGGCAATCGCCGAAGGGCTGGCTCATCGCATCGTGCGCGGTGACGTGCCCGAGGGGCTGAAGGACAGGACGATCTTCGCTCTCGACATGGGTTCCCTAATCGCCGGAGCGAAGTACCGCGGCGAATTCGAGGAGCGGCTGAAGGCGGTGCTCAACGAGGTGAAGGAGAGCGAGGGCCGGATTATCCTCTTCATCGACGAGATGCACACCATCGTCGGCGCGGGGAAATCCGAGGGCGCGATGGACGCGGGCAACATGCTGAAGCCGATGCTGGCGCGCGGAGAGCTGCATTGCGTGGGTGCGACGACGTTGGACGAGTATCGCAAGTATATCGAGAAGGACCCCGCGCTGGAGCGCCGCTTTCAACCGGTGCTCGTGGAGCAGCCAAGCGTGGAGTCCACGATCTCGATCCTGCGCGGGCTGCGCGAGCGCTTCGAGGTTCACCACGGCGTCCGCATTCAGGACAACGCTCTGGTTGCGGCGGCGACGCTTTCGCATCGCTACATCACAGATCGATTTTTGCCGGACAAGGCGATCGACCTGGTGGACGAAGCCTGCGCGATGATTCGCACGGAGATCGACTCGATGCCGGCGGAGCTGGACGCGGCGACGCGGCGCACCATGCAGCTGGAGATCGAGGAGGCCGCGCTCAAGAAGGAGAAGGATGAGGCCTCGAAGGAACGCCTGCGCGCGCTGCAGAAGGAATTGCAGGACGTGAAGGCCGGGGCGGGCGGGCTCCGCGATCAGTACGAGCGCGAGAAGGCCGCGATTCAGAAGGTGCGCGGCCTGCGCGAGCAGATCGAGCAGGCCCGCCGAGACATCGAAATTGCCGAACGGGAATACGACCTGAACAAGGCCGCCGAGCTGCGCCACGGCAAGCTGCCGGAACTTGAGAAGAACCTCCATGAGCAGGAGAAGGCCCTCGAAGCGAAGGGAGCGGGTACGCTCCTGCGCGAGGAGGTAACCGACGAGGAAATCGCCGAGATCGTGGCGCGGTGGACGCACATTCCTGTCTCGCGACTGGTGGAGGGCGAGCGGGACAAGCTCCTGCGCCTGGGCGAGACACTGCACCGCCGCGTCGTCGGGCAGGACGAGGCGGTGGGCCTGGTGGCGGACGCGGTCCTGCGCTCGCGCGCGGGCATCGAGGACCCCAATCGCCCTATCGGCAGCTTCATCTTCCTCGGCCCCACGGGCGTCGGGAAAACGGAGCTGGCCAAGGCGCTGGCGGAGGCGCTCTTCGATTCCGAGGAGAACCTCGTCCGCATCGACATGAGCGAGTACATGGAGAAGTTCGCCGTCAGCAGACTGATCGGCGCGCCTCCCGGCTACGTGGGATACGAAGAGGGCGGCCAGCTGACCGAGGCCGTCCGGCGTCGGCCCTACGCGGTGATCCTTTTCGACGAAATCGAAAAGGCGCATCCGGAGGTGTTCAACGTCCTGCTGCAGATTCTGGACGATGGCAGAGTAACCGACAGTCAGGGCCGCACGGTGAACTTCAAGAACACCGTGATCATCATGACGAGCAACATCGGCTCCCAGCACTTGCTGGAGGGCGTCGGACCCGACGGCACCATCCGCGAGAGCGTGCGCGAGCGGGTGCTCGGCGAGCTGCGCGCGGGATTCCGTCCGGAATTCCTAAACCGCGTGGACGACATCGTGCTGTTCCAGCCGCTCAACCGCGAGCAGGTGAAGCACATTGTGGACTTGCAGGCGGAGTTGCTCCGCAAGCGGCTGGAGTCCAAGCGACTCGGCCTCGTCATCACGCCCGCGGCCAAGGACTTCATCGCCGCGGAGGCATACGACCCGGCCTATGGCGCACGCCCGGTGAAGCGATACCTCAAGCGCGAGCTGGAGACCCCGCTGGCGCGGCTGATCCTTGCCGATGCCCCGCGCGTCAACCAGACGGTGGTGGTCGATGCCGAGAACGGGATGCTGACGCTGAGGCTGGAAGACTAGCGTCGGCCCCGATTCCGCGCAAAAAAAGGCATGACATCGTTGGTTTTTCGCCCCATGCTTGGGCCGATTCATGATGTCTTGAATGCCTCTGCGCGCGGAAAGGCCACCATGCCCTTTGCCGAGAAATGTCCTCAATGCGGTGCCACTTTCGCCGCCGCCCGGGTGGCTGGGAACGCCCGGCTCTGCCCGGAGTGCGGGATCGACCTAGCGAATGCCCAGGATCCCGACCGCACCGCCGACGCACACAACGATGCGCCGATTCAGAGTCAGGCGTTGGCCAACGATAGCTACGTTCCCTTCGCGGCGCCGCTAAGTGGCATCGGACCAGCGGGAGGCTCCCCTCCCCCGCCGCTAAGCGTCCCGCCCCCTGCCCAGCAGACCGCCGCGACGGTCCCCGGGTATTCCCCCCCGGCACCCGCAGATGAAGCACACCAGACGCGCGTGATCAACCAGGCGGCCACCGCCGGGGGCGTCCCCATCGCGGAGCGTCCCACCATCAACGAAGACCCGCGCCCGGCTCCCTCCCAGAATGTTCCGCCCGCCTCCCCCGGCAAGGGCGACGATCACCTGCTCGGCAAGGCAATCAACGGCTACGTGATCAAGAAGCGCCTCGGCGCCGGCGGCATGGGCGCCGTCTATCTGGCGCGGCAGATCTCGCTGGACCGCGACGTGGCGCTTAAGATCCTTCCCGCAAACCTCGCGCAGAATCCAGACTTCCTCGCGCGCTTCACCCGCGAGGCACTGAGTTCCGCCCAGCTCAGCCACCACAACGTCATGCAGGTTTTCGACGTGGGGAGCGACGGGCTCATCCACTACATCGCCCTGGAGCTCATCAACGGCGCCAATCTGGGCGACATGACGCGCAAGGACGGCAAGATGCCGTTCGAGGAGGCGGTGGGCTATGTCCTTCAGGCGGCGCGCGGGCTTTCCTATGCCCACAAGCGCGGCATCATCCACCGCGACATCAAGCCCGACAACCTGATGGTGAACGAGCACGGCGTGGTGAAGGTCGCCGACATGGGCCTTGCGAAAATCCAGGGCCGCGACGACGACGGTAGGGGCATCGGCGTGGACTATGGAAATCCAGAGGATCTGAAGCAACTTGCCTACGGCGACCTTACCGGCATCAACGTGGCAATGGGCACGCCCGCCTACATGGCGCCGGAGCAGGGACGCGACGCGGGAAAGGCCGACCATCGCGCCGACCAGTATTCGCTGGGCTGCACGCTCTACTACATGGTGGCGGGCAAGACTCCCTTCAGCGGAAAGACCAGCTTCGAAATCATCAGCAAGCACATCAGCGAGCCGCTGGTCCCGCTGGAGACCCACGTCCAGAACGTGCCGAAGGAACTGACTCTGATCATCGAGCGGATGCTGCGCAAGATACCCGACGAGCGCTATCCCTCGATGGAGCATTGCGTGGAGGCGCTGGAGGGATACCTTGGCATCGACAGCCTCAAGGGCCCCTACACTCCCAAGGAGCACCACGTCGCGACGCTGGAGACGGAGCAGAAGGCGTACTATGCGGCGCCGACAGGGAAGCTCCGCAAGCTCGCGCCGCTGGCCATCGCCGCCATCGCCGTGCTGATGGTGCTGGTGGCGGCCGTAATGCGCGAGGGTTTCCTCGCCGGAGCGGCAATCGGCTTCCTGATTCTGACTCCTCTTTTCAGCTTCGTCATCAACGGCGTCCAGACGAAGAACTATCTCTTCCGGCGCGTTCGCAGCGTCTTCTTTGGCATGGACCTCAAGGGTTGGGCACTCATGTCAATGTGGACGATCCTCGCGCTGGCGGTGCTGTATATCTTTGGCCTGCTGATGCCGTGGATCGTGATCGCCGTGGTGGCGGGGGGTGTCGCCGCCGCCTACCAGTTCCTGATCATTGGCAAGCTGCGCGCCGAGCGCCACAAGCCGATCCGCAACACGCAGGACATGCTCAAGCTCCTGCGCATCAAGGGCATCCCCGAGGAAGGCCTCCAGGACTTCGTGTGCCGGTATGGCGGTGAGCAATGGGAGGAGTTCTTCGAAGAGCTTTTCGGCTACGAGGATATGGTCCTCCAGCGGGCGCGATGGGCAACGCGAGAGAAGGTGCGCCCGCGCAAGAAGTACGCGACATGGCGCGATCCGCTGGCGCGCGGGCTGGACGAGGTCGAGGAGAAGCGCCGCAAGCGCCACGAGGAGCGCACGCTGGCCAAGGCGGAAAAGGCGCGCCTGAAGGCCGGCGGCATGGACGAAGCCGCGGCGGACGCCGAGGCGGACAAGTTGGCGAAGCAGGCCGTGGAGGAGGGTCTCCTACAGCAGACCGTGGTTCTTGCCGGCGTGCCCATCGCCGTCGCCTCCAAGGCGGAGGTCGAGAAGGCGAGCATGGAACTCTACAAGTCCGGCAAGAGTTCCGGCGGGCCTATCGTATGGGGGTTTCGGCTTGCGCGGCTGGCGGTGGCGCTGGTGTTGATCGGCGGCGTGGCCGCGCCGTATTCGTGGAGCAGTGTCCCCCCGTTCCTGCAGAACCTTCTGACGAACTATCTCTACGGCGCTGGCTTCGCGAACTCGCTCTATGGGGGCGCGGCGGGGATCCTTCTGTTGATCTCGGTGTTCTCCAGCCGGTTCGTGCTCCCCTTGCTGATGCTTGGTGGTGGCGTGGTTCTGGTCGCGGGAAGCTTGCTGATCCCGCTGATTGGGCAGCCTCAGTTCAACGACATCACGGCCCCCATTGGGGGGGCAGGCCTAGTGGTGGTGGCCTTCGCCGCGCTGGTCTTCGGCAAGCTCGGCGGGGGTAAGTTCTAGCGCTCCGTTCCCAGAGTCCGCGGTCAGGCCGCGACGGTGGTCCTCGCGAGTGCCTCCGCGGTCTGCGACAATGGGGAGCCGCTTGCCCTG
>JBBQYG010000108.1:0-13651 GCA_038208905.1 Candidatus Sumerlaeia bacterium | reverse complement strand
AGGCGGGAAAGAAGCCATCGAGGAGAAACGCATCAAGCCCGGCGCGGGGGATCTCCGTCCGGATGGTGGAGCCGATCAGCGACGATCCGCGCCCGAGGATCACGAGCGGGAAGGATTCCAGCGCGGGGTCGGAGAGGAGTTCTTCCTTTCCCGCGCGGCACTGCTGCACGAGGGCGCTCATCTGCCACGGGTCGAGTTTCTTCCCGCGTTCCTGCTCCAGGCGCTGTGCCACCCCATACGCGATAGCGAGGTCCATGTTGTCGCCACCGAGGAGGATATGTTCCCCCACGGCGACGCGGCGAAGTTCCAGCTCGCCGCCCGACTCCGTCACGGCGATTAGCGAAAAGTCCGACGTGCCGCCGCCGACGTCCACCACCATGATAAGGTCGCCGGGATGCACGTGCTCGCGCCAGTCGCGGCCCGCGGATTCGATCCAGCTATAGATCGCCGCCTGGGGTTCCTCCAGCAGGTGGAGGTTTGTGAACCCGGCGCGCTCAGCCGCGGCCACGGTCAGGTTACGCGCACCCGCGTCGAAGCTGGCGGGAACGCAGAGTGTCACCTCCTGCTCCGTCAGCGCGAGGCTCGCATCGCCCGCGGCCATGTTGTGATTCCAGGACTCGACGAGGTGGGTGAGAAGCAGCGTCGCGATCTCGGCGGGGGAGCGCCGAGCATCTTCCTCGGGCGAACCCGGCGGCAATATGCGCGCCTCGCGATCGACGCCGCCGTGGCAGAGCCAGCTCTTGCTGGAATGAATGAAGCGCGTGGGAATCTTGCCGCCCTGCTCCCGCGCAAAGGCGCCGATGGCCACCCGCAATTCGTGCCGCCAGGGTAGGTTGAGCGAGCCCTCGGGCAACTCGCTCCCCCCGGCGATATAAACGGCGCTCGGCAGCGTCATGCGCTGATCCACGGACCCGGGCGCGACGACCTGATCCACGGGAAACGTGGCGACGATGGATTCCTCGAGCACCTCCGGCGAGACGGCCGTGTCCACGAAGGCGAGCGCGGTGTTGGTGGTGCCGAGATCGATCCCGACGACGAATCGGCTCATCTCAGCGGACCTCCACCTGGGCAGGCGCCACGACGGTGGGGTCGGCTCCGGCGGGCACGGTGGGGAGCTTCAACTGCCCCGCGATCCATCCGCCGTGAACCAGCGTGCCGCGATAGGGCGCCGCGCCGGAAACGTTGCCCTGCAACTCGAAGCAAGAGGGGTCAAAGCCAGCGGGAAGCGTGATTGGCGATCCCTCCGCCTCGGTGGCAACGCGAGAGAGCGGCACGGCGGCGAGCAGCGCCCGGCGCGACCCCGCGTGGATCGGACGCACAGCGGCGCCAATTTCCGCGTCGGAGAAGGCGGCGATGTCCTCATGCAGGAAATCGACCAGCCTGCCTTCCTTCTGTAGCAAGGAGAGAAGTTGGACCGCTGGATTGGAGGACTTCGCGAAGACAGGCTTCGGGGCCTCGGGGGCCGCGGCGGCAACGGGTGCCTCGGCAAAGGCCGCGTCGCCCTTGGCGAGAATCTTGAAAAACCATGTGAAGGCCGTGAAAAGTCTCATCCTGATCGTCTCCCGGTGGCTCGGCGGGCGAAAGGCTGCCGCGCCGCAGGGGGGAGCTTAGGGAGCGGCGGAGGGTGAGCAAGGGAGAAGGATACTACGTTGCCAATGCCGCGAGCGGAAGGGCTGACGCGGCTACGGCCTCGGATGTGATCCGGAAACCGACGATGGTGATGTCGTCGGACTGCACGCCGGCGGCGCTGAAGGCGCGGACGGTCTCGCGGAGCTTTCGAATCGAAGTGTCCACGCTGGCATCGCGCTGTGCCTCCAGCGCCGCGCTGATTCGCCCAAATCCAAACTCCTCGCCGCTGGTGTTCGTCGTTTCGTCCACGCCATCTGTGAAAAGATAGATGCGATCGTGGGGCTTCAACTGGAGGACAACTTCCTGGTAGGCCATGTTGGGGATGATGCCGATGGCAGGCCCGCATCCCTCCTCGATCTCGCGCGTACCCGATTCCGACACAAGGACCGGCGCGGGATGCCCGCCGCGGACATATCGGAACGACAGCGTGGAGAGGTCGAGAATCCCGTAGAGCATCGTGAAGTACTGGTTGGTCTCGAGGTTCATGGGAAAGCGCTCGTTCATGGCCTCGGCCACTTCGCGCGGCGAGGCCATCACGGGCCCCGAGGGCGTTTGGCGCAGCAGCACGCCCGAACCATCGCTGGTGGCGGTGAGGGCTCGACTCAGCGACATCGAGAGCAGCGCCGCGGAGACGCCGTGGCCGGAGACGTCGAGAATGTAGAAGGCTAGGTGATGCTCGTCTAGCTGCACGAAGTTAAACATGTCACCCGCGACCTCGTCGCAGGAGTCGAACAGCCACGAGACCTCGACCTCGGGAATGGCGGGGGGCTGCTTGGGAAGCCGGGAGCGCTGGATCTTCGCCGCCAGTTCCAAGTCCTGCTTGATGCGGTCGTGAGCTTCCGAGAGCTGGGCGAAGTACTCGCGCGCCTCTTGCTCCGACTGCTTGCGGAGGATCGCGGCGGAGAGCTGGGACGAGACAACGCCGAGAGTCTGCACATCCGCCTCTGTATATCTCCGCGACGGCGTATAGCTTTGTATGATGATCGCGCCGAAGACCTTGCCGGCGGAGACGAGGGGCACGCCGAGCCAATGTTCCGCGGGCTTGCCGATCAGTTCCGCTTGGCCGCTGTCATAGAGCCGCCGCATTCCCTCGCGATCCAGCAGCATCGGCTTTCCGCGCCGGATCAGCAGTCCGGTCAGCCCCTTGCCCAGTTTGCGGTCGGGGAGGTCGAGGCGCGTGGTGACATCCTCGAAGGCATAGGGAAAGCTGATGATCTGGGATTCCTCGTCGAACATCGCGATGTAGAAGTTCGTCGTGTCGATGATCGCCGTCAGGGAGGTGTGGACGCGCGCGTAGAATTCCTCGAGGTCGGTGGACTCCTGAGACGCCTGGGAAATTTCGTGTAGGGCGGTGGCGACGCGTTCCGATCCCTTGCGGGTGGTGATGTCCTCGAAGGTGCCCACAAAGCCGATGATCCGCCCGGTGGGATCGAGCGTGGATGCCCAGCGGATATTGACCCAGCGGATGTCTCCCGATGGGTGGAGAACTCGCACTTCGCGCGCGGCGCTGGCACCCTCCTCGCGCGCGAAAATCCATTCCGTCCGGAAGGTGTCGCGCTCTTCGGGATGGATAACATCCATCCAGGCAGTGCCCAGACACTCCTCCGAAGCGCGCCCGGTGATTTCCTCGAAGCGGCCATTGACGTAGATGCAGCGCCCGCGCTCGTCGAGCTGGAAGATGCCGATTGGCGACGACGCACTGAGTGAGCGAAAGCGCTCCTCGCGCTCGCGCAGGCCCTCCTCCGCCTCGCGGCGCAGGGTCACGTCGTGGACGATGGACTCGCAGCCGACGATGTGGTCCTCCTCGACGATCAGAGTTGTGCTCTGCTCGATCCAGCGCACCCGCATGTCCTTGGTGACGATGGGAAATTCGAGGGTGGTCTCCCGAGCGAGTTCTTCGAGCTGGCGCTCGTAGAACTCCTGCACCATGCGCCTCATGTCCTCCCTGACGAGGAGCGGAAACGGCATGCCGATCAGTTCCTTCTCCCGATAGCCGGTCAGCTTGACGGTAGAGGGGTTGACGTAGGTAAGACGCCCCTCGCGGTCGGTTGTATAGACGATATCGCCGGCCTCCTCCACGATGCGGCGATAGCGCCGCTCGCTGGAACGGATCGATTCCCGGGCGTTCTCGCGGTCGATGGCCGAGGCGATCTGGGCCGAGACGAAGGTGAGGATCCAGATGTCCTTCTCTGTGTGGGCAACGCCCTCCACATAGCTCTGGACTACCATCACGCCGACCTTCTTGCCCATGGTCTCCAACGGGACGCCAAGCCAGCTATGGAATGGGTGCTCGACGGCGTCGAGCATTCCTTGCGCGACCAGGCCGTCGCACTCCGCGCGGTCGAGGATGACCGGCTCCTCGCGCTGGCGGACGAGATCCATGAGCGTCCGCTCCGCGGAAATGCGCGTCCCCTCCAACTGGAGCAACTCGTCGTGGACGAAGGGAAACTCGAATTCATGGGTGTCGGCGTGGTACAGCGCGATGTAGAAGTTGCCGACTTCCATCACGCGCGAGAGCGCCTCGTGGATGGACTCGTAGAGGTCCTTCAGGTTCTCCACCTGATTGACCGCCTCCGACACTTCCATGAGGGAACGCTGGAGGCGCTCCTGCCGCTTGCGCTCCGTGATGTCGCGGATGATGGCGGTGTAGGATGCCTCCTCGCCGATGGTGAAGCGGCTGATATCCACCTCGATGGGGAAGGTTGTGCCGTCCTTGCGCAGCCCCTCGAATTCACGGGCCTGCGGGACGTTGGTCACTCCGCCCCGTTCCTTTGCCACCGCCGAGTAGGAGCGGCGCGGATCGGAATCGAGCGCGGGGACGATCGTCTGGAGCTGTCGTCCCATCGCCTCGGAAACGTGGTAGCCAAAGATTCGCTCCGCCGCGTTGTTGTAACCCACGATCATACCCGCGCCGTTGAAAGTCACGATGGCGTCGGCCGCAGTGTCCAGGATCGCGCTGGTGCGGGCCTTTTCCAGTGTGATCTGGAACGTCCGGTCGGTGACGCGGTCCTCAAGCTCACGATTGGCGCGCTCGATACGGGCCTGATTTCCGCCGATCTTTGCGAAAATCAATGCGGCGATCACAGGAGCCAGGTCAATCAGCCACAGGAGGCCGTTCTGCCTGTGAAGCTCCTTCAGACCCTCAAGGGAGATGACGACTTCGCGTTCCTGAAACTCGAACATCCAGGCGGACGTGGTCAGGGCCACGCCAAGTGCCGCCCCAGCGAGCGTGTAGAATAGAATCGTCCTGCCGTATTGGAGGGATTCCTGATGATCCGGCGGCGACGTGAAGTCCGACAATGTGTCCTCTGGGCCGGGATATGGCAGCCCCGCGAGTTTTCGATGGCGTCAGGGTAGTCGTCTCGCCGTCCACAGGCAACCGCAAAGGGGCCCCTACCCGCGCTTTATGCTACACGCCAAACTGGGCCAGATGATGGTCGAAGTGCTTCTCGTGAAACCTCCGCCAAACGATGAGCGACCAAGGTCCAAAGAAGGGATGCACTGCGAGGCGGGTCGGATCCGTCTCGAGAGCGGTAAAGAAGGAATCCAACTTCGAGAGCACCTGGACACGTCCCTCGTCCAGAGGAAGACCCGGCGGGGGAGTGGCGGAATCGGGAGCCTTGATCCGCCCGCGTGGCCAGGGAAGAGGCGACAGAACGAACCACCGGACGGGAAGGGAGCGCGATACGGGGTTTCCAACGAATGCAACCGGCACCTCTCCGAGCGACGCTTTCAGGGCAACATTGAGGTGGGCCATCAGGCCGGGAGGGTCCAGCTTCCCCCATCGTCGCTGGTCAATACTGCGCACTTCGCCAAGACGACTGGCCAGCTCTGGCACTGTCTGACGATTCAGTTTCATGGCCATATGCATTCCTTTCGGTCCCGGTTTGCACTTCCTATGCCATCGGTAGCGGGTGTCTGATCTCCCCGCGGTGCGCCTTCCCATTGACCGTCCCCTCCGTGAACCGATCCTGATCGACATGAATCGACCGTCGAAGGTCTTCGAGAAGCAGAACCCGTTCCGGAACAACCTGGAGAACCGGACCCCCAAGCGCCGCGGGCCGGGGATGGTCATGGCGCTGTTTGCAGCGATGGCGGTGGTGTTGGTGGCAATGGTGGTGGGATATCTCCACTTTGCCACGGATAAAAAGGAGCAGACCATCCACCTCTACAACGCGCTAGGCAGTCCGTACACGATCAGCATTGACGGCAGGGTTTACAATGTAGAGCCGGACACCCCAATGCCGATCACGGCAAGCGCGGGTTCCCATACCGTCACCGTGGACGGCACCCCGTTTGAGATTCGCGAAGAAACCATCAGAATCGACGTCCCGGCGGGAAGGTCCTCCACGCGCAGGCCAGTTTACGTTCTGAATCCTGATCGCCTCGCCGTTATGCGCGTTCAGATCGAGCGGCTTTCAGGCGGGGCGGCAATCGAGTCTCCGAAGGCGATCATCGACAGTTCCTTCCAGCGTTTTGACGATCTGGACTTCGCCTTCGAACAATTCCCCGAAGAAGACGATGTGACTTCGCGCGCCCGGAAGACGCCGCGCAGGCGGCTGGATGTGTTCAGTGCGCTTCGTCACCCTGGTTCGCTGCTTCACATCGCCTACGTGGAACGAAACAATTCTGTGGCGAATGTGATCAGGCGTCTGCTGGAGCTAAACCCGGGACAGTTGGAGTCCTTGGCTCTTGGCAAGGACTTTCTGCCGAAGGAGGAGTTCGAGGCGGTCCTCGCCAGAGCGCTCGCGATACGCCCGATCCAGCTCGAAGTGCATCGCTTCTTTGCAGGTTATGCGGCACAGCATTTGCCGGCGCGCGACCTTCAGAAAGAATACCGCGATCAATTGGCCACGGAGCCGGGCAACGGAGACCTCATGTTTCTCCTTTCCGGGCTGACTGTGCGAGACGAGTCGATGGACCTCCTGCGGCGCTCGGCCGGCGCGCCGACGCCATGCCCAGCCGCCGCAGTCCGCTTGGCAAATCGATACATGGAAATGGGGGATTTCACGGAGGCCATCGGATACGCGGAACAGGCAATCGCAGCGATGCCGACTGATAGGGCAGCCTTGGCCGCGTGGCGCGCAGCCAGTATGGCAAACGGTAGATTCGACGCCGTGATCGAGGACGCCGCGCGACGGGTTGCCTCCGCGCCACCACCCGACGACTACTCCAATGCGGCGTTGGCCGTTGAACTCTTGTCCCGGGCCGGGAACTCCTTCGAGGCGCAGACCATTGTCGATCGCTATGTCGCCTCCACAAAGTCAAAGCTGTTCAGGCAATCCGACTTCCTGAAGGTCCTGATTCTACGCGGCGAGGGACGCCTTCAGGACTACTTGGTGGGCATGGGAGAACTCAATGACGGTGTTCGCGGCGTTCACGAGTGGCTCGATCTTGGCAACGTAGAGAAGGCCGCCGAATTGCTGAAGGAAAGCTCCGAAGGCGGGCCGGTGGACTACTTGCTAACTTACTCGGTCGCCTCGCGGATGGGTGCGGCGGTTCTCGCCAAGGACATCCTGCGGCTCGGGCTGGAGGAACTTGACTCCGCCTCAGGCGCACACAACGGGGAGATCGCGGCGATCCTTCGGGCGCCTCAACCACCAGCTTTGGCCGATCTGGTGGAAATCGAAATCGATCTCAACGACCGCCGCGCGCTGCTGCTGGTCCTGGGCACCTACTTCCCGCAGGAATCCGAGCGTTTTTTCGCGGCGGCCCGGAAGCTGAACTTTGACCCGACCTCGCCGCTCTACTATATTCTGAAGCGGAGCGCGGGAGAGGCGCCGGAGTAGATGCCACGCTATGCTTCCAGCAGCACGAATTCCACACCCGCGGCAGGCAGAAAAAACGCAACTCCTCCACCCAGTCGCCGGAGGTTCCGTGGATATGGTTGCAGAAAAAGCCGACGATAAAAGTCTGGGGCGGGCAATCGAACCTGTGGAAGGCGTGGGGCGCATTGTCTTGGACGCCAGCAGCCAGCTTCTCGTCTTCGGCGTCGCCAAATGTTGTGATGCCGACCTTGGTCCCGGGCGAATTCGTTGGGTGCCTCCCTGTGCATTGCAGTTTGTGCCGTGGATGGCTACTCGATCACTATCTCGACCGGCGACTTGATTCGCACTGTCAGCTTGTCATTCGCATCGGGTGGAAACTGCCGTGAAAGCCCCGTGGCCGAGAGCGTATTCCGCTCATAGAGCCGCAACAGCACGGCGCCCTCCTTCTGGTTGCGGAAGCGGAGCACGCCGCTCTCTCCGGGATCCATTTCCAGAGTGGCGAAGGTCTCCTCGACGTGGACATCCATCCGGAGCTTTATCGAGGCTTCGTTCTTAACTTCCACGAGGAGATTGCCCGCGCGACCCAACAGATCGTCGCGCATCAGGAATCCCGCCGTGACGAACGAAAGGCCAAGGAGCACGAAGAATGCGAACCACAGGATGAGCTTTATGCGACTCCTGCGCACGGCTTCGTTGGCGGGTCCGATTGTTTCACTCATTGTAGGCGCACCCAGAATCGAGAGGAATTGCGCCGCCGTTGGCGAGTCGCATCAAGAGCAAGTCTCCGTCGAGCGCGATGATGCCGCCCTCGGGTTCGTCATGGAGGACGCACCATTCGTTATAGTACCGGAGCAGCAGGTCGCGGCGCCACGGGGACTCGATCACCGTGAGGACGCCCTGTACCAGCGACGGCATCATGTCGATGGCGCCGGGTAGTTCGACGGAGGCGTGGACACGGAGCCAGCCGCCAGAAATGGCACACCGCACGCTACCGATCTTGACGCCATCCCTCAGCAACGTGGACGGCCATGCGAGCCGGGTTCGAAGCCCAAGTAAATCTAGCCGTGATGCGAGTGCCATAGCCACCTGCAACGGCCAGAGCGCGGCGGGGAAATCTGCCTGGCGAAGTCCGACTCCAGAGTCGAGGGAACCAACGTGATGGAGAGGAGCGGTGGCAGCCATGACGAGTGCGCCATCGGGTCCAAGCCCGATCCTGGCAGTCGGCGATGTGGCTTGCGCAATGCCAGTGGCGGGATCGTTACCACCCGACCAGTCAATGCGCCAGATCGGGTGATAGACCGCAAGCAGGTCGCGGGTGCGGCGGAAGTTACGCACGGGGGCGGAAAGTTGTCTGCTTGCCGTCTCGGTCATCGTGGGGGAATGTTCACCCCGGCCGAGGAAGGAAGACAAGGGGAACAGGACAGATCATGGCGCGTGCACCCATCCCCAGCGGCATTCCCCCAGAGGAGGCCTTGATGGCTATCCTCGATAGACTCCATGCGCGTTGGCGGCTGGCAATCATGGTTCCGCTCGGCTACATGATGGTGGGAATGGTCGTCTGGAAATGGGCCTTTCCCGATGGACGGGGGCTGCTCCCTCTGGGCGAGGGGCCCCGGCTGGTGTTGCTCTTTGGAGCGGGTCTCTTCGTCGCCTTCCTCTGGCTCCTTCTGCTCAAGCTGACGCAGCGGCAGTACGGCATCCTTGCAGAGGCCCGGAGCGACCCGAACAACTTCCTGAGAGCCGCGCGCAATGCCCAGCTCCGGCAGTTCATGGTCTGCGATCTGGCGGCGTCGCCCGGGATCGTATTCTTCCTGTTGGATGCGGACATCTTTCTGCTGGGGGCGTTCTCCGCCTCCAGCCTGGTGTTCTACCTGAGGGCCATTCCATCGGGCAGGCGGCTGGGGGAAGCGCTCCTGCTTGCGGGCCGGTCCGCAGGTGCCCGATGATCTACCCATGATTAAAGGTTCAGCTTGGCGTTCGGTCTATGTCACTGTTCGGCTCCTGCCGTTCATCGTCAGCTTTATCCGCGACTGGCGCGGGTACTTGATTGCCGGGGGGCCGCGCAGCCTGAACGGCGCCCAGCATCGCCGCCGCGCGGCGGAACTGCGAAAGACACTCGGCGCGCTGGGGCCGTCCTTCATCAAGGGCGCTCAGGTTTTGGCCCAGCGCGAGGACATCCTGATGCCCGCATACACGCGGGAGCTGAAGAAGTTGCAGGATCAGGTGCCGTCGTTCCCGGTGCGCGACGTGGCGCGGATCATCAAGGCCAACCTTGGCAAGGCGCCGGAGGAGGTCTTTGACGAGTTCACGCCGCAGCCATTGGCCGCAGCCAGCCTCGGCCAAGTCCACCGGGCCGTCTATCGCGGGCGGGCCGTGGTGGTGAAGGTGCTCCGCCCCGGCGTCGAGGATCTGGTGCGGTGGGATCTGGGCGCTGTGCATTTCCTTCTGTACTTCATGAGCCTCTTTGTGGACGACAACCTCGTCCGCAGCTTCTACGCCGTCATCACGGAATTCGAGCGGATGATGAAGCTGGAGATGGACTTCCGCAACGAGCGCCGCAACGCGGCAAAACTCCGCCACAACTTCCGCGACGATCCGCGCATTCGCATTCCCGGTTTCGTGGACAAGCTATGCACGCGCCAGGTTGCGGTGATCGAGTTCGTGGAGGGCGCGCGCATCGACCGCCCCGCGGAGCTCGCCGCGATCGGCGTGGATCCGCTGGACCTCATCTCGCTCCTCGTCGAGACGTATATACGAATGGCTGTCATCCACGGCTTCATCCACGCGGACCCTCATCCGGGAAACCTGCGCGTGGACGACCAGAAGCGGCTGGTGATCTTCGACTACGGAATGGCGCTGGAGTTCGACGATGCCACGCGCATGGAACTCCTGAAGATGGTCTATGCGGTGGTGCGCCGCGACGTGGACACCATCGTGGACGGGTTCTATCGCCTCGGCATGGTGGACGCGGACATCAACCGCGGGGTACTCCGCGACGCGGCGACGACGCTGCTCGATATTCAGATCACGCAGGACGTGACGCCGCGCCAGGTGCAGGAGATCGCGCAGGAGATTCTCGACACGTTCTACAAGTTCCCCCTGCGGCTCCCCAACAATCTCGTCTATCTCTTCCGCGCTTCGTCGCTGGTGGAGGGCGTTGCGCTCCAGTACAATCCGCGCTTCAACGGCATCAAGGAATCGACGCCAATCGTAAAGCGGATGCTGGTGGAGATCGCCTTCGAGGGAAAGAAGCCCCTGAAGGAGCGCGTGGTGGATACGGCGCAGGAACTCTATGCCACAGTGAAGGAACTGGTGGTGATTATCCACCGGCTGGAACGCGAGCAGCTTCGCGTCCGCATCCACGAGGCTGATCTCTTCGAGCTGGAGCGCTACTTCAACTCCTTCCTCAAGCGCCTGCTCGCCGGGCTGGCGCTGGTGGCGGTGGCGATCATCTTCGCGCTGGGCATGGTCTTCACGGGAAGGCTGATTTTCCTGTTCTCCACGCTACTGGTCCTTGCGCTGCTTTACGCTCTCGTTTCGCTGGTGCCGCTCCCGCGCGGCAGTCAGTCATCGAAACCCTACTTCAAGTGAGGCCGTCATGAGCAAGCCGACCATCGACCTTCAGGCTCTGGCGAGCGAAGCGAAAAGCATCCTTCCGTGGATCAGCGAGCGGCGCCGCTATCTGCACCGCAATCCGGAGCTCAGCTTCCAGGAGGTCAACACGGCCAGGTTCGTGCGCGGGGAGCTTGAGGCGATGGGCTATTCGCCGGGACCGCCCATCGCGGAGGGAATGCATGGCTTCACGGTGCAGCTCAATTCCCCCAATGACGCGGACCGTGTGATCCTGCTCCGCGCGGACATGGACGCGCTCCCAATCGTCGAGGAGAACGACATTCCGTTCAAGTCGGAGAATCCGGGCGTTGGACACCTCTGCGGACACGACGCGCACACGGCGATGCTGCTCGGCGCGGCCAAGCTCCTTCATCCGCGCATCAAGGATCTTCCGTGCTCCGTGAGGCTTGTGTTCCAGCACGCGGAGGAGGTTTCGCCCGGTGGCGCCATCGACTTCGTGAAGGCGGGCGCTATGAAGGACGTTGTCGGGTGTTTTGGAATTCATGTGTCGCCCCGCATTGAAAGCGGGCGCTTCGGAGTGGTAACGGGCGAGGCGATGGCGATGGTGGGGGAGATGCGAATCGTCGTGCGTGGGCGCGGTGGCCACGGCGCCGCGCCCCACGAGGCCATCGATCCGGTGCCCGCCGCCGCCGCCGTGATCCTCGCGTTGCAGCAGATTGTCAGCCGACGCCTCCCGCCCATTGAGCCCGGAGTAATCTCCGTCACGAAGATTCACGCGGGCACCGCGAACAACGTGATCCCCCAGGAGGTGGAGCTTGGCGGGACGATGCGCACCTACAACGAGTCGCGCGCGCCGGAGATCGCCCGCGCCGTGACAGAGATCGCCGAGCACACGGCGCGCGCCTGGAATTGCGAGGCGGAGGTCGTTACGTCCTGGAGCTATCCGCCGGTGATCAACGCCGCCGCTGCCATCGACGCGGCCCGCGACACGATGACGTTTCTATTCGGAGAGGGCGCCGCTGTTCCCATCGACCGATCGATGGGCGCGGAGGACTTCGCCTACTTCGCGCGGGAGAAGCCCTCCGCCTTCCTATTCCTTGGCGTCCGCCCCGCTGGCGCGACGTTCTATCCGCTGCACCATCCGAAGTTCCTGCCGGACGCGGACGTGCTGTGGAAAGGGTCGGCGCTGCTGGCTGCGATGCCGTTCACGGCTCTGGACTACCTCGATGGCCGCGTCGGCTTGGTCTAGTTAGACCAACTCGGCGCGCCTAGTCGAGGTCGAGCAGCAGCAACACCAGATCCGCCGCATCCAGCACCCCATTGCCGTCCACGTCTGCACAGGGAGTCGGGACCGGCGTCGCGGTGGGCGACGGCGTGGGCGAGGGGTTGAGTGACAATGTCGGCGTCAGGGTCAGGGTGCCCGTGGTTGGGATCCCACTAGCGGTTTGGGCGTAGAAGAACCCCTCGTAATGGAAGTCGCTCGGGATTGGCATCACAGGGTCCTTGGTCAAAAGCGCCAGATTGTAGCCCGGCTGACCGGCACGCCCCCGAAGCGTATAGGCTGCCATCTCGATCCGGCGTGCCTCCCCCGGGGGGAATGTCGCGGAGCGCATGGAGGTTGGTCACCTTGATCGCCACCAAGCCATCTTGAAACACCTGTTGAATGTCGTGGATCGTGAGCGGGTAGTTCCCCGCATTGCGGATGACAATCGGCGGATTGTAGCTCGCGCTGTTGTCGAGAGTGAGCCAACCGCCGCCCCCTCCAACTGACTCAAGAATGGGCCGCATGCCGTGGGGAATCGGCTCGGGAACCGGCGTCGGGCAGAGGGGGAGAATGTCGAACTTCACCTGACAGAACTGAGCGAAGTTAATGGGAATGTCATTAATCCTTCGATCCACGGTAACCCGACCGGGAACTCCGCCGAGCAGTCGATGGTGTACTGGGCCGGGACCGGGGCGGGCAGCGCGGGCATCAATAGACCCTTAGCGACCACGAGTAATTGACGGGAGGCATACCTCCGCAACGTTGCCCATGCCGACCCTTGCCCACTGGTAGCGCAGCGGCGACGCCACGCCCCGCGCGCGCCATTCTCGGCACTGTGATTGTCTCGATCAGGTTTCCTCATCATCCCCCCGCCTCCCCGGCGGCGACCTTTATGGCGGGCTCCACCTGTGAGGTAAAGGATTGGCCCACGGACCCTCCTCCGACAACGCAAAAGCTGACGACCGTGGGCCCCGTCGTTGGGATCAGTGATGCGTCGAATCGGATCGCAAACTCGTTGCGGCTTGGCGTGTGGCAACCGTAAGCAGGTGCGGCGCGGTCCACGAGGGAGTGCCCACCGCTGCATCGCCGGCGGCGTAGTAGACCTGGAGCCGGGGCTCCCAGTCGTCGCCCAAGTCGGCGTCGGTATAGCGGATGGGGACCCTTCCGGAGAGGTTGCTGATGCGCCCCGCCTCAAGCTTCCACCAGACGGGAAGCGCTGAGGACGTGGGAGCAGCCAAAGGATGTAGGGCGGGAGGTACCCGCTCGGGCGGTCAGACCATCTCGACGGAGGTAATCTCCGGGAGATCCTCGACAATGCGGCGCTCGATGCCCATCTTGAGGGTCATCAGCGAGCTTGAGCATCCGCTGCACGCGCCGTGGAGCTCGATGTAGAGGATGTTGTCCTCGATCTTGTTGA
>JBBQYG010000107.1:0-13710 GCA_038208905.1 Candidatus Sumerlaeia bacterium | reverse complement strand
GCGAATCGCCGTTCTTGTCCGACCCGACCGGCTGGCTCGTTAGTATCTGGATCACGTCCTGGAAAACCGGCGTCGAGGTGAACTGCGGCGTGGCCGTCGCCGTGGGGCTCGGCGGGATCGCGGTCGCGCTGGGTGTTGGTTCCGGCGTCGCAGTTGCAGTCGCCGTCGGGGATTCGGTTGGCGTTGCCGACGCGGTGGCAGTGGGCGAATCCGTTGCGGTTGGCGATGGCGTGGCTGTTGGCGTCGCCGTGGGGGTTGGGGGATTCTGCTGGCGGAAGGTATAGAACTCCCCCGCGCTGTTCAAGTCGCCGATATACACCTCGCCGTCGCCATCGACGCCCCACGCGATGGGCAGCAGGCCCGGGGTGGCGTTCTTCAGGATCTGCAATCCCGAGGAGCCGGTTCCATCGTAGCTCGTCACGAAGATGCGGCTGGAGACGGAATCGCTGAACAGATACGCTCCGCGAAGGCCCGGCGCCTTCTGGCCGTAATAGACGTAGCCGCCTATGATGGACCCGTTGCCGTTGCTGTGGGCATAGGTGAGGAACGGCGGCAGCAGGCCGGCGCTCTGGCAGGTGGCGGAGCCTCCCGGGCGGCAGATGTCGCCCTCGCGGATTCTCCAGCCATAGTTCCCGCCGGAGACGATATCGTCGATCTCCTCGAAGGCGTCCTGCCCCACGTCCGCCGCGATCAGGAATCCGCGCTGGGCGTCGTGGCTGAAGCGATAGGGATTGCGCAGGCCATAGGCGTAGATCTCGGGCCGCGTGTTCACCCCCGCGGGCCCGCCGGCGACGAAGGGATTGTCCGCTGGGATCGTATAGGCCGATCCCTGCGTTCCCTTGCCGCGCACGTCAAGGCGCAGGATATTGCCGAACAGATTCGTCGTGTCCTGGGCGCGATTGCCGGGGTCGTTTGCGGAGCCGCCATCCCCAATCGCGACGTACAACATTCCGTCCGGCCCCATCTCGATCATTCCGCCGTTGTGGTTGTTAAAGGGCTGGGCGAGGGAAAACAGGATTCGCTCCGTCGAGGTGGAAACGCTCGCTGCGTTCGGCGGCGTTGCCGTGAAGCGGGAAACGCGCGAAGTCGAGGCGGGCGAAGTCGTCACGTTGCTGCTATAGTACACCCAGAACTCGCCGTTGGTCGCGAAGTCGGGATCGAAGGCAAGGCCCAGAAGGCCCTGCTCTCCGGTGCCAGTCACGCCCGCGGAAATATCCAGATAGGTCGTCACGTCCCCCGGCGCGGGGTCGTCGCCCTTGGGGAAGACGCGAATGACGCCGCGCTTTTCCACCACAAAAAGGCGCCCGGTATTGTCGGGTGCCTCCAGCAGCATGATCGGGTTGTTGAACGTCACGCGGGGAAAGACGCGCTCCAGCACGATGTCGTTGATCGTCGCCTGAGGAACCGGGGTTGGCGCCGCGAGTACCGCGGAGGCGAGCGCTGCGAGGCAGCTTGCAAGGACGGCCTTTTTCATCTGGAAATTCCTTTCGATGCTTATCGGGTACGATTCAATTCTCCCTCGCTGTGGGAGAGGAAGATGGCCCCGACGGCGTCGCCGCAGATATTGACCACGGTTCGCATGTGATCCAGCGGCCGATCCACCACGATGATCAGCGCCATGAATTCCAGCGGAATCTTCAGCGCGTTGAAGACCACGACCATTGTTACAAGGCCCGCCTGGGGAATTCCGGCGGCGCCGATCGCCGCCAGAGTGGCGGTGAAAAAGACGATGAACTGCTGTGTGATGTCTAGCGGCATCCCCAGCATCTGGGCGATGAACATCACCGCCGCCGCCTCATACAGCGCCGTGCCGTCCATGTTGACCGTGGAACCCATCGGCAGCACGAAGTTCGCCGACTTCGCGTCCACACCCAGGTGATCCTCCACGCAGCGCATCGTGACGGGGAGTGTGGCGCTGGAGGAACTCGTGGAAATCGCGAACAGGATCGCCTCCTTCATGCCATTGAAGAAGTGCAGCGGGCTGAACTTGCAGAGCGTCAGGAGGATCAGCGGATACACCACGAAGAGGTGGGTGCCGAGCCCAAGAACCACGGTAAGAAAGTACAGCGACAGCGGGCGAATCACGTCGGGCCCAAGATTCATGAGCAGCTTGGACGTGAGGGCGAAAATTCCCAGCGGCGCCAGCCAGATCACGCCGCCCACCATTTTCATCAGCGCCTCGTTCATCGCGGAAAAGAATCGCCGCGCCGCCTCCCCCCGCTCGCCACAGAGCATGATGGCGAAGCCCAGGACGAGGCTGAAGAACACGACGCCGATCAGGTTCATTTCCGCCAGCGACTTGAACGGATTCATCAGCAAGTTGCCCACCTGCACGCGGATGAACGACTGCAAGTCCTCGGGGGCCTCCAGGGCGATCTTGCCCTGCTGGTTACGGGCGCTCTCCATCGCGGCGGCGGGGATCTGGGCCATAATCGCCGAGGTATCCTTGCCGCGACCCGGGGCGATCACGTTGGTGTAAACCATCCCCACCAGCACCGCCAGAAAACTGGTCATCAGGAAGAAGCCGAGCGTCTTGAACAGGCGGCGACCCACCTCGTTCCCACCGCCCAAATTGGCAACCCCCGCCGTTACCGAGAAGAGCACCAACGGGACCACCACCATCTTGAGCGCCGCCAGGAACACGTCGCCCAGGATCGAAATGTTATTCACAAGGTTCTGGAGCCCGCCGGGGCCAGCTTGCTGGGCGGCAAGGCCCAGCGCGGCGCCCAGAACGATGCCGCCGATGATCGCCGCCGTCAGGGTTTTCTCGCTGAAGAGCTTCACGCGCACACCTTTCCGTGCAACCGGGCATTGGGAGGGCAGAGGTTTTGCTCCTTGCCTCCGCCACCCCCAATGGCCACCGTCCTTGCGGCCCGCTGCTCGGCTTGGGAAGTGGGAAGAGAGAGGATATGGACGCCGCAAGCCCCGTAACGAGGCAACTCAAAAACCGCGCATTGCGCAGTGCCGCCGCCGCAATAGTCGCGGGGGTCGTGGCCATGTCGATTTCATGTAAGCCGCCCGTTGCCGCCGAAAAGGCTGGCCGCAAGGCCGGCGGGGACGGCAAGCCCACCACCGTGAAGGATTCCAAGCCGTTCCTGACGCCGGTCCTTGCGGAGCGCGTCACCCGCGGCGAAGTGTATTCCTCCATCGCCACCACCGGCAGCATCGTTCCCCTTCGCAGCCGCCTCCTCCGCACGGAGGAAGCCGGGCGACTCGAATTCGCCAAGGATTGGCAGGAGGGCGATTTCGTCGCCAAGGGCGACCTCGTCGCGCGCGTGATTTCCGAAAGCCTCGACAGCGAAATCGATCGCGGCCGCGCCGACGTGCAGCTCCAGACTGAGTCGGTCGCCATTGGCAAGAAGTCCATGGACTCTTCCATTCGCGAATACCAGACGCTTCAGGATTTGTATAGCCGCGGCATCGCCGCCCTCAAGGATGTGGACACAGCCAAGCTCTCCATGGAGCGCGGCATCAACTCCCACCGCCAGAACCAGATCAGCCTCGACAAGTCCAAGTCGACCCTCAAGACCCTGACCGATCGCATGGAGCGCCTTGAGGTTTTCGCGCCCTACGACGGCCTGCTCGTCGCGCGCACGACGCTGGACGGCACCAAGCCTTTCTCCACGACGTTTGGAACCGAGACGATCACGGACTTCGAGAATCGCATGGTTTCCAGCGACTTCGCCGTGTGCGGAATCATCGACACCAGCGAGGTGTTTCTGCGCTGCGACGTCACCAGCCGCGATATCGACAACGTCCGCCTGGGCCAGCGCACCTCCGCCACCATCTACTCCAACCAGGATGTTGTGGTTGCCGGAGAGGTCGCCAGCATCAGCCGCGCGGTGAACCAGGACACGCGCGCATTCCAGGTGGACGTGCTTGTCAAGAATCCCGAGCGCCTCCTGCGCCCCGGCATGTTCGGTCGCGTGGACATCATCACCGACGTCCGCCCCGACGCCATTTCCATCGCCAAGGAATACATCACGCGCCGCAACAACCGCGAGGTGGTCTTCGTCGCCGAGAAGGGGAACGATATGGACTACTACGTGGTCCGCGAGGTTCCCATCGAGATCGGCCTGGCGGGGCGCGAAACACTGGAGGTGACGTTTGGCCTCAAGGAGGGCGACGCCATCGTGACGCGCGGCATCGAGACGTTGCAGGACAAGATGCCTGTCAGCGTCCTGTTCACCGACGATCCCGCCCTCGACAACACCGCGACGCTGGCGACTCCCACCCCGGCACCCGAGGCCTCGCCCGCGGCGGCGAACGGCTCGTAACCGGGCATTTCTCTGTCTATACAGGCGCGCCCAGCACAGTGGCGTGGGCATCCTGCACATGAACGCCATCCTACGGGTTCCGCGAGGATTTCCTGAATCCGGCATGGGCAAGACGCACCATGCTACTATGGTGCGCGACGCGCTGGGAACCTACTTCAGATTCTCTCTCAGCGCCGCCAGCCGCCCCTTCAGCAAGTCGCGCCTTTCCAGATCGCGGAGGATTCCCATCGCGGCCTCCCGCTGGCCCATGAGCCGCGCCGCGCGGTCGATGAAGCTGGCGACCCATTCGCTCTCCGGATTCAGGCGCGCCAGCGTCCCCAGCTCCTCCATCATGAACGGGAACTCGCCCATCAACTGGCGCGAGGTGATCGCCGATTCCAGCAGGCCGGCATCCTTCACCGCCTCCGCGCCGAAGTACCGCACATAGTCGTCCAGCAATCGCAGCGCAAGCTGGGGCCTGCCGTATAGATTCGCCGACTTGATCGCGTTGCCATAGAAGATCGCCGGATCGATCTCCGGCCTCCCCTGTATATTTCGATACGCGATCAGGTCGTCCGCGGCCAGCCCCGCATATTGCTGGGTGCCGGCCGCGTCGCCCTTCGACCGGAAGTAGTCGGCAAAGATCACGCGCACCTCCCCGGAGCGCAGGAAGATTAACTGCTTCTTGTGGAACCCCGGCAGGGCGGCCTTCAATAGCGCCAGCCCCTCGTTGAGGTTGTCCAGATTGATCTCCCGCCTGCCGGTGTAGCGCTGGGCCTCCACTTGTAGAATCTGGTTCGCCAGGCGGAACTGGTTCAGCGGAACGTGGGGCGCGATCTCCTGTGCGCGGCGGAACTCGGCCAGCGCCACCGTCGCCATCTCGGGCCGCTTGGAGGCCCGGAAGCCCGTCTCCGAGACCACATCCGCCCTCAGGATCCGCAGCGAATACCGGAACGACAGCACCCCGAACGCCGCAAACCCCACCGCCACCGTCACACGCGCCGCCAGCCACAACCGCCCAGCACCATTGGGCATGACCGACCGCTGCTGCAACCGCTGGCGCGTATCCATTGGCTACAAATGCGACAGGCGCGCTGGCGCGCAATCCCATTCAGGGCGATGCCAGGCTCGAGAGACTATCTCAAAAGTGTGTCTTCGAAGGCATCGGACTCACGTCTTGCTGTCAAAGCCCCCAGCGGCACCCTTGATACTTCTATGGCAGTTTCATAATTTGCATCACCGGCTATTGTGAACCGGCGGGGGGCGAGGTGAACCAAGAACGACATGCACCACGGAGTCCACGGAGCGCACGGAGAAAGGCCCTGAAGGCAGCGTGCTCTCATATTTATTGTGAGAGGAGAAGAGAGTAGTCGAAGGCACGCCCGCCTCCGTCTTGCTGATCATCTGTATAGGCATCTATACAACCACTCCGGGCTGTCTCCGTGCTCGCCGCGCACTCTGTGGTGAATGTCGTTTTACGAGCGCCGGATCGGCCGTGACAAAACCGAAGATGCCCAATCAGTCGCGAAGCGATTTCCTCGGAGTGCTTACTATGTCCTCTTCCGTTGTTTTACTCTTCGACCCCAGTAGCCAAAAATTTCGCACCTGCGAACAGGCATCGAGGATGCGTGCCGTGTCTCGTGGTTCCTCTTCTGCGGCCTCAAGCAGGGACAGCAGGGACTCGACTTTCGCCGCGATGGAGTCATCATTCGGATAACCAGAAATCATCATTCTCCACGCGGCGCCGGTCGGATTTCTGACCGAAATGATGAATACCTCGCGGCCAGTGTTTGTCCGCGATTCTTCCGAAAGCTGATCACCGAGAATAGCCATGGCCTGCCCCAAGCTTTTGCCGGAGGCGCCCACTTTCACCGGCTTCGGCCCACCTTTGCGGTGGGGATTTCGCCATGTCAGGTGCTCCTTGGTTGTGACGAAGTGGCGGCCGTTCTTCCATCGGGCGTGAGTGCATTCAATGACTCTCATGGGGAATCCTTTCTATGGGAAGTCGGTTGCAATAAGGTAGTATTGGGTCAAAACCCAAGCCAATTGAAAGGACGAATATTTCACGAATCGCGACCCCCGCATCTCCTCCTCTCCCGAAAGTCCCGAGGTGAGGAGCCATTCCCCGCGTCTTCCTGCCGTATTCCCGTTCCCGCCTTTCCCTGCTTCTCCCTGCCGCTCCCCTGCCGCTCCCTGATTTTTTCCTGTCGTTTTTTCTTGATGTTGTTCCCGCCCCGAGAGCCATCGTCCTGTGAAAACACGCCTGCGGACCCTTCTTGAGGGGTTCAAAAGACCACCACTTCCCGTGTCCCCCGCAGCGTAGCCCCATTCCTCCAGGAGCCATATCGCATGAAAACCCTCAAGGCTATCACCCTTTCCGCCGTACTCGTCGCTGGCGCAATCGCAGGCGTCGGATGCAGTTCCGCCCAGAAGGGCGCCGCGGGCGCCGGCCTTGCCGGCGGCATCGCGGGCGCCGTGGTGGGCAACAACTGGGTCCCCATCGGGCCCACCACCGGCGCCGTTGTCGGCGGTTCCTCCGGCGCCGCCATCGGCGGCCTGGTTGGCGACGCCTATGACCAGATCACCGAGGAGGACCTTGAGCGCGAGCTGACGAACCTTCGCGCCGAACTCGCCTCCCGCGAGGCCGAGCTTGCCGCCCTTCGCAATACGTCGCCCTCCACGCCCGACACCGCCGAGATGCAGGCACTCCGCGACAGCATCGCCCAGCTTGAGAAGGACCTCGCCGCCGCACGCGAGGACGCCCGCCTTCGCGCGGTTGACGCCGGCGACGCCGATCGCCTCCGCCAGTCCCTTTCCGAGGCCGAGGCCCAGCGCGACGCCCTGCGCAAGGACATCGAGAAGCTCAACGAGCAGAAGGGCATTCTCGAGCAGGATTCCAAGAAGCTCGGCGACGAACTCCAGCGCCTCAAGGACATGCTGGAGAACAAGGAAGACATCCTTTCCAAGCTCAACGACGCCGCCTCAGGCAAGGACAAGTCCATCGCCGCCCTGGAGGCCGATCTGAACAAGAAGGCCGCCGACCTCGCCGCACGCGAGCAGGAACTGGCCCTCAAGGAGCGCAACCTCGCCGAACTCGACGGCAAGTACAAGGTCCTCCAGACATCCCTCGACGGCAAGGAGGCCGCCCTTGGCAGCCTTCGCGGCGAACTCGACAAGCTCAACGTCCAGCTTGAGGACACCAGCCGCGGCCTCACGCTCACCATCGTCAACTCGCTCTTGTTCAAGTCCGGAAGCTCCGACCTCTCCGACAGCGGACGTGTCCTCCTCGGCGACGTGTCGCGCATCATCCAGGACAAGTTCCCCGGCCGCGAGCTGCTGATCGAGGGCCACACCGACAACCAGCCGATCAAGCACTCCGGCTGGCGCTCCAACTGGGAGCTCGGCGCCGCGCGCGCGCTCAACATCCTGCACGAGCTCGTCGAGAACCACGGCGTCAGCCCCGACAAGGTCAGCGCCACTTCCTTCGGCGAGTTCCGCCCCAAGGCCGGCAACTCCACCCCCGAGACGATGGGCACCAACCGCCGCGCCGTCATCGTCATCATCCCGGAGAAGGTCGCCATCCAGCGCGAGGCGCTGGCCTCCGTAAACTAAGCCACCACGCAGGAAAACCCAACCGACGCGGGAAACGAAGGGAGCGCCCACCCACGGGCGCTCCCTTCGCGCAAGTAGCCCACCCCCAAACGGGATAGAACGCCATGCCGGGACTCAGAATCGCCGCCGCCTTCTGCCTGATCGCATCGCTGCTGGCGCTCGGCGGCTGCTACTCGCGCGTCCGCGACACGGGGTTCCTCGAGGGCGGATACACGGACTTCAACGCCGTTGACCGCTCCACGTTCAAGCTGCGCCTGGACGATGGCGAATACGCCCCGCTTCCCGAGCTCCCCGCGCTCCTGGCGGAGAACGATTCCGCCACCACGCGCGGTGTACTCTTCGTGATTCCCGAGGTGGAATGGGCCGCCGCGAAGCCCTTCCCCAGCGACGACCCGGAGAAGCTGGAGTTCACGCTCTTCACCGTGCGGGAGCGCTTCTACCGCTACCTCCTGCGCGCCTACCCCGCCCCCACGCGCGTGCGCTTCGCCTATCGCGCCACCGACCCGGTCCTCAAGGACCACATGGTGATCACCCTCAAGTCGCGCGTCACCGACTACACCGCCGGCTGGGGATTCGCCCGCTACTTCGTCGGCTACATCGGCGAATCGCGCATCCAGATCGAGGGAGAGATTTTCGAGGGCCCCTTCGCCGAACGCAAGATCGGCGAGTTCGCCATCCGCCGCGGCAACGCCGGCTACGCCCAGATGGGCCTCAACACCAAGGTCCTGAAAACGGACTACTGCCTCCTCTACGCCGCCGAGGAAGCCATCGCCACCATGTCCCTCGAACTCCCCGAGCACATCGCCGGCGTCGTGACAGGGACCGAAAAGCGGGCGGTGGCGACGGCGGGACGGTGAGGCCGACTGCGGCTCCAGCGGATGCGATTCCGCCGTGCCCCGTGTGTTGGAAGGCTACGGTCCTGCCAACGGCGCAGAAGGGCCCCCGCGCGGGGAAGCAGTTCTGTCTGCGCGGGCTATCCCGATTGCAAGGGGATCGCGGAGGTTTAGGCATCGGTCGGATGCGACTGATCGGACTGAGCAATATCGCGCCCGCCGCCCTTTCCCGGGCGAGTCATGCGAAGGCACCCCCAACGCCCGGCCCAGATTCCGCTTTCACCCGTTCCACGCCGCGCCGTCTCCTGTCCCTTCGGGCCGCTGGTGGCTCCGTGACTCCGAATTGACAGGATGTTCTCCCGGCGATGCGTTTCTCCGTCCGTTGGCTCAGGCAATACCTCCACACCGACGTTCCCCTGAACAAGATCATCGATGCCCTGTATCAGTGTGGCCTCGAGGTGGAGGGGGTCATCGATCTTGGGATGCAGTCCGGCAAGGTGGTTGTTGGGCAGATCCTGCGCATCGAGCCGGTGGAGGGGGCGGAGAAGATTCGCCTTTGCACGGTGAAGGCCGACGAGCCGGAGACGTTGCAGATCATCTGTGGCGCGCGCAATATCGTGGAGGGTCAGAAGGTCCCCGTGGCGCGGTTTGGCATGACGTTTCCCGACGGCACGGTGCTGAAGCCGCGCAAGATCCTCGGCATCGAGGGGCAGGGCATGCTGTGCAGCGCCGCCGAGCTGGGCGTAGCGGAGGACGCGGACGGTATCTGGATCCTCCCCGACGATGCGCCGGTGGGGGAGCCGTGGGATGCACTAATCGAAATCAGCATCACTCCGAACCGACCCGACGCGCTCTCGATCATGGGCGTGGCGCGGGACCTAGCGGCGAAGATTCCCTTTCTGGTCAAGGGCGCCCGCGCGACGCTGAAAGGCCCTGACCTTGCCGTGGAGGAAGGCGACGACCGCACGGAAACGCTGGCCCGCGTGACGGTCACGGCCAAGGACGACTGCCCGCGCTACACGGCGCGCGTTGTCACCGACGTGAAGATCGGCCCCTCTCCGCGCTGGATGCAGGTCGTGCTGGAGAGCGCCGGGCTCCGCCCGATCAACAACGTGGTGGACATTTCCAATTTCGTGCTGCTGGAGCTGGGCCATCCACTTCATTCCTTCGACCTCGACCTTGTTGCCGGCGCCCAGATCGTGGTCCGCAACGCCCAGCAGGGCGAGACGATCGCCACGCTGGACGGCGCGACGCAGAAGCTGGAGCCGACGGACCTGTTGATCTGCGACGCGCTGAAGCCCGTGGCCCTGGCGGGAATCATGGGCGGCGGCAATTCAGAGATCCGCCCAACCACCACGAACGTCCTGATCGAGTCGGCGTATTTCCGCCCGTCCACGATTCGCAAGACGAGCAAGCGGCTGGACAAGTCCACGGATTCCAGCTATCGCTTCGAGCGCGGCACCGACCAGCGCCGCCTGACCGCCGCACTGAATCGTTGCGCGCGGCTACTGGTCGAGATCGCCGGCGGCACCGCCAGCAAGGGCGTGATCGACATCGTTTCGCGCCAGCCCGAGAAGGACCAGATCCTTGTCCGGCTGCCGCGCCTCAACCGCGTGCTGGGCCTCCAGCTCACGGGGCGAGAGGTCGCCGACGTGCTCACGCCGCTCGGTTTCGAAATTCACCGCAGCGACCGCGAGGAGATGCTCGTCGAGGCGCCATCCCACCGCGTGGATGTCTCCATCGAGGCCGACATTATCGAGGAAGTCGCGCGCATCGTCGGCTATGACCGCATCGAGGAGCGCCGCCTCGCGCTCTCCAGCGAGTTCAAGCCACAGTCGCCCCTGGACGCCGCGCGGGAGGCGCTGGCGGATGCGGCGGTGTCGCAGGGTTTCTGCCAGGCGATCAACTTCAGCTTCGTCAGCGAGGGTGCCAATGCGATCCTGGGCGCCGACGACAAGCGCCAGGTCCGCGTGCTGAATCCCATCACCTCCGACCAGTCCGTGATGCGTCGCGGCCTGCTGCCGTCGCTGTTGCAGAACGTGCTCCACAATCTGAACCAGAGCGTGGACGACATCGCGCTGTTCGAGCTTGGCTCCACCTACGAGTTCGAGTCCGAGGAGGCCGAAGCCCGCGAGGCCGGCGAACTGAAGCCGCCCGCGCGCGAGACGCCCTACTTCGCGGCGGCGCTGTGCGGCCACCTGCGCCAGAACTGGAAAGAGGGCGAGGTCGCCATCGACTTCTTCGCCACCAAGGGCATCGCCGAGCACCTGACCGCGCAGCTTGGGCTTCAGAAGCCCGTGCTGGAGATCGCGGGAGACGTGTCCTGGCTTCATCCCGGGCGCGCCGCGCGCATCCTCGTGAAGGGCGTGCCGGTCGCGCTCTTTGGCGAGGTCAACCCGCTCCTCCTCAAGCAGCTCGGCATCCGCAAGCCCGTGTACTATATCGAGATTCCGCTCCTCGGCGCGGTGCTCGATGCCGCCTCTCCGCGAAAGTTTATCGACATCGCGCGCTTTCCCGCGGTCTCCCGCGACATCGCGCTGGTGGTGGATCACTCCGCGCGGTCGCTCGATCTGGAGCGCGCAATCCGCAAGGCCGGCAAGGAGATGCTCTCCGGCCTGCGCCTTTTCGACGTTTACGAGGGCGAACACGTCGCCGCCGGGAAAAAGTCCCTCGCGTATTCCCTCACCTATCGAGCGGCCGACCGCACATTGAAGGAGGACGAAGTGAACACACGTCACGCCGAAATTCTGGAGGCACTCGCCCGCGATGCCGGGGCGGTGCTCCGTTGAGCGCCCTCCAAGACTGGATCAACAAGGCCATCGCCGCCTCGCCCCACGCGGCGATGCTCCTCGATCCGCCGCCGGGCGTCATCGGCGGGGGAGACGTCATCCTCGCCGCCGTCGGCCCCGCGCCCGACAAGGTTGTCTATCTCGGCACGCGCCATGCCGGCACCACGCTGCGCGTTGGATTTGCCGCGCGCGACCGCTGGGCCAACGAGGAAATCGAGGACGCCGTGGAGTCCAACGGCGGCACCATGACCGAGTTCCTCGAGGACGCGATGGAGGCCGACGACGAGTTGTCCTTCGAGGTGCAGCACTTCCATGACACCGGCTGGTTCCACTTCGCCAGCGACCTGCGCCTCTCCCCCGAGGACTTCGACACGCCCGCGGGGCACGAGCAAATCTGGTACGCCTTCGACGGCTACGCGCGCGCGATCCTTCCGCTCGTCTCCGGCAAGAAAGAGTAGTCCCCGCAATGGCCGGAACCCTCAGCCGCTTCTTTGCGCGCATCGCCGACGACGCCGCGCCGGGCGGACCCGCGGGCTCGCTGGCCCAGGCCACGCTCTCCGTCGCGTCGCCGTTCTATGCCGTGGGCGCGGCGATCAATCGCCTGCTCCACGACGCCGGAATCCAGCAGCGCGAATCGCTCCCCGCCATCGTCCTCAGCGTCGGCAACATCACCGTCGGCGGCACGGGGAAGTCGCCCTTCTGCGCGTGGCTGGTTGAGTGGCTCAGGGCCGAGGGGAAGCGCCCCGCTGTCCTGACGCGCGGGTATGGCCGCGCCGACGAATCGCGCCTCGTGGTCGTCCACAACGGCTCGCGCCTGCTCGCGCAGACCACCGATGGCGGCGACGAACCGGTGATGCTGGCGCGGATGCTCGGGGACGTCCCCGTGGTTGCCTGCGCCGACCGCGCGCGGGGCGGACGCTATGCGCTCAAGAAATTCGAGATCGATACTCTCGTCCTCGACGATGGATTTCAGCATCACGATCTCGCGCGCCAGGGCGACATCCTGCTCGTGGACTCCACGCGCCCGATTTCGTCGTTGCGACTGCTGCCGCGCGGCACCCTGCGCGAGCTACCGGGCGTGCTCTCTCGCGCCCACCTCATTGTGATGACGCGCTGGAATCAGGCCTCGTCGCCCAAGCGCACCCTGCGCGAGGTCATGCACCACGCCCCCGGCGTTCCCATCGCGCGCATGTCGCTGGAGGCAACCGGCGCGCGCCGCCTTGCGGGTGGGGAATTGCTGCCGCTTGACGCGCTGAAGGGTAAGCGCGCCGTCGTGCTGACGGGCGTGGCCAATCCCGACTCCGTCCGCGCCAGCGTCGAGTCCGCGGGGCTCCGCGTCGCCAAGCTGCGCTCCCTCGGCGACCACGCCACGATTACGCGCCAAACGCTGGATGCCGCCCTTCGCATGATGCGGAAGATGCGCGCGGAGTTTGTCGTGGTGACGGAAAAGGACGCGGCGAAGCTGGAGGAACTCGGGTCCCTCCCGCCCCAGATCATTGCGCTGAAAACAGAACTGCGATTCGTGGAGGAGCGCGACCGCCGCACGGCGGAGAAGGCCCTTCGCGCGCGGGTTCAGGCGCGCGGCGTTCGCGGGCTGCTCAAGTAGCGATCTCCCGGCACAGCCGCCGCATCCACTCGTTGTCGATGTGCATCGCGTCAAAGGCGTGGGCGAATTCCGTGCGCCCCGCCGCCGCATAGGCCCCCGCCAGCGCGTCCACCGCAAGGCGATCCCCGGCGATTTCCCGCAGGCTGGCGCGCTTCGCCGAGCGCCACGTGTCCAGCGTTGCCGGATACGCGCCCCACGATCCACCGCACAGCTCCAGCAACTTTTCCAGCGCCTGAACATGTCGGACGCGATCCCACGCCAGCCGCGCGGTGCGCTCGCGCCTTGCCGGCGAGAGCGAAGGATGGGCGCCCGCCCGCGAAAACAACTCCGCGCGGATCAGCTCTTCGTTCATCCACGCGTGCAACTCCGGCGCCACCGCTGCGTGGAAATCGACGTCGGGCATCGGCGCCGCCTTCAGCAGCAATTCTGGAATAGAGCCCATCAACGTCTTGTCCTCGATGCGCAGGAACTCGTCGCGCGCGGGGACTTGGTAATCGGGCGCTGGCGGGGTCTGTTCCTCCGCCGACCCCGGTGATTCTTCCGTGTCCAGCGCACTCCACTGCGTCCGCAATTCCGCGACCGCCGCAGAGAGGGATGCCCCGTCGCCCATCTGG
>JBBQYG010000106.1:0-13756 GCA_038208905.1 Candidatus Sumerlaeia bacterium | reverse complement strand
GGCACCCGACAATGACCGTAACTGGCACGTGAACACCTCTTCTCTGATTGGCAACCCGCCACCCGGCGAGAGGCGTGGGAAATGCCCCGTGGCGGCGGGGGGGGACAAGAGGGGAATGGGGGGACGGGGAATAGGGAACGGGGAATAGGAAAGGCCTGATGCGATCTGGGTGGTGGGCGCCCGCCGCCCGCCCTTCAATTCACCATTCCCTATTCACCATTCCCCAAAAAAGAACAGGCCCCGGGAAAGTTCCCGGGGCCCGAGTCATGTCTTCAGTGGTCCGGCGCGCCGTGGATCAGACGTCGTCGTTGTTCTTCTTCTTGTTGCTGGTGTCCTCGTCCTCGAACTCCTCGTCGTCCTCGAAGCCAAGGTCCTCGTCGTCCTCGAAGTCCTCGTAGTCCTCTTCCTCGTCGTCGAACTCGCTGCGCGAGCGGAGGATGCGGATGATCACGATCAGGATGACGACGACGATGATGACGATCAGGAGCAGGCGCCAGAAGCTGCCGCCGCCGCTGGCGGCGCGTGCCGCTTCCTTCGCCGTCAACTCGTCCACGTTGGACTTAACGATGGCGTTCAGGTTGCCGATCTTGGAATCGAGATCGGAAAGGCGAACTTCAAGGCGGACTTTGCTTTCCTGAAGGCCGGAAAGCGCGGCGGAAAGGGCGTCTTTTTCCTTCTTCAGCTCGCCGAGAGTCGAATTGATCTCCGAGGTCGTCTGCTGAACCTTCGCGGCGAGGTCCTTCTGGCTCGTCGAGAGCTCCTTGATTTCCTTCTCCTGCGCGCTCTCTCCGCAACCAGAGGCCAAGAGGGCGATCGCAACGAGCAAGGCGGGAAGCAGTCTCAGGAATTTCACCAGACAATCCTCCAATGGGGGTCTTTGGGTATCCCAAAAGTCTTGAAAAACAACGCTTTCGGAGTTCCAAGGGACGTTTGGAGGGTGCCGGGTGTCAAGGGCTTTCCCCCCCCGCAATTGGCCGCTCGGTCAGCCACGCGGGGCGACAAATGCAAGGCGCGGGAACGATGGGCTGGACACGGATTGGCCCCCGCCCAAGGCTTGCCCGCGTGTCTTCGCGCCAGCCCCACCATGCTCCCCCGCCGCTTCCGCCGGAACTTCGATGGCTTCTCTATTTTCAGGGGCTGAACTCTGTCAACTTCACCATCGCGCTGGGGGCGCCGCTGGTGCTGACGGCGCGGTATCTGGGCGCAGGCGAGTCGGCCATCGGCATCCTGAACTCGATCCAGCCGCTGCTGGTGATGCTTCAGCTTTTCGCGACCAACCTGGTCTATCGCTTCGGCTGCAAGCGGATGCTGCTGTGGGGCTGGGGGCTTCGATCCTACATGCTGCTGCTGATTGCGCCGCTGCCGCTGATGGCCAGCCACGGCTTCTCGACGATGTTCCTTACGGTGGCGCTCATTCTGCCGGTGGCGGGGTTCAACGCGATCCGCGGTTTTGCGTCGGGGGCTTGGTTCCCGTGGATTGCGGAGGTGGTGCCCGAGGAGCAGCGCGGCCAGTATCTGGGAAAGGAGCAGAGCGTGATGAACATCTGCGCCTTCCTGACGCTGCTGGGGTGCGGCGCGTTCCTTGGCTCTGATCCTCCGGCCTGGCGATTCGGGGCGTTGTTCGTTTTCGCATGGGCGGCCGGCATGGGCAGCGTCCTCTGCCTGCGCCGCGCGCCAGAGCCCGCGCGCCTCTCCTCCTCCGCCGCCCGCCCGCCCAACTGGTCGCTGGCCGATATTTGGCGCAAGGCGCTGGAGCTGTGGGCGCTTCCCGGGTTCCGCCGCACCACGCGCTATGTGCTGATGATGACCTTCGCGTTCGCCGCGCTCCCTGTCTATCTGGTGCTCTTCGTCCGCGAGGAACTCGGCTGGCCCGATGGCGCCGTGCTCAAGTTTCAGTCGCTCACCATGCTGGGGGTGCTGCTGACGGCGGTTTACTGGGGCTCGCTGAGCGACCGCGTGGGGAGCCGCCCGCTAATTCGCCTCTCTGGCGGGGCGCTGTTGGCGGCATGCGCGTTCTGGGCGGCGGCCGGACTCCACCTGTTCAAGCCGGGGCTGTGGCTGGTGGGCGGGGCCTATTTCCTGTTTGGGGTCTTCAACGCGGCCCACGCCATTGCCCAGATGCGCCTGGTGCTGGCGACCATCCCGCGGGAGGATCAGGTTATCGGCAACACCGTGTTCCAGGTGCTCGTTGCTCTCAGCGGGGGCGCCGCGCCACTCATCTTTGGCGTGACGCTGGACTGGTTGCGCCACGGCGGGGATGCGGGCGGGCAGTCATCGGGGCTGGCGCCCTTCGCGGTGGTGTTTGGGGCGATGCTGGGGTTGGGGGCGGCGGCCCAGGCGCTTCTGGGAAGTGTGCCCGAGGCCAAGGCCCTCCCGGCTCATGCGGTGCTCCTGCAGTTGGTCTATGACTGGCCGGTGAAGGTTCTCTCCTCCGTTGCGGGGCCCGCCAAGGATCGCCGCGACAACAGCCCGAAAGGAAAGTAGATCCATGACATCGCCCCTCGTGCTCTCGATTCACTCCGGCAAGCAGGAGCCCTTGGCCGGCAAGCCCGGCGCCACCTCCGCCATCCGAAAGGTTGCCCTCCCCGGGCCTGTATTCGTGGACACGCTCGGCGTCAGGGGAGATGTGCAGGTGGACACCCGCCATCACGGGGGGCGGTTCAAGGCCCTCTGCGCCTACGCCAGCGAGCACTATCCCGCCTGCCACGCCCGCGCCGGGGTGGCGATGCCGCCGGGTTCCTTTGGAGAGAACCTCCATCTGGGCGGCCTTGTGGATGCCGACGTGTGCGTGGGCGATCTGTACGAACTCGATGGGGGTGTTAGCGTCCGCGTCGCCGGGCCGCGCGCCCCCTGCCGCACGCTGGCCGCGCACTGGGGAGACAAGGGCTTCCACCTGTGGACGAAGGAGCAGCGCGTCACCGGCTGGTACATGGCGGTGGAGGTCGCCGGCGCGCTCTCGCCCGGCGCCCCGCTGCGCCGCGTAGAGCGCCCCTTTCCCGCGTGGACGATGCCACGGTTCTGGGACTTGATGGACCGCAAGCTGGGCGAGGACGCCCGGCGCGAATTCGACGCCGTGAAGGCCTCGCCGTGGCTGGACGATGATTGGAAGAAGAAGTAGTAGAACGACGGCCGACAGCAGTATCCCTCCAACGCAAAACGGCGGGCGACGCATCCCGCGCCGCCCGCCGATTGATGGTTCCTTCGCGATGGCCCGTAGGGGCGGTTACTCCATCGTCATCCATTCGGCGACGCCGGCCGTTGTCGGCGCCAGCAGGTTGTCATAGGCCACGGCGAAGGTGCCCGGCGCGGCGGGGGTGGTCTCTTGAAGGCCGATGCGCCACTCGACGATGTTGGCGAGGTCGAGGACGTTGTCGTCTCCGGCCACCTGAGAGAACCAACCGCTCGTCGGGCCGACGTCCACAGTGGTCCAGGTTGCGGTGGTGGGGAAGACCGCGCCGACGGCATAGTAGGTTCCGCCGGTATCGACGAGGCCAAGCCAGAGGTTCTTGTTGGCGGCCGCGGCATTGCCGAAAACGTCCAGCGTGACGCGGTTGTGGCCGGTGATATTCACCGGCGTGGCGAAGCGATGCGTGACCAGCGAAAGGCCGAAGTCCACGGCGGCGGTGGTGTGGCTGACGCCGAGCGCGGTGTCGGCAACGCCGAGCGGGCCCCCCGGGGCGAAGTTGCTGCGCGCGGCGGAGAAGCCGCCCGTGGGGCTGCCGTCGCGCGTCTTGCCCGCGGCATTGGTTCCGTAGTTCGCGAAGAGATCGATCGTCGCGCCCGGCGTCGCCGCCGAGCCGGTGGCAAGGGTGTAGTCGCCGCTGGCGACGTCGGTCGCGCCGCCGTTGCCGTCGCCATACACGAAGCCAATGATCTGGCCCAGGGCCGGGAAGGAAGCGATGGCGGTGGGGACGACCGTGTTCAGCGCGATCGCGTACTCAATGTCAGTCGAAGCGACGAACGGCCCGAAGGGAACGGAGCCCGGCGTTGCGGCGCCCTCGTTGAATGCGCCCCCGGCCTGGCCAACGACGCTGGCGCCGGCGACCATCGTCTCGGATCCCTTGCCCGCGCCGAACAGGTTGAAGCCCGTGGCCACGTTGTTGTCCTTGTCAATGCCGGAGAATTCGCTGCCGTCATACGCATCGGCGTTGGCGCCCTGAATGCGGACGTAGAGGTTGTTCTGGTCGTTGCCGAGGTAGATCGCGACGATGTCACGGCCGGTGCCGCCGTCGCCGGTCACGTCCGTAATCAGGGCGGGCACCTGACCGTCCCAGTCGTCGAAGTTTCCATCGATGACGATGCCCGGGCTCCAGACCTGGGCGGTTGCGGACGACGCGAGGATCGCGAGGGCGGCGGCGATGGGAGCGAGAAAGGCTGTCTTCTTCATGGCTTCTCCTTTTGATTTGGTCGGTGTGGGGGTGTCTCGCGGCGCGAGAGGCTAATCCCGGGGTTTCTATGTTTTGTTCTTTAATTTAAGACAGAATAAATTAGGGCCGCGTATGGTCAAGGCCTTTCTCCGATTCTCCTTTCCCTATCCGATTTTCCGCGCCAGATCCGCAAACCACTCCGGCGTCCACTGGGCCGGCCATGGGGCGTTCTGGCCGATGATTCCGCGGATGACGGCAAGTCCCTCGCGCTCGAAGTATGCGCGGTTTTCCTCGCGCGACTTCCCCGCGATCGGCGGCACGATCACCTCGCCCGCCATTTCGATGATGCCGATTCCCTCGGACTTGATCTGGCGCAACGGTTCCTGCGTCCGGAAGTCCGGATGGCGAAACAGCAGATGAATCGCGAGTCCGCCGCCTGCCTTCCTACGCATCAGGGAGTTGAACGTGGCCTTGCCCGGATCAATCGCCTTCCACGCGGCGATCAGTCGGCTGGCGGCTGCGAGCGTCGGTTCCGTATCTCCCGCCAGGCGAACCACCGGACAGGGCCAGTCGAGAAAGGATCCCTCGCATTCGGATAGTGTAAGATCGTGCAGCGGGTGCGCCGACTCCAGCGGCAGCACGAGGCCGGCGAACACCTGCATGTGGTGGTGCCCCAGCACCGACGCGCCGGCCCATTCCACATCGCTATTGGAGGCGACGAGCCACGACTGCGTTTGCGCGACGAAGTCCGCGGATTCGCGCAAGCCGCGCTCCCCGATGGCCATCGGTTCGTGCGCGAGCGAGTTGACGACGAAGTGACCTTCGCAGAGGGGGAACGGCGTGGGATGCGAGAAGAAGGGCCGCCCGGCCAGCGCGAAATGAAACACGCGGAGCAGTTCCTTGCCCGGAGTGCCGATGTTCTCGATGCAGAGCGGGCACGCCACGCGGCGGTCGGCGGCGGGGCTGCGGTAGGCGAGGCGAGAGTAGTTGACTTGCAGGCGCAACATCAGGCCCAACGCGTCGTCGCGGAAGCTCAGTCGCTCGTTGGTGTCGGTCAGGTGCGCGAAGTAGCCGATGGATTCCAGCCATGCGCCCAGGTTTCGCAGCGCAGCATCGAGATCGCCACTTGCCGCGAACGGCGCAGCAAGAAGTCGCTGGACTTCACCCTGCGCAAGGATCTGCCCCGCAGCGAGCGTCGAGTGTTTCATCGTGGCGATCATCGCGCCTCCACCTCGCCAAGCCACAGCAGGCCGGGCCGCTCCGCCGCGCCGCCACCCGGTGCTTGGTACAGGCGGATGCGTGTATATTCGCCCGCGGGAAACGCGAGGCGCGTTTCGGGAACCAATGTCCCGTCGCCGTGCCGCGCGAGCACCTCCCACGCGGTTGCGCCGGGGCGCCAGCCCTCAACGGTCAGCTCGCGGGAGGTCCAGTGCTTGCCGCTGTCGAAGGCCCAGAATATCCGCACCTCGCGGAGCATCGTGGGCTTCTCGAAATCGAACTGGGCCCAGTGCGGGACCATGCCCTCGTCGCTGGCCCACGCGGCCTCCGTCCAGTCGAGACCAGCGCCATCGCGCACGCCATCGGTGATCGCCAGCTTGTCGTATCCAAAGTAGAATGAATCGACCGTCACGGTCACGCCGCTCGTGCGCAGGAGGCTGGCGTCGGCGGAGAGCAGCACCAGCGGCACCTCCGCGGAGGCCGCGCCCGCATCGTCGTCGCCCGCGTTCCACCCGATGGCCAGCGGCTCGTGCATGTCCATTGCCGGGCGGCTTGCGGCAACGAGGCGGAGTTGGATGGCGCGTTCCTCTCCGGGGGCGAGTTCGAGCGGCACCGGCGACGCCGAGGCGAGGCTGCTCGCGGCGAACGACACTTCACCGACGGCCTTCGTCGGCAGGTTGTTCCTGACGGCCACCGTCAGCATCGTGGGCGGACCCACCACCACGCGGCGCGGCAGGCCGAGTAGTTCCACCGGCGGCACCAGCACCGCCGACGATTCCAGATACGGCGCGAATCCCGCCGCGCCCGCGCGCGAAACCAGGAACCCGATCGCGACGCCGTCCTCCAGTGTGGCGGGAGCCACAAACTGCGCCACGCCATCGCGAAATGCGATGTTATGCTCCCCGGCGGAGGTGGTGACTTTCAGTTCAAGTTCAACGGGAGAACTGGCGGGCGCCTGAATGCGATACTCCACGCCGCGCGCAATGCTCCGCGGGAGCGCGATGGGTTCCACCTTGCCGCCGCGGACTTCCTCCAACGCGGCGGACGCGATGCGCCACGTGCTATAGGAGCGCTCGATCTCGGCGCGGTATTCGCCGCCCACGGTGGACAGCAGCTTGGCAATTTCCTTCTCGCTCTCCGACGGTGTCGCGGCAGCCAGCGCCGACTTCAGCGCGGCAACGGTCGCCGCGTCGATCAAGCCATAGCGCTGATACTTCCCCGAGAGGCGGAGCAATTCGCCGACCTCCTGCCGAAGCACCGATCCCAGCGCGACCTCCGTCCGCGCGACGAACCACAGCGACGACACGCCGAGCGACCTCAACCGCACGGGCACCGATCCATCGCGGCCAAGGAGGTTCTCCACGCTGCGCCCGGTCAGTGCGTCCAGCACGAGATAGGCAGTCTCCGCCGTGAGCCGAGCATCCGCGCGCAAATCGCCGGACTGCATCCGTTCGCTGGGGTTGTAGATACTGATGTAGAAGGACTCCGCGGAGAGCGGCTCTCCCTTCCACGCGCCGCCTCCCCATCGCTCGACCAGCAGTTCCCTGTTCGCCGACGCGGCCAGCGTGATAGGCTCCCACCCGCCGCGCGTCATGCGGCCCTGGGGCTCCATGAACGTGAGGAAGTAGGCGCGGTCGGCGTTGTATAGACCGGGGTTCTGCCAATAGGGCTCCTCGGCGGCGTTGAAGCTGAAGAAGCTCGGCCACATCCCATAGTGCAGGCAGCGGGCGAAGTAGTCCTCCACCTTCTGGCCGCGGAACATGTCGAAGCGCAGATTCTGCAAATAGCAGTAGGGCTTGTGATAGAGCATCGTGCGCAGGTAGTCGAGATCGGCGATCTTGGGCGGCACAATGCGCTCGCCCTCTCCCCAGGAGGTCTCGATGCCAAGCACGTCGAGGAAGTGGGCGCTCCACGACCACTGATAGAGGGCCGTGTTGGCCATCAGCAGGTCGCCGCGCGCGTGAAGGCGGCGGCGCGCCTCGGCGGCGAGTTCGAAATTGTGCATCATGATGACCTGCGCCGTTTCGCCCGTGCGCGCATCGAAGGTCAGCGGATAGTCCGACGTGGCGAAGTGCTCGCGCCGGAAATTCAGGTCCTTGGAATCCCATCCCTCGAAGCTGTCGAGATACAGCCCTGTCACAGCCTCCTCATCGAGACGCCCTGCGTCGAACTGCGCATTGGCGAGGGCGGCGTCTGCTCCCGTGATGCTGTCTATATAGACATCGCCGCCCTGGGCGGTGAGTCGGAGCGACGCCCCCGGCGCGGCGGAAGCGGCGAACTCCAGCGCGGCGAAGCTGCGCGAGAGCGGAAACGCCTGCGCTGCGTCGCCGATCCCCACGCGTACCGTTGCGCCGGGCGCGCCCATGGCGGTGATCGAGAGCTTGAGGTCGGCGGCGTTGGAGAGGACGAGTTCGCTGCTTTCGCCCGCGCGCAGGTTCAGCGCGCGGCCCGAGGCGCCGACCACCCCCTCCATGATGCGCCCGCCATTCCACGCGGCGGGCTGGTCCTCTGCGCGGCGCTGCCACAGGTCGCGATAGGGCAGCCAGTTGGCGTCGAAGCTGTTGTGCGGGTTGCGCGCGGTGCGCGGCAGTTCGGGATCGCCGTTGGTGGGCACGCGCGCGCCCACGGCCCACGGCGTCTCCACCCACGCGGCCTGAAGGTTACCCGAGCGGTCCCACGTCCCCGAGCCCCGCACCTGGGAGCCCTGCGTGTTCCCCATGCCATCGAGAATCCCAAGGAGCGAAGCCAGCTCCTTCGGCACATTCGCCGCAACGTTGATGTACTGCACCGGCGGCTCGCAATAGACCAGCGACTCGATCCCCTGCGCGGTGTTGTAGGCGACGGAGACATTGGGGTGGTACTCGTGAAACGCGAAGCGAAAATCCTCGGCGCGCTGGACACTGTCGATCTGGGTGAAGGGCATCCATTGGCCCTGATAGTCGATGCGGGTGGAATAGGAATCGGGATTCAGCGCGTAGTAGGCGTTGGCGACGGAGCGAAAGCCGAATTCCGCCTCGAAATCGAAGAGCATGAAATCGAATGGAACATAGCCGGGGAACTTCTCCGTGTCGGGGCTGATCGTCACGTCAACCTCCGCCACCAGCGCGCGGTGCTTGCCATCCCACAGCAGGCGCTGGATGCGCGGCTGATCCAGCGGCATCCCCACGGCTAGCTGCCGATCCCCCGCGATGGCGGCAAAGGGATAGCGCGACATCGCGCCGCGAGGGCCCGCCATGGTGGCCACGGTGTTGAGGATCTCGGTCGTGCCCTCGATGGCCTCGCTTCGATGATTGTCGGCCAGCCACGTCAGCGATTCTCCATCGACGGGAATCGCGAGCGAGAATGTGATCGGAATCTCGCGCCGCTCCGCCGTGGTGGAAAGGTTGCGCACCTTGCCCCTCACGCGGACGCCTCCGTTCTCCGCGGACCATTCGGCTGTGACCGAAAGCTCTCGCGGAAAGACGAGTTCCTGTGTATAGACGTTGCCTTCCCCGACAATGACGGAGACAGGCTCTTCGGTCCATGCGTCATTGGCCGGAGAGAGAAGCACCGATTCCAGCGCGTCGGTCTCCACGATGGACCCAACACCGGCCCGCGCAGCGTTGGCGGGGGCGTCGGCCTGGCGGCGTTGCCACTCCTGCACCACGAAGCGCGCGGGACGCTGGGAGACGAGGACTCCATCGCGGACGATGTATATCTGGTTCCCCTTCTGCTGGAGGGAAATCTCCGCCGGAATCGCGGAGGCCATGACCATCGCGGCGGCGAGGGCGTAGATCGGGCGGCGCATGATCATTGGGGAATCACAAGCTCCACCGTTCCCGCGTCGGGAAGGAAATCCGCCGGGGCCCAATCGGCGCCGGTCGTCGTGAACCACAGCTTGATCGCCGCGCCCGCCTTGGCGCCGATGCGCGAGCGCGGAACCGTATAGGTGCCCGTGTTCCCCTCGATCTTGAACTCCACGGCGCCCAGGCTGTTCCAATCCCATCCGGTGGAGCCCCCCTTGTGGCGATAGAGCGTGTTGCCCTCGATCATGAAATCGGCGCCGTTGCGCGCGCCGTCGCTGTAGCCGGTTGGCTCGACCTTGTCGGCGTCGATGAACACGTGCTGGCGCTCGACAACGGGCGGGGCCGAAAAGGAGAGGCGAATCGCGAGATTGTCGCCCGAGGAGGAAACCGCAGCGCCAAGGAGATCCTCGGAGCCGGGCCCGTCGCCGGCGGCGTCCTTGAACTCGGCGCCCGGCGCCGCGGGCGCCGCGGCCACGGGCACGATCGCGGCGACTCCGGCCAGCGACAGCCGCGCCGTCGCCGGGGCCCAGTCGATCGTCGTCCACTGCTCGTTCTGGCTGCATGCATAGACAAACGGCGCGGGCGAGGGAGGAATCAGGCGGGCGGGAATCGCCACGCGGACGGTATTTCCCGCGGCGTTATTCTTGGCGGCGCCGATCTGCTCCCAGCCCCACTCTTCCTGCGTCTTGCCGTTGAAGCGGAACACCGTGGCGCCCTGCACCAGGAAGTCGGCGCCCTTGAACGCGGCGCCCGCATGGCCGGTGGCCTCGCTCTGGTCCGCATCGAGGAAGAAGTTGTAGGCCGCGGCGAAGCTCGTGTTCACGGGCCCTGCCAGCGTCAGCTCCAGGTTGATCCCCTCCGCAGTGATCGCGCCCTTCACCATCGTGATGTCCAGAGGCGCGGGCGCGCCGTCTCCGGTGGGATCGGCGGCCTCTACAACGCGCGCGGTGGTGGTCGATGGCGCGGCGGGCATGGGCGTGGCGGCGATGGGTTTGCCTTCGGCCAGCGCCACGTACTCCTCGGGCCTCGTGCTGCGAGAGAGCCGCCCGATCTCCTTGCCGTTCTCGACGAGGAGCGTGGTCGGCACCACCAGGACACCGTGCTCGCGGGCAAGCCCGGTCGCGCTGTCGCTGGCGAGATCGATCAGAACGCATGGCATCCTCCCCGCCGCCGCGATCACGCGCTGGTCCGTCCAGACGTCCTCCTCCGCAATCATGCAGAGTGCCACCTGATCCTGGCGGAAGTAGTAGATCGCCTTCCCCGTGATCTTCGCCGCCTCGCCCGGCGCCAGCCACTTCATCCCCGCGCCCCACGATGGGGAAACCGCCGAGACAACGACTGCAATTGCCGCCAAGATTCGCTTCATGATGTCAGCTCCATCCGTTGATCTGCTTCCACGGCCACGCCTTTTCCGATCCTGACAACGTGCGCCGAGAGGCCGACGCCGCGATACAGCGCCGCAATCCGCGCGCCCTGGCCCGGGCACATCAGAAAGAACGATCCGCCGCATCCCGATCCGTTGATCTTTCCCCCCAGCGCACCCGCCCCAATGCCGCGCGCCAAGAGGCGGTCGATCTCCGGCAGCGAAACGCCCAGGTTCCCCGACAACTGATCGTGATGGCGGGAGAGGAGGACGCCCAGCAGGTCGGCATCCTCGCTGGTCTCGATCAGCGCGCGCGCAGCCAGCGTCAGCTTGCGATTCTGCACCACGGCCTCGCGGATCGCGCGGTCGGCGGCGGAGAGTTGCGACGTGTCGGCGTTGTCGAGCAATTGCTCCGCGCCAAGTGATTCCGCGCGACGCCGCTTCTCGCCCAGAACGCCGTTGGTGTCCTTGGGGATTCCCGACTCCACCAGCACAAACTCGCCCATCCACGCGGGCAGGTCCGTCACCGCATAGGGTGGACGGCAGTCCAGCCAGATCGCGCCGCCAACCGCCGAGGAGAAATGGTCCATCATGCCGCCGGGGGAATCGAATTCGGTGACCTCCGACTGATGCGCGACACGCGCGATGGACTCCGCGTCGCCCGCGCGCGGATCGCCCGCCGCCGCCAGCAGCAGCGCGCACCACGCCACCTGCAACGCGGAAGAACTCGACGCCCCCGCGTTGATGGGAATACCGCTCGTCACGGTAACGTCGTAGCCGGTGGCCCAGGAAAGCCCCTCGCGCCGCAGCACGTTCGCCGCCGCGGGAATGTAGTCGCGCCCGTGGCGATAGCGGTTCTCCATGTTGGGGTCCAGCTCCAGGCGTTCGCCGATGTCGGGCATCTCGACAACGAACAGCGCATCGGCGCGCGGAGTGGCCGCGAGTTCGATGCGCAGGTCGATGGCCGCCGCGATCACGGGAAGGCCAAGGTAGTCCTGGTGCTCGCCAAAGAGGCAGATCCGCCCCGGAGCGGAAACGCGCAGCGGAATTGGATTGGTCATGCGGGACATGGGGCATACTCCGAGAGGTCGACGGGCTGGCCCGTCTGGATCGACTTCTCCGCCGCCAGCGCGACGACCAGCGAATCGCGCCCGACCTTCCAGTTCGCAAAGGGCTCCTTGCGCGTTTCCAGACAGCGCAGGAAGTCGCGCCGCTGCTCCTGGCAGCCGATGTGGCCGATGCCGTCGTTGTCGGAGACCATGTCGATCTCCTCCCACTCGAACGGCTGGCCGAGCCCGCCCACGCCGAGGCGCGCGTCGCCGTATCCGCAGAACTGCCGCCCGCTCCTCGCGATGCCGCCGATCTCAAGCCCCTCGGGCATCACGTTCTGGGGCTGCAAGTACATGCACAGGATCAGGCTCGCCTTGGCGCCGTTGCGATAGTCCACCGTGACGATGGCGTGGTCCACGGTGTCAATCTCGTCGATGCGGCGCGGCGGATCGGGACAATAGCCGCACGCGATGGTCGAACCCGGCTTCCACACGTGCTGACCTCCGCTGGCGAAGACGCGGATGGGCTCCGAGCCGATCACCCAGTTGAAAATGTCGAAGTGGTGGCAGTCCTTCTCCACGATGCTGCCGCCGGTCATCGCCTGGCTGTAGAACCACGGGCGCTGGGGAAAGCACTGGCGGAGTTCCTTGCACCACATCAGCATGGTCTCGTGCCCGGGCTCGCGCCCGATGTCGGCCATGCGGCGATAGAAGTTGGAGTACCGATAGACCAATCCGATTTGCAGGATGCGATTCGCCGCGCGGGCCTTTGCGATGATCGCGTCGGTGTCCCCGATGTTCGTCGCCATGGGCTTTTCGAGGAACACGTCGCAGCCGGCCTCGATCACGTCCTCGCACACGGCGCGATGGAGGTGATCGGGCACCACAACCACGCAGGCGTCGGGGCGCGTCTTCGCAATCATCTCGCGGTGGTCGCGAAAGAACGGCGGCGGCGCGTCGCCCCAGGGAAACTCCTGCACGCGGAGCTTCCCCTCGTCGGGATCGGCGATGCCCACGATCTCGCAGTTGGGGAGCCCGTGAAATCCGCGGCAGTGGCCGCTGCCCATGTCGCCAAGGCCGATGACGCCAAGGCGGAATCTGGTGTGTGGGGGCACGGGAGCGATTCCTTAGCTATTGAAGAACGTGACGCCGCCGCCGGCGCGCAGGACATCGCCGTTGGAGAGCGTGCCGTTGGTCGGGTCGTACTTCCCATTCTCTGGCACCGCGGTGTCGTTGTCGGGCACATGGCCCACCAAGTCGAAGTCCGTGTCGGGCCCCATGCAGCGGACCGACCAGCCCGTCCTGCCGTTGAGTAGGAAGGTACTGTCGGAATAGACGTAGTAGCGCGGGATCGGGCCATAGAATTCGCTGAAGTTCTTGGAGGCGTTGGTCGAGAGCGTCGGCTTGGAGGACTGGAAGACGTCGGCCGGGACGCTGGTAATGTAGGCGATGGGCGAGGTAAGGAGGTAAAGCTGCTGCTCGCCGATGAGCCCGCGCACGGGAACGGCAAACGGCATGTAGCGGTTGTTGTCCACCATGTAGGCCTCCACCGCGGTGGCAATCGTCCGGTTATCCGCCTGGGCGCGGCTGACCTTGGAACGGGTCTGGGCCTCCAGAAAATTTGGAACGGCGATGGCGGCCAGGATCGCGATGATCGCGACGACGATGAGAAGCTCGATAAGGGTAAAGGCGCGGCGCATGGGCGGGTTCTCCGGAGGGGGGGGCAGGGTCGATGGTGACGGGTAATTTACTTTGCTCTTTTATAAAATAGGTATGAAAAAACACCGCGCTTGTCAATGGCATTCGGAATGCGGAGTCGCGGGGTATTAGAGTGACTCTCGAAAGTCCTGTCGTATTCCAACGTAGCTTGGGCGTCTCGCCCGAGCCCCGTCGCCCCCACACGCGGGCAAGATGCCCACGATACTCTTTTACGGCGTCCTCCATCGCGACAAGACTTTCGAGAACCGCTCTATG
>JBBQYG010000105.1:0-13766 GCA_038208905.1 Candidatus Sumerlaeia bacterium | reverse complement strand
TCGGCGTCCGCCTCGTCCTTGCGGATCTTGTCCTCGATGCGCTTGCGGGCGTCGATGATCTGGTCCTTGCGGGCGATGCCGTGGGACATCTGGAGGTGGCCCTTGCGGAAGGAGGGCGTCATCTCGAGCTGGGCGGCCAATGTGTGGCCCTCGGCGGATTTCTTCCTGCTGCCGGTCGGGTGAACGCGGAACTGGGTCTCGACGTTCTTCTTCAGGCGGTCGGGGACAAAGGGCTTGGTCAGATAGAGCGTCGCGCCCAGCTTGTAGCCGTGCTTGATCTCGCCGGCGCTGTTCTTGGCGGAGAGCACAAGGATCGGCAAGTCCTTTGTTCCGAGGCTTTTGCGGAGCATTTCGATGAGCTGGAATCCGTTGATGCGGGGCATCATGATGTCCAGGATCAGGAGGTCCGGCTCGAACACGTCGAGCACCTCGTAGAGGTCCACCGGGTCGCTGATCGTGACCACGTCGTATTCGGCCTCGAGCGTCAGCCGAATGAGGTCCAGGATTTCCTCGTTATCGTCCACGGCGAGGATACGCTGACGCTCGGTGGCAATCATCGGAACTTTCCTCGGGGCCAGTAATGCAGGCATGGGTATCACCCTTTCGGTCCAATTGAAATCGGAATCTCTATGTTGGCGTCCCCTATTTGGGTCTCGGGGAAAGCCGTCGTTGTTAGGCGATGGGAGGGAGCAGGTCAAAATTTCGCCGCTCCAAGTACCCGCCGAACTGGAATGATCGTATGCAAGGGGGGTGCCGGATACGAAATTTTCCGGCGGCGGGGGAGCGGCGGCGGTCCAACGCCGCGCGGACGATCGGGGCGCTATCGCGCGACAGCGCCCTCAAGCGACTCGGCCACCGCGCGCTGGGCGCGGTTCACCGCTTCGGGGAACTCCACGCCGGTCATCAACAGCGCGGCCATCGCCCCGGCGAAGTAGTCACCGGTGCCCTGGTGGGTGCCGGGGATCTTGCGGACGGAGAATTCGGCGCTGCCGTCGCGCGTGGCCGCGAGCGTGGCGATGCGGCCGTCGTCGCGGTCGATGCCGGTGATGGCCAGCCCGCGAAGACGCGGATGCCGCGCCAGGAGGAACCCGGCCAGCGTGGCCGGATTGGGGCGCGGCGATGGATCGGCTTCGCCAAGGGCGAGGTAGCGGGCCTCGGTCTCGTTGGGAAAGAGGAAGTCGGCCAGCGGGACAAGCTCCGCCCGCATGGCCTCGGCGGCCCGTATATCGATATAGACGCGGCCCATGTCGCCGAGGACGGGATCAACCAGGACCGCGGCGCCATCGATGCGGGCGAGCGCCGTGGCGACGACGCGGACCTGCTCCGCCGAGCGCAGGTACCCGGTAAGCCACCAGCGCGAGCGAAGCGCCGCCATCATTGCGCCAAGGTCCGCCACGCCCAGCGTGGGGCCCGCGCGCGTGGGCACGTTGCCGGGGGCCGTCCACTGGACGGTGTCGATGGTGGAGAGGGAGACCGCCGGCGCGAGGAGGCGGAATGCCGCCTCGATCCGGGAATTCCCCACGGCGCCGGTGGCAACGCGGCTGGAGACGGAGACGATCCCGGGGCCGCCGCCGTCAGACGGGGGCGACATTCTTTTTCCGGACGGGGACCGCGTGGGGGAGGGTCGACTTGCGGATGATCAGCTCGGCGGGCTGAAGGAGCTGGGTCTCCGCGGGCTCGCGGCCTTCAACGATTTCCAGGAACAGGCGCGCCGCGCCGCGGCCCACCGCCTCTCCATCGTGGGTGATCGTGGTGAGCGACGGCGCCAGCGCGATCGCCAACGGGTGGTTGCCGAACCCGATGACCTCGATATCCTCCGGCACGCGGATGCCGACCTCGGCAAGCCCGCTCAGGGCGCCCGCCGCGATCTCGTCGCTACTGCAAAAAATCGCCGTGGGGCGCTGCTTCGGCCCCGTCGCCGTCAGCAGGCGCGACACCGCGCGATAGCCCGTCTCCACGCCGCGCAGGAAATCGCACCGGACGATGTGGCGCGGATCGACCTCGATCTCGGCCTGGGACATCGCATAGCTGAAGCCCTCCTCGCGCAGGTCGGCGTCGCGCAGCCCGGGCTCGCAGACAAACGCGCCGATGCGCGTGTGCCCGTTCTGGATCAGATAGCGCGTGGCCATCTCGCTGCCGACCAAGTTCTCCGACCCGCTGGCATAGACGCCCTTCCACTTCTCCCAGGAGCGCTCGGGATACGCATTCGCCAGCACCGTGGGACAGGTCGATTTGCGCAGGATCTCGATCAGGGGCTCGGTGATGTAGTTCGTTACGAAAAGCAACCCCGCCAGCCGCGGATCGGCCAGCACCTTGCGCATCGTGGCGGGGACCAGGGAGGGCTGGTGGTAGGACGCGACCAACAGGCGGATGCCGTGCTGGCCCAGCTCCTCGTCGATGGCCTGAAGGACCTCCAGGTTCTTGCCCATGCGCAGGACGGCGAGATTCGGCACCATCAGGGCCGCCATGTCGGGCTTTCCCGTGCGCAGGGCGCGGGCCGCCGTGTTGGGCACATATCCCATCTCCGCGGCGGCGGCGTGGACGCGCTTGCGCAACGCCTCCGAAATGCGCGGATTATCGGCCAGCGCGCGCGAAACCGAGGCGGCTGAAATGTTGAGTTTCTTGGCGATATCCTGAAGACGTGGCTTGCGGATCGACATGGGGGGCGGAGCGGTCCAATCGGAGTGGTGACCCTTTGTTTACCGCCCCGCCGACTGAGTGCAACCGGTTTGTGCAAAGGCCGTGGAATCCAGCGCAAAAGGGGAGCGGCGCGTGGGCTGTGCTGCCTTCACTCGCCCGTCTTCCCCGCCTCCCCCAGCCCACCCACAATCTCCACGCCCACAATAAACGCCGGGTCAAGTTTCGCGCGGATGTCGATCCAGATGGGGCGCGCCTCGGCGGCGGTCCAGGCGGGTTCCTGGGACATGTCGAATTCGTGGACGCGGCGCGTGCGGCCATCGGGGGCGCCGGGGATTGAATAGACGCGCCCTTGGCGCTGGCGGAAGCCGGAGACCCCGGGCTGGTTGACGCACCACCAAGCCCACAGGCGGTACTCCGCGGCGGTCGCCTCGTCGTCGTACACGAGGTGGACGAGGGTGCCGACGTCGGCGGTGGTGGTGCCCTCGGCGAAGGAGATGCGCAGGAAGGAGGGCTGGGGCTTGCCAACGAATACGAGGGCCTTGCGCTCCGCGTCGGTGCGGGTCGCGAGGGCTTTCTCCCGGGCAGCGATCCAGGCGGCGTCGGCCTCGGCGAAGAGCGCCTCCCACCGGGCTCGCGGGGGCGTGGTCCACGCGCCGCGGGCATAGTCCTCCATGATGCGATCCCATAGCGCGGGGGCCTCCTTGCGGACACGCCAGCGCGCCATCGCGGCTCCCAGAACGTAGGTGTGGAACTCGTCGAGGTTCCCGGTGCGCAGCGCCGTGCGGATTTCGTCCTCGGTCAGCACCGACCAGTTGCGCCAGTTCGCGGCGATATCGCGGTAGAAGATGGGGCCATCCTTCTCGAAGTGGCCAGAAGTCTCGAACCGAACGAAGTAGTACCATGCGAGCGGCGCGGCGAGGACGACGCCGAGGATCCCGATGGCGCGGCGGACTTGGATCTCCGGCGTGTTCCACCGGGCGAGGAGGTCGCGGGGATTCATGGGGCGGCCTCGGTTGCGGGGAGGATTCGGTAGATCGCATCGCTTGAGCGGGGGAACATGCTCATGTGGCTGACGGCGCCGGTGCCGTTGCCGGCGAGAACGAGGCGAAACGCATCGGGCCGCGCGCGGGCGAGGCGGTCCTCGGGCGATCCGGCCCCGCAGTAGAAAAAGGTGCCGCCGGTGGCGCGCAGGCTCGCAATCCACGCGGCGGGATCGCCCTCGCCGGTCCACGGCGCGTGGTGGATCAGGTCCATCCCCGGCCGGTCGGGTTTGGCGCGAAAGTGGAAGGGCGCGCTGGTGAACGTATAGACAAGGCTCTCGCCCGGTGACGACGCCTCGCGCCAGTAGTCGATGGCGCGGAGCTCGCCGGGAAAGCAGTCGAAGTACGCGGGCCGCCGGTCTCCGGAGGCGAAGGTGTAGAACACCAGCGGCGCGGGTCTCATGCGGCTCATGGCGGAGGGCGCCACGCGCGACACATTGTAGATCGAGAGCGCGGCGAAGACCGCGCCGAGCAAGATTCGCGGGATCCTTGTGGTCTCCGCCAGCAGCCAGCAGAACGCCAGCCCCGCCGCGGCCACGTGATAGAGGTTGTAGCGCGGGATGAGGAGCGAGCCGGAACTCGGCAGCATCGTGGCCACGATCAGAACGAGCGGCAGATACGATCTCCACCGCGGGCCTTGGAGCCCGAAGAGCAGGAACAGCAGCACCGACGGAAAACCGAGGATGAAGAAATGGGCCCCGAGGCCGGAACTCCAGGAGCTGATGGAGGCGGGGCGATAGTGCTCCGCCATCATGAAGAACCACGCGCGAAGGCCCGTCTTGCCGGTGTTGCGCTCGGCGAGGACGGTGCTCACGTCGCTCTGGATCTGCCCCGGAAGCTGTCGTCCTCCGGGTAGGTCCACAGTTACGGGATACACCGGATTCCCCCGGGCCAGAATCCCGTGGATATACCACGGCCCGCCGGAAAGCAGGCAGGCCACGATCACCGCCGCCAGCGCCGCGCCCGCGCGCTGCGCTGCGGGGCGCCATCCGCCCACGCCGCGCCATGCCGCGAATCCCAGCAGCCACACGCCCAGCACGCCGCACATCAACAGGGCAAAGGGCTTGGCCGACACCGTGACGGCAAACGCCAACGCCATCGGGGCCAATCCCCGCCAGTCGAATCCGTCGCGCCACAGCGTCATCAGCAGGAACAGGATCGCATAGACGCCCGCATAGTACACGATGTCGGCATAGCCATCCATCGCGTTGATGAGGACCTCCGGCGCGACCAGGTGAAAGATCACTCCAACAACCGCCGCCCACCCGGGCAGGCCCACCACGCGGAACAACCCATAGAGCGAGAATACCATCAGCGGCAGAAACGGAATCTGCACCGCCGCCGTCCCCGCCTGGCGATCGGTCCAGTCCATGACAAGGTAGGCCAGTATGCCCTTGATATTGGGGAACACCTCCGCCTGGCCGTACTGCAGATTCGTGGTGGGATCGCCGAACACATTGAAGTCGAAACGGTGGGTCACCGCCCAGCTTACCGGCATGATGGAGTGATACCCGATGGCGTCGGCCCACCGCATCGGCAACACCATCGCCACATAGGCCACCGGGGCGCAGATGAGAAGCACCACCGCCCACAGGGAAAGTTCGAACCACCCGAGCGCCCGCACCCGCTGGACCACGCGGCGGAGGGGCCACTCGGATTCCCGGCGAAAGTACGCCGCCGCGCCTGCGCCACCCAATGTCAGCGCCGCCGCCACCAGAACCACCCACGTCCCGATCCGCCCCGTCGCCCACGCGATGGAGGTGGGGAGCATATAGAAGGTGGCAAACGCCACGAGGCAGACCTGAACCGGTAGCGCCACCAACCGCCCCGGACGCAACACCCGCCCACACACCACCCACGCCGCCGCCACGTGGACGGCCATCAGGAGGAGGATGGCGGGCATGGGGGTTCGGGGGGCTCCCTCTATCTAGGATAGGACCAACAGATTCGGGCTCCTAGGACGTGAGCAACTGGTAACTGGCGCGGAGTCCATGATGGGACCTATGGGACCGATAGGGCCTATGCGACGCATGTCGCCCCAACTCCACTCCCGGCGTTCGCCGACTTATCTCCGCCTTTGCCGCTGTTTTCGCTTTTCCCGCCGTTCCCCCGTTCCCCCTTGCCATCGCTCGGGCCGTTGCCGTTCCCTGACCGGCCCCCCGGCTGGTGGCTCGTTTTGGCACGGGGGTATCGGAGATGGCATGGCTCAGGACGACAAACCGGAGGCTCAGCAGCCGGACTTCGACCCGCCCGCGAGGCGGGACGACCCCCCCGCCGATTCGTGGGCCGAATGGGAGCGCGAGGCCGATCCCGTGCCGCCCGCATTCGAGCCCGACTACCCGGCGCTGCGGGTGCGCCGCGCGCGGCCCGCGCCGGAACTCCCCGTTTTCGATCCCGATTATCGCGAGCCCGACGTGCCTCCGGCCCCGGTTGACACGTCGTCCTACGGTTTGTTCGAGGGCATGGGCGTTTGGCTTCGCGGATGGTGGTCCGTGGGCGCGGTGCTGCGGCTGGTGGCGCTGGCACTGATATCCACCTACTTCGTCCTGCAGTGCGCGCCTTACTGGGTCATCATCATCGACGACTCCTATATTACGTTTCGCTTCGTGGACCTGTTTGTTCAGGGCTATGGCTGGCGCTTCAATCCCGATGGGCCGCGGGTGGAGGGGCTGACGAATTTCCTGTGGGCCCTTTGCCTGGTTGTTCCCGCGATGCTCCAGTGGGACCTGATGTTCGTATCCAAGATCATGGGCCAGGCGTGCGGCGTGGCGACGATCGCGGCAAGCTGGGGGATGGCGCGCTCCCTCCGCGGCCGCGACGACTGGTTCAACATGATCCCGCCGTTCCTGCTGGCGACGAACGCCCACTTCGCAAACTGGGCGATGATGGGGCTGGAGACGCTTATGCAGGTGATGCTGGTGGTCACCGCCTACTGGCGATTCGAGGCCGAGCGCCGCGACCCGCGCAATTGGCTGCTCAGCCCCTTCGTCTGCGTGCTCGCCGCGATGACGCGCATCGATTCGCTCTACTACCTGTTCCCGCTGGGCGTTTACGGTTTGTGGCTTGTCCTGTGGGGGCGCCTGCCGCTGCGGAGGTTGTTCCGATGGGGCGTCTATGCGGCGATCCCCTTCGTGATCTATTGGGGATGGCGATACACGTACTACGATGACGTGATGCCAAACACATACTACGCCAAGCAGCGACTCGTTGGCGAATCCCGCGCGATGGGACTGGAGCAGTTGCGCGTTTTCTATTTCGATCAGGCGGACTTCAAGAAGAACGCCCCGATGGAGATCGCCCGCGTTCCCGCGGACATGGAATACGGCTGGCTGATGAAGCTGGATCGCATGTTGTGGAACCTTTCCTTCCCCCAGTGGAATTCGCTGGCGTGGATTTGCTTCTGGGTTCTGGCCCTGTTGCTGGCGCTGCAATCCACGGCAACGCCGCTGCTGGGCGCGATGGCGGGGCGGCGACGACGGAAGGAAAGCGCCTTCTTTTCCGACGTGCATCTGGGCAAGATCGTCATTATGGTCGTGATGCCGTGGGCGATGAACGTGTACTACATCTATCACGTGAACGGCGACTGGATGCCCAGCTTCCGGTTTTTCCAGATCGTCATTCCCTTTATCGGTGTGGCGGCGGCGATCGGGTTTGGCTGGTTCTTCGCCCTCGCGAGCGAGTTCCTGGTCACCGCCTGGCTGAAGATCGCCGCGGGAATCGCCTCGATGGCCGTGGCGCTGGCGCTGCTGATTTCCAACGGCTACGAACAGAGCCGCATCATCGCCGTCTCCGTCTATGGGCCCGGCTCGGTCTACTGGGGCTGGCGTTCCAACGATTGGTTCATGCCCAAGCAGCTCTTTGCCAACTACCGCCGAGGATTCGTCCCCGCGCTGAACGACGTTTCCAACTACCTGCTGACGGATACCCAGGATAACGCGTATATCTTCATGAGCGACATCGGCCAGCCGCTCTACTTCGCCGACCACCTTAATCTCTACGACGTCGACGGCCTGACGGATCCCTTCCTTGCCCACGCGCCGTCAACGCGGGGGCGGCTTCCCACCAAGAAGCAGCGCATCCAGCAACTGATCGCCACACAGCCGCCAGACAAGGCGCTGACGAGCGCGGATATGAAGAACATCGAGAAGCAGGCCGAGCGCGACGTCTTCAATGCGTTCCTGGCGCGCAATACCAGCTATATCATGGAACAGCGCCAGCCGGAGTACCTGCTGATCTTCCTCAACCACGAGCGCCCCGATCCAAAGTCCAAGGGCTGGGCCTATCCGGAGATATCCGCCCGCGTCTATGCGCATCCCAAGATGAAGAACTATGTGGATGACTGGCAGATGGGGAAGATCGCCAACGTGTTCAACCACGTCTTTCGCCGCAGCGACGTGCCCAGGGAAGTGCCCGACAAGGTGAAGTTGGCGCGCCTGTTCCGCGCGATCGATCGCAACCCGCGCGTCTCCTATCTGGTGGGCCTGCTCTACCGCGAGTCGCTCAAGATGGAGAACATCTCCCCCGAAGACAAGAAACGCGTCCGCGCCGTGGTCGAGGATGCCTTTGTCCGGTGGCAGGGCGACCCCGTCGTGCGCGAGCTTGCCTCGCTCGCCCGCCAAGGCGGCGACAACGAGATGGCCCGCATCGAGCTCGCCCGCGCGCTGCGGGAGAACCCCTCCGACATCGCCAGCTACTGGCCCTTCTCCCGCATTCACGAGGACGAGAAGGACTGGGCCGCGGCGATCGACATCATGAAGCGCGCGCTGCCCCACGCGCCACAGGGCGACAACGCGGTGCTCTATCACTTGGCATGGCTCAGCGAGCAGGCCGGCGACATCACCGGCGGACTCGCCTACATCGACGAGGCTATCCGCCGTATCCCCACCCAGGCGCGCGCCTACTCCGACAAGGGCGCCATGCTCGAGCGCGCGTCGCGCCTGCCCGCCTTCACGCCCGGGCAGCAGATCGAGTTCCGCCGCCAGGCGATTCCCGCCTTCGAGATGATGATCGAGCAGACGCGCGAGCCGCTCCCCCACATCGTGGAGATCATCGCCCGCCTCCTCCGAGAGACTGCCGCCCCCGTGCGCACCCGCGCCACGCATCCCACCCCCGACGCCAAGGCCGCCCGCGACGCCGAGGTATCCGGATTCCTCCGCGGCACCGGCGCCATCGCCGCCCCCCCCCGCGCGGAGACGGATTATCAGCGGGGCGAGACGAAGTACGAGTAGGCCCCGCCCGAGCGCCACAATCCCGCCGCGCAATCCATCCATCTCGTCAACTCGGTCAATCCGGTCCATCGCATTGCAGTTGCCTCAGGAATCCCCTCAACCCCCCCGGCGAGCCCCATTATTGAAATTGCCATCGACCACGCGCGTACAGGAAACTATACACACTGGGTCTTGTCATTGCCTACTTCACTGGCGCCGCGAGGGGTGATCGCATGAAGCACACGAAGGCAAATTCGGTCCGCATCCTCGCGGGGGCCATGATGGCGTGCGCCGCGCTCGGCGTCGGCCGCGCGCAGGCCCCGCTCTCGAGCGTGCCCAGTACCGACAGCCCGTTGGTGACGTTCACGAGCACGCTCTACAAGCCGGAGGACGGCGTGGAGGCGATCCTCGTGGATGGCGACGTCGTCTATTTGGGAGGCGACTTCACGGGATCCGGGAAGCGTGTCGGCCATGGCGTCGCTATCGACTCCACAACCCATCAACCGATTTCAAGTTTCCCCACCACCGATGGGACCGTCTATACGGCGATCGCCGATGGCTCCGGCGGGTGGTATCTCTCCGGCGACTTCCGCAGCGTCGGCAGCACGCGGCGCGACTACCTCGCGCGCGTCAGTTCCACCGGCGCTATCAACGCCGCGTGGGCTCCCAGCGCCAACGGTGTCGTCACGTCCATGGCCGTGGTCGGCTCGACGGTCTATGTGGGCGGGGCATTCACATCGATCAGCGGTGTGGCCCGCGGGCACTTGGCCGCGATCGATGCCACCACGGGGAGTCTTCTGCCGTGGGCGCCGGTGGTTGACAACCGCGTCAACAGCATCGCGGTCTCCGGCGACACGATCTACATTGGCTGCGCCTTTGACAGCGTCGGCGGCGTCGAGCGCAGCGGCCTCGGCGCCATCAGCGCCACCACTGGCGCCACGCTCCCCTGGAATCCCGGTAGCGACGACGAGATCGTCAAGCTGGCTATGTCGAATGGTTTTGTCCTGGCAGCCGGAACATTCTCCAACATCGCCGGAGTGCCGCGCCGCGGCATCGCGGAGCTGGACCCCATCACAGGGGAGGCAACGGATTGGAATGCAAACTCGGACGGCGCCGTTCGCGACTTCATCATCGACGGCGCAACGCTCTATGTAGGTGGCGAATTCCTGCAAATGGGCGGGCAGGCCCGCGGCTATGCCGCCGCCCTCAACCGCAACGATGCCACCGCCACCCCGTGGGATCCCGCGGTGGATGGTATCGTCAACGCGCTGGAGCTCTCCGGCAGCGACGTCCTACTTGGTGGTCAGTTCAAGAAGATTGGCGGACTCGATTCGCCCTGGATTGGCGCGGCCAACGCCGCCATCGGCACCCCGATTCCCTTCTCCCTTGGATTGAGTGCCGCGCCGCGCGAGATATCTACCTCCGGAGGAAAGATATACATCGACCGCCAGGCCCTCGTCGCGGTGCCGCGCGCCCAGCGCGGCCTCGCCGCGTTCGACGCGACCACGGGCGATCTCCTCTCCTTCAACCCCATGGTGGATGGAAAGATCACCGCCATTGCCGGTTCCCATTCGGGTCTCTACGTGGGTGGGAAGTTCGTCTCCGTCGGCGGAGAGCCGCGCGGCAACCTTGCCGAGATCGACACGGCGACAGGTGCCGTCACACCGTGGAATCCCAATGTCGTGGATGTCGTCAATGAAGTCCAGGTGCGCCCCATCAGCGCCATCGCCCTGGCGGGCAACGATGTCTATGTCGCGGGGTCCTTCTCCTCCATCGACGGCGAGCCTCGCGCCTACGTCGGGTCCGTTGATCGCGACACGGGCCGTGTGACGCCGTGGAATCCGAATCCCAACGACCTTGTCACCGCCCTCAAGGCATCCTCGACTTCCGTCTATATGGGTGGGCTCTTCACATCCATCGGCGGCAAGGGCTTCGCCTACCTCGTTCAGCTTGGCGCCGCATCGGGCGTCCCCGTTGCATGGCGCCCCGTCGTGTCCAGTCCTGTGTATTCCATCGGGCTGCTGGGCAGGGGAGAGACCGGCTCCGTGGGGCCTGCGGTGCTCGCGGGAGGCACACCCGTCCGCGCGTTCACCCTGCTCACGGGCGCACAGGCCAATTGGAATCCCGCGGCCACGCCGGGCGTCACGCGCGCCCTCGCCGCGCGCGGGAACGCCATCGTTATCGGCAGCACCAACGCCATCGAGGAGGCCGGCAGCCGTTTCTCGCTCGGGTCCTTTGACCGGGCGACGGGCGGCGCCCAGGCATGGGTCCCCAATCCCGGGGGCGGACGGTTTTCCCCCTACGGATTCTACTACATTACCAGCGTCCGAGCGCTCGCCACGGCGGGTTCGTCGCTATATGTGGGTGGGGACTTCGATACGATTGGCACGCGCGCCTACCACAACCTTGCGCTCTTCGATCCGGAGGTCGCGCCCGGTGCCGTTGACTTCGCCTTCGACGACGGCGCGGAGGGCTGGGGCTTCCGCCGGGGCCGCGGGCCATTCGAGAGCGCCACCCGCGCGATCTCCTTCGACCCCGGCGCCATCCAGCTCACCGCGCCCGACAATGCCAACACCTTCACCCACCTGGTCTCGCCGCCCTTTCGCGTTGGCAAGAACATCGCCAGCCTGGCGACGGCGGAGGAGGAGGCCGTCTATCGCATCGACGCCACGGTGTTCTCCCGCCTCGCCGCCGCCGGCGATATTCCCCCCGCCATGCGCCTGAGGGCCTCGCCGCGTGGCTTTGCCCGCACCAACGAACTGAGCATCACGCCGCGCGAGGGATTCCGAAGCCTCGCCCCCGCCACGCGGGGAACTGTCTATACGCACTATGTCTCCCTCCCGACCGGAACCGCCGCATTCCACGCCTACTTCGACCTGCTCAGCTTCTCCGCCCTCGCCACGCCCGGCGCCACCATCGGCCTGGACCGCGCCCGGGTGGAGGCAATCGCATCGCCCATTCGCGCGGGCACACCGCGAGAGGTCGCCAGCTTCAGCTTTCTGAATGGAGCCACCAACGGCTTCACCTTCGGCAGCGCGGCGCCGTCGCTCCGCGCGCCGGATCAGTTCGCCGCCACCGACACCGGCCTCCTGATGCGTTCCCACAACGGCAGCGAGTCCGACGCCGTGACCTTCGGATTCTGGACCGGAGAGACCAGCGCCACCTTCGACGCCGACACGCTCTACAGCATCACGTGGCGCATCGCCACCGATGCCACCGCCGCCCAGGCCGCCGCCATTCCGACCATGCGCCTGCGCGTCAACGACAGCACCCAGCAACTCGGCGCCTCCCTCATTCTGGACTCCCGCCCCGGAGCCTCGCTCCCCATCGACGGCCTCGCGCAAGTTTACCGCCATTACCTGCGCACCCCCCCGGGCATCGAGGGCTCACGCTTCCTCCTCAGCTTCGACCTCATCTGGGCCCCACTCCCCCCCGGCGACCCCTCGGCCGACGACCCAGAAATCGCAGTGATCCTGGAGGGCGTGACGATCGGGGCGGTGGAGGAGTAGTCGCCTTGCCGCGATCCCGAATCGCCCCCCAACGGAGTGATCAGCAGGGGGGAGGATACGCGGTTTGGTTCGATGTAGGGTAACGTGGAGCCCTAGACTTCTCTCGACAGGACTGTTCCTCCTCCTCACCGTGGGCGCGGTGGCGCAGGTCTGCTACGACAAGGACAACAACGAGGTCCCGTGCCCGACGGTGGCGCCGCCGCCCGCGACTCCGGGAAGCCCGACGCCCACGCCCGAGCCATCGGTTCGCGAGGACAAGGACGACAATCAGGTGCCGTGCCCGACCTCTGTCGTGGTGACGCCGACGCCGACTCCCGAGTACACGCCAACCCCCGGGCCGTCGGCGACTCCGACCCCCGAGACCACCTCCACGCCGACCGACGGCCCGGCCCCCACGGAAACGCCCGCGCCAACGCCGACCCCCTGCCTGAACCCCGAGGGCACCGTGATCCCCTGCGAGACCATCGACCCCTGCTGCAACTGCCTGCCCAGCGAGCTAGCCGAACTCATCCTCAACGCCGTCGCCGCCAACGAGCCTCCGCCGGAGACATGCGCGCCGACGGCGACGCCGGGGGGCGCAACACCGACGCCGGAAAACTCTCCGACTGGAACATCAGGGGGAGGCTCTGCAACTGCGACGGAGACCCCAGTGGATCCTTGTGCGTAACCGTCCCGCCACACCCATCGTGGAAGTTCTTGCGTGGTTATGCGACCGAAGCCGGGGCGGCGGGTTGGTCAGGCGGGGTTGTTGATCTTCCAGTTGTCGGGGAGCAGTTCTTCGAGGCGTTTGATGGAGTGGGACGGCAGGCGGCGCAGCAGGTCGGTGGCGTAGTCCCACGGGTTGAGATCGGCGCGGCGGGCGGATTCGACGAGGGTGAAGAAGGTCGCGGCGGCGTGGCCTCCGCGTTCGCTGCCGGCGAAGAGCCAGTTCTTGCGGCCCAGCGCGACGGGGCGGATGGAGCGCTCGACGGCGTTGTTGTCGATCGGCAGGCGGCGCATCAGGTCGGTGGCGTAGTCCCACAGGTTCAGGTCGGCGCGGCGGGCGGATTCGACGAGGGTGATTGGGGTCACGCGAACCGCCTTGTGAAATCGGTTGGCAGCGGCCAGCGCATCCGCTACTTCTTCGACGGACTCACCGAGGAGATTCGCAACGGGCCCGTCGTGACTCAGCGGGACCGTCAGCCGACTCGCCGCGCCCTCGGTAAGGACCGGTGGTTCCACTACAACCTGGTGGGCTCGGTGATGCTCGCGACGAACGCGAGCGCCGCCGTCGCCGACACCCGCCACGCCGACGCCTTCGGCAACGAGATGGCAAGCTGGACCTCCGGCGCCTGGACCGACTCGCTGGCCGAGCGCAGTGGCCGGGGGCA
>JBBQYG010000104.1:0-13815 GCA_038208905.1 Candidatus Sumerlaeia bacterium | reverse complement strand
CAGGGCCCAGTCCTCAACCCCAAGCGCCTCCGAGTCGTCGGCGAGGATCCCCAGGTCATCGGTTCCGGCAACTTGACGCTGGACCTCGTCGTCGATCCGTGGGGCAACCCTTACCGGTTCTACACGGCGGGCGGCATCGTCGGCTCCTTCGGACTTCCCGATTCCACCTCGGGCTTGGTGCTTGGAATGGACGACGGGCAGTTGACGAGCCTGGAAGCGGATCGCTTCGACCGCTATGCTGTGGTCTCCTTCGGCCCGGACGGCGAGACGGAGTTCACGGGGAACCCGCTCGACCAGGGCAACGACATCTTTTACTCCTTTGCGGGCGTTTCGATCAACGAGACCCGCTTCTCTGGATTCTAATGGCTTGGGGGGGCTTGACCGCCCCCCTGCCATCCTCCGGGAAATTGCCAAGGCAACGCTATGAAATCGGCCCCTAAATTCGGCGTCACGCTGCTCGAGCTCCTCGTTGTGCTCGTCGTCCTCGCCCTTCTGGCGACGATCGGCGTGGGCGTCTATGGCAAGGAGATCCTCCGCGCCAAGTACGCCCGTGCGAGGGTCGAGATACGCACGCTGGAAATCGCCATCACGCAGTACGAGATCGATACCGGGCAGTTGCCGCCGTCGGGTTCGGGCCTTACCCTGGCCCCGGCCGGCGTCGACACCAGAGGCTTCGCGGAGGGGAGCGGCTACTTGCAGGTGGCTCTGCGCTCCTCGCTGAACGGTCAGCCTTTCACTCCGCTTTCGCCGCGCTGGGGCGGGCCCTACGTCGATTGGGACTACAACCGGCTTGGAACGGCGGACGGCACGCCGACCACGGATCCCGATTTCTCCTCCAGCACCAGTCAGGGGCTGATCAGCTTTCTGGACCCATTCGGATTTCCTTATCAGTACATCCGCGCGTCGGACTATAGTCGGCGCGGCGGGACGGAGCTACCCTCCAACAGCCCCTTTGCGGCAACGGAGACTTGGTATGGACCCTCGACGTTCCAGATCATCTCCGTCGGGGCGGATGGCGAAACGCTTGCCAATCCGGAACGTGGCTTGGACAACGACGACGTAACCAACTTCGTTGGCCCGCGCCAGTAGGCGCTCGCCGAGCCGGGAATAATTCAGGCCCGCCCTTGGGGGCGGGCCTTTTCTGTGGTGGGGCAATTCGGGATTGGGGCGATCAGTGGGCGAGTAATCGGGATATTGGACCCATGAAATCCCATTGGCCTGTCACCGCTAGAGCGGTTCTCGAAATTCTTGTCGCGATGGAGGACGCCGTAAAAGAGTATCGTGGGCATCTTGCCCGCGTGTGGGGGCGACGGGGCTCGGGCGAGACGCCCAAGCTACGTTGGAATACGATAGGACTTTCGAGAGTCACTCTAGTCGATGCGGTGGTGCCCCCCGCGGCTGACGCGGTTGCGATAGGCCGCGTGGGTTACGGCGATAGCCGTCTGGACGCCGTTGCGCAGGCCGATCATGTCGTCGGTCAGGCGCGCGCGGCGGTAGAAGTATTCGACCTCGTACTGCAACTCGCGGAGGATCTTCAGCGCGCGATCCAGGTGCTTCCTCCGGCGGACGAGACCCACGTAGTTCCACATCGTCATGCGGATCGTGTTCCAGTCCTGCTGGATCAGCGTGGGATCGACTTCCTCGTTCTCGAGCTGCCACGGCTCCACTTCCTTGATCCTTGGAAGCGGGTTGCCGGCGATGTCGCGGTGAATGCCCTCCGCCGACTGAAAGCCCCAGGTGATCGCCTCCAGAAGCGACGTGCTGGCGAGCCGGTTGGCGCCGTGGACGCCGGTGCAGCTCGCTTCCCCCGCAGCGCGAAGTCCCACGACATTCGTCTGGCCATACAAGTCCACCGCCACGCCGCCACAGGAGTAGTGGGCCGCGGGGACGATGGGGCACGGCCCCTGGGTGATATCGATTCCGTATTGCAGGCATTGGCGATAAATCATGGGGAACCGCGTGCGGACCCATTCCGCGTCGCGATGCGAAATGTCCAGGTACATGCAGTCGTCGCCCTGCTCGATCATCTCCTGATGAACGCCGCGCGCCACCACGTCGCGCGGGGCAAGGTCGCCAAGGGCGTCGTACTTCTTCATGAAGGGACGACCCTCGCGGTCGAGGAGGCGCCCGCCCTCGCCGCGCAGCGATTCGCTCAGCAGGAACCGCGGCGCCAGCCGATGATACAGCGCGGTGGGATGGAACTGGACATACTCCAGATTGATGACGCGGGCGCCCGCGCGCCACGCCATCGCCTGGCCGTCTCCCCGCGCCTTCTGGGGGTTGGTGGTGTGCAGGTATATCTGGCCGAGCCCGCCCGTCGCGAGCACCGTTTCCCGCGCGACGAAGGGCTCCACGACGCCGCTGTCCAGCATCGCATACGCGCCCAGGCAGCGCGGACGATAGTAGATGTCGGTGGGATCGACGGAGTGCAGCCCGCGCATGATCAGGTCAACGGCGGTCGCTCCGCGGACGAGGCGGATGTTGGGATGCTTCTCCACCTCGCGCAGCAGGTGGGTGGCGATGGCGCGACCGGTGGAGTCCTCCACATGGATGATGCGCGGACACGAATGCGCCGCCTCCTCGGTCAGGTGCAGCTCGCCGTTGGTCTGGTCGAAGGGAACGCCGCATCGCTCGATCAGCAACTCGCGGACGACCTCGGGCCCGCGGGTGGCGAGAAGGTGGACGGCCTCCTTGCTGCAGATGCCGTCGCCGGCTTCCTCGATATCGCGAGAGAGCATTTCCGGCGAATCGTTCTCGCCGCGATAGATGATGCCGCCTTGGGCCCAGCTCGTGTTGGAGTTCCTGTCGGGCTGGCTGGACCCCGTCATCACGACGACGGACAACCCGAGATCTGCGGCCCTGAGCGCGCACGCGGCGCCCGCCGCACCGACTCCAATAACCAGCACATCCGATTCCATGGAACCCTCTTTCTTGGGCTTGAGGCACGAAGCCGAGCGAGGTTGTTGGCAGTTGCGTGGAAAGAAAAGGGCAATTTGGGCGAGGGGAACGGGGAAGTAGCTCGGTCACATTTTGCAGAGTCATCAGGTAGGCGCGCGAATGACAAGGCTAGGGCGTCGGGCCATTCCCCATCCCCAATTCCCCATTCCCTGCCTTCCCCAGCCTATACAGACTAACAGGCCAATCCTTGTAGTTGTCGAACACGTCGAACTGTTGGATCAGCTCGATGTTGTCATAGCGGGCGCGGAGGGCCTTCTCGCGGAGGCCACCCTCGGCGGAGGTGATGGTGGCCCACTGGTTGGCGTAGTCGCGCTCCTCCCGGGTGGATTCCGTCACCAGGTAGCGCGGATCGTACTCGGCGAGGCGGACCTCCAGCGGCACGGGGGCGAAGCGGTCGTTGACGGGGAGGATTTCCTCGTAGAGCGCGAAGGTGGTGGCGAAGTGCCCCAGCAGGATCCCTCGCGAATCGGGATCGGCGTCGAGGGTGCGCTTTACCTCCGCCGCCATCTCCGCGAATGTATATCTCGGATCGCCGAGATAGCGGAGCGTATCCCGCGTATTTCTTAGAACGCCCAGCACGAGAAGAATCCCAAGAATCCCAGCCGCAACCGCGCCGGGGCGCCAACCGATGCCAACGCGGACGAAGTGGCGCGCGGTGACTCCGACGATTATGCCCATTGGCACCGCCAGCGCCGCCCAATAGCGGGGCCGCAGGTTTGCATAGACGCCAAACATCGCCAGGTAAATCGCGATCCAAGCGATGGAAAACCAGAGGAGCGGATGGCGCCGATAGTTGGGGCTGAAGATCAGCGCCAGCGGAATCGCCGCCCACATCGCCTGATAGCCGACCTTATCGACGAGGATGATGCGGTCGAGCAGGCGGAAGAAGTTCTCCACCGCGAGCCCCGCCTCCAGCCGCGCGTTGGCCCCCACGTTCAGCGTGTGGAAGTAGGTGTAGTCCGCCCAATAGGGACGTGCCAGAACGAGGAAGTGCAGAAGGAAGCAGAGCGCGAATGCGCCAGCCGCGACGCCCGCCTTGGCTAGGCCGTTGCGCCAGCTTCCGGGGGCAAGGAATACGGCAGCCAGCATCAGCGGGAAGGCAAACACCGCGCTGGACTTTGTATAGAAGGAGAGCGCAAACGCGATTCCCGCGCCCGCCGCGAACCACCAGCCGCGCGGACTTCCCGAATACGAAGCCAACAGCAGGCTCGCCGTTGCAAACATCATCATGGGGATTTCCGCGAGGGCGAAGCGGCTGTGGAGAAAGAAGAAGTAGTTGGAGGCGACCCACAGCACCGCGATCAGCGCCGCCCACCGGTCCTCGTAACGCCTCACCAGCAGGAACATCAGCGCCAGCGTCGCCAAGAGGCACAGGATGATCGTCGTCCGCGCGGCGGCGATGTTGACGCCCAGCACGGCGAAGCTGGCCGCGTGAAGCACCTGCAACACGGGCAGGTTCACCGCGAAGTTCAGCTCGTTGGGGCGATACCAGTGGCCAAGCCGATGCAGCGCGATGGCGTTGGCGGAATACCACCCCTCGTCGGTATAGAGCACGCCGTCGCCGGAGTAGCTCCGATCCGTGGTGAAGTCCGCGCCAAGGTGGACAAACCGCGCGAGGAAGAACACCGCCACAAGCACCCAGCCAGCCCAGTACAGGACCTCCAGCCGCCGCGACGATGTTGCCTCATTCCGCATAGCCAGAATGCACACCGAGCCCGACCGCCAACGTCAAACCCCATTCCCCATTCCCTGTTCCCGATTCCCCCTAAATATTATCGAAACTCTCGGGGAACTTGCACCGGCTGATGGCGTCGTCAAAGCTGACAAGGCCCTGCATATAAAGCTGCTTGAGGCACTTATCCATGCTGATCATGCCGATTTCGGACCCCGTCTGGATGAGCGTCATAAGCTGTTCCGTCTTGCCGGTGCGGATGGTTTTCCTGACGGCGGGCGTTCCGATCAGGATCTCGAAGGCGACCACGCGGCCCTTGTTGCCGGGGATGGCGATGAGCTGTTGGGCGAGCACCGCCTGGAAGGTGTTGGCGAGCTGGATGCGGACCTGGTCCTGGTGGTGCGGCGGGAACACGTCGATGATGCGGTCAACGGTCTGCACCGCGTCGGGCGTGTGCAGGGTGCTGAAGACCATGTGGCCGGTCTCCGCCGCGGTCAGGGCGGTCTGGATCGTCTCAAGGTCGCGCATCTCGCCCACCACGATTACGTCGGGGTCCTGGCGGAGAACGTGGCGAAGCGCGGCGGTGAAGCTGTGGGTGTCGCTTGTCAGCTCGCGTTGCTTCACGATGGCGCGGTGGTTGCGATGTATATACTCGATCGGATCCTCGATGGTAACGATCATGCAGTTTCGCTCGTGGTTCACCTGATCCACGATGGCGGCCATGCTGGTCGTCTTGCCGCTGCCGGTGGGGCCCGTGATCAGGACCAGGCCACTGTTGCGGCGGGCGAGTTCCTCCACCACGGGCGGGAGGCCTAGCTGGCGCATGGTGCGGATGGAATCGTTAACCACGCGGAACGCGGCCTCCACGGTGCCGCGCTGGCGGTGGACGTTCACGCGGAAGCGGCCCACGTCGGGATACTCAAGGCTCAGGTCCAGCTCCCAGTCCTCGTTGAAGCGCGTGCGATGCTCGGGCGAAAGCATCCCCTTGATCAGGCGCTCGCAGTCCTCGCGGGAAAGCGCGGGCGCGTCCATCGGCAGCAGGCGCCCGTCTATACGCAGCATCGGGGGCATGTTGCGCGTCAGGTGCAGGTCGCTGGCGCCGCGGCGTACGGCCTCCGTCAGGAGGCGCTCCAGATCGGAGCGAATCAGCGACGCCCCCGGCGCGCTGGGTCGCGGAGCGATCGACGGCGGCGCGGGGCGCGAGGGGATCAGCTCCGCGCTGGGCGCGGGCGATTCGGGCGGTGCCAACGGCGGACGACCCGCCGGCGGCAGCGACCGCGGTCCCGGGTATTCACCCGACGCCCTCGACCCAAAACCCGGCGGAAACTCGCTCATCTGGCCCTGATCCCCCTGCGGATGTGGAGGTCAGGGGAGCAGCAAGGGTGAGGGGGAACAACGGGAAAGGCGGGAAAGGCAGGAACAAAGGGAACGGCGGTAGCTGCGGAAAAAACGGGAACAGCGGGAACAACGGAAAAGGGGAATGAAGGTTGCCGTTCACGCCTTTTCCGCTGTTCCCGCCGTTCCCCGCCGTTAAGCAATAACTCCCCTAACCTCCAGCAAGCGAATCAACCGGTCCACGCACTGGGACGTGTCGATCTCGTGGGTGGGGAGGGTGATGTCGGGCGACTCGGGGACTTCGTAGGGTGCGCTGACGCCGGGGAATGATTCGAGCTCGCCGCGGTCGGCGCGATTGTACATCCCCTGGGTGTCCCGCTCGCGGCAGATTTCGACGGGAGAGCTGACGTAGGCCTCGACGAAGTGTTCGGCGCCAATCAGTTCCCGAACGCGGGCGCGGACGTCGGCGCTGGGGGCGACGAAGGAGCAGATCACGATCAGGCCGGAATCGAGGAGCACGCGGGCCACTTCGGCCGCGCGGCGCAGGTTCTCCGACCGGTCGTCGAAGGAGAAGCCCAGATCCTTGCTCAGGCCCGAGCGCATCAGCGAGCCATCAAGCACCGTGGCGATCCGGCCCGCGTCGAAGAGGCGTCGCTCGAGTTCGTAGGCGATGAGCGACTTGCCGCCCGCGGTGAGTCCCGTGATCAGGATCATCACCGGCTTCTGCTGGAGGCGCGCGGCGCGCTCCGCCGGGGTCACGCGGCTGGACTTCTTCTGGATCAGCGCGGCGCTGGGACGATCCCACAGGTTGCGGCGCTCGTCGGTGCCCACCACGTCGCTGATCATCCCCGCGCCAACGGTCACATTGGTCACGCGGTCGATGACGATGAACGAGCCGGTGCCCTTGATGCGTCCGTATGAATCGAAGGGAACGGCGCGGTTGAGCGACACGTGGCAGCGACCCACATGGTTCAACTCCAGCCGCTGGGCCTCGTCGGTCCTTAGCGTGTTGACGTCCACCTGGTAGCGGAGCGCCGCGACCGTGCCCGTGGTCACGTTGGTGCCTATCTTGAAGAGGTACTGCTTGCCGGGAGTCATCGACTCCTGGCTCATCCAGACGATCATCGCCTCGAAGTCGCGCTCCACGCGGGAGACGTTGTCGGGATGCACCAGCACCTCGCCGCGGCTCAGGTCGATCTCGCGATCCATCGTCAGCGTCACGGCCATCGGCGGATACGCTTCGTCGATATCGCCGTCGAAGGTTACGATGGACTTCACGCGCGCGCGGACGCCACTCGGCTGGGCCAGGACCTCGTCGCCGACGCGGACAATTCCCGAGGCGACCGTGCCGGCATAGCCGCGGAAATCCAGATTCGGACGGTTGACATACTGCACGGGAAAGCGGAAGTCGGAAAAGTTCCGGTCCGACCCGATATGCACCGTCTCCAGGTGATTCAGCAGCGGCCCGCCCAGATACCACGGCATCGCATCGGAGGCGTCCACCACGTTGTCGCCGCGCAGGGCCGACATGGGGATGAACTTAATGTCGTCGATGCCGAGCTGCGCGGCAAAGGAGGCATAGTCGTCGCGGATGAGGTTGTAGGCGTCCTCCGACCAACCCACCAAATCCATCTTGTTGATGGCGACGACGACGTGGCGGATGCCGAGGAGCGAGACGATGAAGCTGTGGCGCTTGGTCTGCGTCAGCACGCCGAGGCGCGCGTCGATCAGGATGACCGCCAGGTCGCAGTTCGAGGCGCCGGTGGCCATGTTGCGCGTGTACTGCTCGTGCCCCGGGGTGTCGGCGATGATGAACTTGCGGCGGTCGGTGGAGAAATAGCGATAGGCCACATCGATCGTGATGCCCTGCTCGCGCTCGGCCTGAAGGCCATCCACCAGCAACGCCAGATCGATGTTGTCCTTCCCCGTGGTGCCGACCTTTGCGCTGTCGCGCTTGATGGCGGCCAGGGTGTCCTCGTAGATCAGCTTGCTGTCATGCAGCAGGCGCCCGATCAGCGTGCTCTTGCCGTCGTCCACGCTGCCGCAGGTGATGAAGCGCAGCAGCTCCTTGCGCTCCTGCAGCGCCAGGTACTCGTCGATGTTCGTCTCGATCAGGTCGGAGTTCCGCATCAGAAGTATCCCTCCCTCTTCTTCTTTTCCATGGAGGCGTTCTCGTCGAAATCGATGAGTCGGCCCTGGCGCTCGGAGACGCGCGTCAGGAGCATCTCCTGAATGATCTCGGGAAGGGTCGTCGCGTCGGACTCTATGCCGCCGCTGAGTGGGTAGCATCCCAGCGTGCGGAAGCGGACGCGGCGCATCTGCGGCTTCTCGCCCGGCAGGAACCGGAACCGGTCGTCATCGACCATCAGCAGCATCCCGTCGCGTTCCACGACGGGCCGTTCCTTGGCGAAGTAGAGGGGGACGATGGGGATGTTCTCCAGGTGTATATACTGCCAGATGTCCAGCTCCGTCCAGTTGGACATGGGGAACACGCGGATCGATTCGCCCTTCCGCACGCGTCCGTTGTAGAGGTTCCACAGCTCGGGGCGCTGGTTCTTCGGATCCCACTGGTGCTTGGCATCGCGGAAGGAATAGACGCGCTCCTTGGCGCGGGACTTTTCCTCGTCGCGGCGGGCGCCGCCAATGGCCGCGTCGAACTGGTACTTGTCGAGGGCCTGCCTGAGTGCCTGGGTCTTCATCACGTCGGTGTGGACGCTTGAGCCGTGATCGAAGGGATTGATCCCTTTCGCCCGGCCCTCCAGATTGATGTACTCGATCAGCCGAAGATTGTGCTGGCGCATGAACCGGTCGCGGAACTCGATCATCTCGTGGAATTTCCACCCGGTGTTCACGTGCATCAGGGGGAACGGAGGCGGCGCGGGATAGAACGCCTTGCGCGCCACGTGCAGCAGAACCTGGGAGTCCTTGCCGACGGAGTAGAGCATCACCGGGTTCTCGAACTCGGCGGCGACCTCGCGGAAGATCAGGATGGATTCGGCCTCCAACTGGCGGAGGTGGGTCAGCCGATAGGGCGGGGCGGCCAGGGGTATTTCTGCCAAGGTGTGGGTGCTCCTCGATGGCGCAACGATTGGACCCCGGCCCGTGGCGCTGGCGCCGGGGGAGTGCTGAATCGGGCTTGGGGGGGCAGAGGGCAAGGGGAGACGGGGGGCATTTCCACGCAAGGCGGGTTCACAAGGCGGTCCCGATCGCGTCAATTGGACCATAGGTCCCATGCGGCTGCTTCCAGGCCTCTCGGCTTGACCATCCCCCCTTCCGTGCGTCCCTCTTCCTACGCCGGGCACAGCCCGTGATTAATTCCCTCTATTCAGGAAGCCACAATGCTCGCCGCGACCGACCTTCTCGGGTGCTATCCCGCGCTCATCACGCCCATGCGCGAGGAGGAAGGCGAGCTCAAGATCGACTTCTTCCACTTCTACAAGATGATCGAGGCCGTCCTCGACGCGCGGTGCAGCGGCATCGTGATCGCCGGGACAACGGGCCAGAGCTCGACGCTGAGCCTGGAGGAGCACATCGAGCTTGTTGCGCGCGGCGCCGACTATGCCCGCGGGCACGCGCGGCGGCTGGGCCGGAGCGTCCAGGTCATCGGCAGCGCCGGGTCCAACTCCACGCGCGAATCGATCTTCATGATGGCGGAAATCCTCAAGCGGGCCAAGGTGGACGCCTTCCTCCACGTCACGGGCTACTACAACAATCCGCCCCAGGAAGGGCTCCTGAAGCACTATCGCACGGTTGCCGACTACGCGGGCGAAAGCGACACGGCGGTGATCCTCTACAATGTGCCGGGCCGCACCAAGAGCAACATCGAGGCGGCCACCTGCATCAAGTTGGCCAGGCATCCCGCCATCATCGCGGTGAAGGAGGCATCAGGCGATCTGGAGCAGGTGCAGGCGATCCTGGACGGCACCGACCGCGCCACCTTCACGGTGGTCAGCGGCGAGGATCATCTCGTCGCCGACATCATCCGCCGCGGGGGCACGGGGGTCATCAGCGCTTCGGCCAACCGCTGGCCCGCGGAGTTTCAGTCGCTCACGGAGTTGGCGCTCGGCGGCGAGCACGACAAAGCGGAGGCGCTGCAGAAGGCCCTGCTGCCGTGCGTCGAGGCGGTGTTCTGCGTGAAGAACCCGATCCCGCTGGCCCACATGTTCAACACGGGGGTGCGATCCCCACTCGTGACGATCGACGAAATGACACCGGAGAACCAGGAAAAGGCCGTGGCGACGATCAATGCCGCCCTCGCCATCCGCAGGTTTCCCCACGTGGTGCCGGTCACGTCGATGGTGGGGTAATTACCCTACGGAGTATTCGAAGGCCTCGTCGCGGTCATAGAGCAGCCGCCCGCAATGGTCGCAGGAATAGATGTATTCCTCCATCTCCGCCGGGGAGGCGGGGAGGCGCATGTGGCAACCGCCACAGGCGCCATGCTCTATCGCGGCCACGGCGTTGTGCCCGTGGCGGGTGTAGCTATTCACGTAGCGCTTGTGCATCTCGGGGGTCAGGGCCTGAAGGAACCTGACCAACTCCCGCGACCGCGGGGCGTGGGGACTCACGGCGGGTGTCGAAGCATTAATCTCATGGAGTCGCAGGAGGGCAACGAGAGGTGGAATCATGGGAGCGGGCTTCCTGTGCGCCGAGGGGGTGTGTGCAAGCAATAGCATCAAGCGTTCCAAATCCACTGGGCCACCGGAATGCAATGGTTTGCCCTCGGGACTGCTTCGGCCACGCTTCAGTGCCTATTCGGACAGGATCAAAGTCAAGTGGGTTCAGTCTGCTATCGAATAAAAATTCGATAAAGAAACGTGGGGTATGAGGATTGGGGGCCGATTTTGGAAAAAATCTACCCGGTTGGGCCTAGAACTCCATTCGATCCCATCGCCTGAGCCCGATTCGCATCGGCAGGGCGATGACCGCCGCCTCGACCAGAAGGAACACCCCGACGTAGGCCGGGAACCAGTCGCGCAGGATGCGCGGCGCGGCGGCCCAGCCCCCTTCTCCGCTGGTCAACGCCACGGGAATCGCCAGCAGCGTTACCGTGACGCCGATGTAGGCGAGCGAGATCAGCACGTTGAACGTCCCCCCGATGCCGTTGGCGATGCGGGCGGGATTGTCCTCCTTGAAGTCCGGCAGGATGGCGCCCAGGCCAACGCTCAGGCTTGTCAGCCCCGCGCTCATCAGCAGCGCCGTCGCCAGCGACAGGCCGAGGAACCCCGGGGTCGTGTCCAGAATCAGGTTCGAGAGATACGTGAGCGGAAGCGACACCACGAGGCAGAGGACCAGGCACAGGCCGTATTTCTGCCATACGATGCGCGATCGCGGGATCGGAGCCAGCCCCACGGTCCAGAATCCGCGCCCCTCCAGGCTCAGCATCGGGAACACAAAGCGCGTCGTCAGGATCGACAGGATGAAGCACGTCGCCGCCAGGTTGAAGAACCCCAGCATCGTCTTCCAGTCCTTGACCACCAGTTCCATCGTCCGCGAGTACTGCATCGACCATCCGATGTTCATCACATAGACGATCATCAGGCCGAACAGGATCACGAGCTGGGTCCACTGGGAGGGATCGCGCCAGAACGTCTTGAGGTCCTTGCTGAGGAGCCCCGCGGACGACGGGCGAAAGCTGCGCTGGAGAATCGCGTCGATGTACCGGAAGGGCGAGAAGGTGGCGTTGCTCTCCACCTCGCGCACCGCCGCATCGCGCGACAGGCACCACCCGCGATAGTAGAGCGACGGCACCAGCCACCGGCAAACTTGCAGCAGGAACAGCGCCGTGGCGACCAGCATCGCCAGCCAGTATGCGAACGCGGTCATGTTGATGTCGCCCGAACTGGATGGGGCGATGGACATCAGCGCGGCTGATAGCCATGCGCTCGGCAGCAGGGGGGAGTTCCCCAGCGCGAGGCCGTTCATGATCTGCAACAGGTCCTGCTGGTCCGCGTTGGCCAGCATCCGCCCCAGGCCCGAGAACTTGGAGATCGCCACCGTCGCCCCGATGGAGAGCACGCCCAGCGCGATGCAGAGCGACCGCGTCTTGCGCGCCGGCAGGAACGACGTCAGCACCATCGTGAAGATCGCCCCGATGGCCGCGGGAATCGCCAGGAACGGCAGCACCAGCGGGATGATCAGCAGATAGAAAAACCACGGCGCATCCCGCGAGATGCCATAGCTGGCAAAGAGCGGCAGGCTCAGCAGAGCGAAGGCCCACGAGCTGTAGATGATCGTCTCGATCAGCTTTTGCCGGAAGATCGACTGCCGCGAGATCGGCAGCGCCATCAGGAACTCGACCTCCCGCGACAGGTACGTCGTGGAGAGCGTAATGATCAGGTTGGAGAAGAGGAGCATCGAGAAGAAAATCAGCAGCACCATCCCCACGAGCCGGTCCATCAGCGGTGCGCCGAAGACCGGTTGCCTCATCAGGAAGTTGAACACATACAGGAAGATCCCCGTCCCGCCGCCCACCAGCAGGAGCATCATCAGGATGCCCACACCCGCATGCAGATACACGTGCCGCTTGATATGCCGCATCGAGTTCCACGCGATCTGGGCCTTGGTCCTCAGCACGAGCGAGGTGTGCGCGCCCTCGAGGAGGGCTTCGCTGCGGGCGGGCGCAGTGACCAAGTCACTTTCAAGCGGGGTGGCGCTCATTTGCTATCCGTTCCTACTCAGTGTCATCCAACCGGCGCGGCGAGATATCGCGGGCCCCATGCACAACTGCGAGCACATACGAGCAAGCGCGGCGAATTGAGCCGAAGAGAGATTCACGCCACGATTGCGCGGCACTTGGACGCTCGGCGGCGACTGTATCACAAATCTCATCGATTGTCCGAGCCGCTCGGCTCGCTGCTTATCCCTTAGAATCAAGCGGGCTTTCAATTCGTCGCCCGTGACGAAATCGCCGCGGTCGATCTGCGCCCGCCCCTCCACCAACTTCTGCCGGAGTCCTTCTTTTTCCGCCTCTTCGCATTCAATCTTGGCGACCGCCTTGTCCAGCAACGCGTCCGGGGTGGGGTAACCCCCCCCTCGCCACCAACGCCTCGATGCGCTCCTCGATGTCGTTCGGAATCTCAATCATGGCTCGCTCCCCATGTTTCGGATCACGGCGCCCGTTGCCAGCCTGCCTACTTCCTGACCATCGGAAAATTGCGCATCTCCACGTTGGCCCACTCGATTCCCGCGACCAGAAAGCGGGCCTGGGGGACGGCGGCGAGGCCGCCAAAGAGCCACAGGCCGTCTTCGTAGTCGATGGGTCCCTTGATCTGCCAGCCTGTGGCCACCTCGCGCATCATCAGCAGCAGGCGAAAGATCGCCTGGGAGGGTTCCTCCACGTTGAAGGGGGCGATCAGCTTGGCCTCGAAGAGAGAGTCCGACTTCCAGCCGATCTCCAGGGAGATGGTCCGTATCGTCGCGCCGGCCGCCGTGCCGAAGTTCTTGAGGATGGCCTCCGCCTCGCGCTTTTCCTTGGCGCGGATTTGCAGGTTCCAGTCGATGTGGTCGAAGACTTTTGCCATCGATTCCTGCCGTCATGGGATTCGGTCGCCTGCCGCCGCGGGCTCGAAGGGCGACTCGGCGCGGTCCGTCACGCCGTCCTCGGTCAGCTCCAGAAAGAGGTCCTCCAGCGTTCCCTGGCTCGACAGGTCCCGCCGCAGTTCGTCCACCGTGCCTAGAAAACGCAACTCGCCCTTGGTGATGATCCCGAGGCGGTCACAAAGTTCCTCCGCGATGGCGAGCAAGTGTGTCGAGAGAAACACCGTGCCGCCATCGGCGCAATAGCGGCGCAGGATGTTCTTCAGCGTCCGGGCCGACTGCGGGTCGAGGCCCACCATGGGCTCGTCCAC
>JBBQYG010000103.1:0-13820 GCA_038208905.1 Candidatus Sumerlaeia bacterium | reverse complement strand
CGCGACGGGGCGGACCGCGCGCTCGACGGCGTTGTTGTCGATCGGCAGGCGGCCGTCGGTTGTATATACGGTGAGCCGCGGCCCCATCCACGCGCGACGTGCGGACTGGGCCGCCCTCCACGGACGTGGAGGACCGGGTGGACTACCGCTATGGCATGAACGGGTCGGGGGCGGAGCGACTGCGGTACGGGTCGGACGGGGTGGACGACATAGGGGAGCCAGCCGCCGCCCGCGATCCCGGGCTTCGAGAAAGGCTGTCAGGACTTCCGGTGCAGAAACGGGAGGAAGACATCGGGGGCGAGATTCACTCCTCCCAGTCATCCGTGCGAAAGGGCGTCGCTGGAAGCCCCGCCGCATTCACGAGGTTAATCGGCGGATTGTTGGCCCATCCGAGGCGGACGGCGACGGGTTCCGCGACACCTTCGGCGGAGAGCACGACTTCGGCTCCCTCCAGCACCGCATTCGCGAATACCCACTTCTTGTCGGCACCGGCGATTGCAAACGTCGCGGGCGGCTTGCCATCCTTCGTCGTCAGGCCGTCCGCGTGCTCGAAGATGACGCGCGCCTTGGCCCCGTCGAACTTGACCGATTTCATCGCGGGAGAGTGCGCCGCGATCCCGGCAACGTTGTAGCACTCGGCCAGCGCGATATTGGCGAGGCGGATTCCCACGTCGCGCTTGTTGAGCGGGTGAATGTCCGCCGCGTCGCCGATGTCGATCGTGGTCGCCAGACCGGCGCGGTCCAGCCGCGCCATTGCGCGACGCTCGGCCTCCCGGACTCGTGCCCAGCCGCTTTTCTCGACGGGTTCCGTCTGGAGCGGGTGGTAGTTCGGTAGCTGCACGCAGAGGAACCACACGTCCTGGCCCCATGCCGCGCGCCAGCTCTTGACGAGGGCCACCAGCAGGTCCTCGTAGATGTCCACGTTGTTGTAGGTATTCGATTCGCCCTGGTACCATAGGGCACCGCGGATTGCATAGGGGGTCGCCGGATGGACCATCGAGTTGTAAAGGAATCCGGGAAGCTGGTGGCTGCCGGGGGCATTGCGGGAGAGCGTGGGCTCCGGCTCCGGGTCTAGGTTCTCCGCCTCGCGCCGCTTGGTCTCCTCGACCCACTTCTTGTGCAATTCGGGAAGCTCATTCTGGCGCTGAATGTATATCTGTCTATACTCGGCATAGTTGGCGGAGTGATCCGTTGCATCCTTCTCAACCGTGGCAAGCGTCGTGCGAAGCCGCTCCAGCGCTGGGTCGGTCTGGATCGCCGCGGGAGAAATCCAGGGCTCGATCAGCGTGCCGCCCCATGAACTGTGGATGAGCCCGACCGGGACGCCTGTCTCCTCGCGAAGTCGTCTCGCAAAGTAATAGGCCACGCCGGAAAAACTCCCGACGCTATCGGTGTTGCTTTCGACCCACTTCCCCTCCGCCTCGTCGCGCGGGGTGGCGCTCGCCGCCATCGGGAAGGTGATTTGGCGGAGGAGTGGATCCGCCGCGTCCTCAAGCGTCTCCTTGTAGTGCGCCGAATTCTGGACCTGCATATACATGTTGGACTGGCCGGAGCAGAACCACACCTCGCCCACCAACGCGTTGTTCAGCGTGATCGAATTGGTACCTTTCACTTCTATGGCGAAGGGCTCCGCGACGGCTTCCATCGGATCAAATGCCACCCGCCACTTTCCGTCCGCGTCGGCCACGGCTTTCCGCTCTTGGCCCCGCATCGCAACGGTGACTTCCTCGCCGGGCTCCGCCCATCCCCAGATGGGGACCGGTTGCTGGCGCTGAAGTACGAGGTTGTCGCCGAGCAGCGACGGAAGTCTCACCTCGGCGGAGGCAAACTGAACGCCTCCCAATACCGGCATCAGAGCCAGGGCCACCCGAAGAGCATGCCAAATTCGCTTCATCCCTGCGCGCCTCAATCGAGAATTGGACTAACTTTTATCGTCATGCTCCAGCCGGGTCAACCGGGGAGGTTCTGTTTCTGATTCGAGCGAAAACTCCCGCGGGGCGGTGGTGGCATGAGTCAGATATCCGAGCAGGAAGGCGACACTCCTTGATTCGACTCCTCCGCATCGTTCCGTTCTTGCTGACCATGTCGGTTTGCAACCTTCAGGCTCAGCCGATGGCCGATGACGCCGCTGCGTCGGAATCCGTCTCGCTCATTCCAGATGACCTGTGGCCGTTCCTCGCCGCCACCAATGCGGCAACGGGGAGCGGCGCGGGCACTCTCGACAAGGTCGTTTCGGGATTGATTCAGCGGGAGGCAGAGAGGGACTGAGGTGGTCCCTCAGTTGCGCGAGCCTGTTGATGCGGCGGATTCGAATCGCCCGGATTCGAACTTGCCGGAATCCAGCTTGCCGGATTCCGTGCGGGCCAGATGATCTGGATCATCCAGCAGGCGCCCGAATACGAGGCGCCCTGCCTGAGTGTGCATCATGCTGAGGACCGAGATGGGGACGCTGCGCCCGATGAAGGGCTTGGCCTCGTCCACGACCACCATCGTGCCGTCCTCCAGATAGCCCACTCCTTGGCGCGCGTCCTTCCCCTCCTTGGTGATGGAGAGGACCAATTGGTCGCCGACGTTGAGATTGGGGCGCATCGCAGCCGCGGCGGAGTTGAGATTGAGCGCCTTGACCCGATGCAGGACCGCCACCTTGGCCAAGTTGTAGTCCGTCGTCAGGATCGTGCCGCCGATTTCCTTGGCTAGCGCGATCAGCTTGTGGTCCACGTCCGCCGCTTCGGGATAGTCCTTCTCCATCAACTGGAAGTTCACAACCTCGCGGAACGCTTCCAGATTCTCCAGCCCCTTGCGGCCCGTGTGGCGCTTACCGGCATCGCGGGAATCCGCCAGCTTCTGCAATTCGTCCACCACGAAGGTCGGCACGATGGGGAGCTTTCCCATGAACCCGAGCGCATACAACTCGCGGATGCGCCCGTCGATGATGACCGACGTGTCCAGAAGCACCGAGTCCTCCCGCGGGGACGCCACGAAGAGCTGGAGCCGGGAGAGGGAAATGCGGTCTGCGTTGCGCAGCGCCATCGTCACGCCCAAGTACATGAACAGGAGGTTGAACGAGGCCTTCACGGCGTCCTGGCCACCGAGCATGCTCTCGGGAAATGTGTCGCGGAATAGGCGTGAGAAGAGGAGCCCCACGAATGCTCCTGCGATACCCAGCACGATCTTCTTGGCGGAAAGCGCGCGGCTGGCGTACTCCAGCGTCACCACGAAGAGCGATAGCACGAGTGCCATCCCCGAGAACTCGATCCCCTTGACCGGATACTGCGTCCGCCCGACCCAGTACCCACAAAGGGTGAGGGTAAGGACAAATAAGAGGCGGATAATCCAGATTGGTTGCATCGCAGACTCCAAGACCCTAGGGAAGCACAAGTGGGCTCGCGACGCAAGGCAACTTGTATCGGAATGGGAAAGTGGGGAAAACTAATGGATACTGAGTGGATTTGCTGGGTCGCTGCCCTCTGCTTTAGCGCTCCGTGATTGGTTTTGGCAGCAGGGCGCCGGGATTCTCGCGCGCGACCAGCGGCATCCACATGCTAACCTCCCCGCCACCCAATTCCCGGTTGCGCAGGCTGATCGTCCCACCGTGGGCCTCGACAGTGCTCTTCACGATCGCGAGGCCAAGGCCCGTTCCGCCTTCCTTCTGGGTGAAGAAGGGCTCGAAGAATCGGTTCATCTTGTCTGGCGGGAATCCGGGGCCGTTGTCGGCGATGGATATCTGCGCGCCCGGTTCGCCATCGGGGCCCTGAACAGCAACCGTGCGGAACAAGATGCGGCCGCGGGTCTGTTCGCCCAGCGCCTCCAGCGCATTGCGCGCCAGATTGAAGATCGCCTCCTCAAGGCGGGAAGCATCGGCTCTGATATCCGTGATCGCCGGGTCCGTTTCGCACTCCACGCGGATCGGCAGGACCTCTCCTCCGATGTCGCGCCCCGCGGTAAGCTCCAGCCGGATCACTCGCGCGCACCGCTCGACCATATCGTTGAGCGGAAACGAACCGATGTGAAGCTGGGGTTGTCGCGCCGAGGAGAGGAACTCTTTGACGCGACGGTCGATGTTCTCCACCTCCTCGGTAATCACATCAAGGTACTCCCTGAAGTCGTCGCGGTGGGCGAGGCTGGGATCCTTCTCCAGTTTTTCGCGCATCATCTGGGCATAGCCGCGGATCGGCCCAAGTGGGTTCTTGATCTCGTGGGCGACGCGGGCGGCCACCTCGCCGACCATGGAAAGGCGCTCGGCGCGGTGGAGGCGTTCGCGGGCCTCGCGGAGTTCCTGCCGCGTTTCGTCCATCGCCTGGCGATACTCCGTGGCGCGCGTGAACAGCAGCCGCTCGAAGGTATGCTCCACAAAGCGCAGTCGCGCCACCAGCAGGAGCGCCAGCGTCGCGCCCAGCATCATCCAGCCGGCGGTACGCTCCAGCATGATGGACCCCGCCGCAAAGCTGTAGAATTCCGATAGCAGGTTTATCAGGACGAACGCGATAAGCACCGCCGTCAAATAATACACGGCACGACCCAGTGTTCGCGGCTTGCCGAGTTCCTCCTGCCTGAGTACGACCACGAGCCCGCCCTGTGCCATAATCGCGAAGAGGAAGCTTGGCGACGGAATCGCCGCGGGATCACCCTCGACGGTGCTCGCCCAGAAAATCCCCGCGAACATCAGCGGGCCAAGGATCGTCGCGATCAGGTGCTTGCAGGTGTTCCGCTCTGGCCCAGCCGACGTGTAGTAGCGCACGCCCAGCACCACCAGCGCCGCACCAAGGAAGACGATCAGATATAGCACCGTCAGGCGACGCGTGATGCTCTCGAAGAGGATGTCGCGCACGCGATAGCTGTATCCGAAGAGCCGCTGCACGTCGCCCATGGAGTAGTTCTCCGCCGCCGACAGCACCACCGCCGGCGCGAAGATCACAAGGATGCCGACGGGGCTCCGCCAGCCCGGCGTAAGGGGATGTGGTCGCGTCAGCGCGTAATACAAAAAGTTCCCCGGCACGATCAGCGCCGCCAGGTAGGGGAGCGAGAGCACCCATGGGAGCTCCGTTCCGATGTTGCGATAGAGAGCCTGTCCGCCTGCCCAGATGATCAGCGAAAGCGCGTTCACGATCAGGAAGAACCCCGACCGCGTCCTATCCTGGTTCTTGATCACCCAGGCGATCACCGCCAGGTTGATCAGGAGGATGGCGAGGATAGGGATGTACGACAGCGTCATCGGTCGCCTGTGCCGGGAAGGTGGCTGCACCTTCCCGGCATTGGTCGTGGAATTCCAAGGATATTCCGGCGGAGGGTCAGAAGACCATCCAGAATTGTTCCCCGATCAACTTGTCCAGCGACTGATCGCGGATACCCGGGACCGCTCGCTCTGGAGGAACTGGTTGTCCCCCCCCATCCGCCTCGCCAAATGCTTTTGTACCCAACCCGGGAGGTCGTCCCCGATGCGTAGGACCCTGAATAAAATCGCCTTCGTCGCCTTTATGGCGGCGCTTCCAATCCTCGCGCAGGCAGGCACGCTCGCCGCGCGTATCGACGCGCTCTTTACCGAGAGCGCCGCCACCAAGCGCACGAACATGTCGCTCAAGGTGGCGGATGTCGAATCGGGCAAGGTGCTCTATGATCGGGCTGGTGACGTGCTCTTCACGCCGGCCTCCAATCTCAAGATATACACATCCTCCGCCGTGCTTGACGAGTTCGGATCGGCGCACCGATTCCAGACGCTGATCGGGTTCGAGGGATTCATGCGGGAGCACCGCCTTGGCGGAAACCTGGTCATCAAGGGCGGGGGAGACCCGATGTTCTCCAGCGACGACCTGCGAAGCCTGGCGCGTCGTGTCCGCACGGACCTTGGCATTGCGGAGATTGGCGGGGACATCGTGGTGGATGTCTCGCTTTTTGGTCTGCCGCTGAAGGGGCCAGGCTGGATGTGGGACGACGACCCCGACGGCTACAACATGAGCATCGCGGCCATGATGATGGATTTCAATGTCATGACCGTGCAGATCGCGCCCGCGGCGACCAAGGGGGCAGGCTCGCTGATCGTGCCGCCTCCGGTGGTGAGCCTCGCTCCCGCGGCCGAGTTTCCGCGGCTCCGCGTCGATATCGCGGCTGGCACAGAGACAAACGTGACTGTGACCCGGAAGCCTTTCACGGAGGACATCCTCGTGACTGGCACATGGGCGGGGGCCGACGCGGCCACAACCCAGACCCTGACGATGCACGATCCCGCGCCGTGGATCGGCGCCGTGTTCATCGAGATGCTCAGGGAGGAGGGCGTCGCTGTGGAGGGCGGCGTCCGCGTTTCCCGAGAGCCTGTTTCGGTCACGCCGCTCCTGGCCCACGACTCTCGCCCGCTGGGCGAGGCCATCCGCCGCTTCAACAAGGTCAGCGAGAATGCCATCGGCGAGATGCTGCTCCATGACCTCGGCGTCGTGCGGAGCAAGGTTCCCTCCACCTGGCCAGCGGGCGCCACGATCATCAGCGAGTGGCTGGTGGATCGGGCGGGACTGGAGAAGGGCTCCTTCCGACTGGTGGATGGATCTGGCCTCTCGCGCTACAACCTGATCAGCGCGGATTCCTCGATCCGTCTCCTCCGCTACATGTGGAAGCACCGGGAGAAGCAGTCCTTCTTCGACAGTCTGCCTGTCTATACAGTCACCCTATCTGATGGAAAGCAGGAGCAGCGCGTTCACGCCAAGCCCGGCGGCATGGCGGCTGTGAGCACGATCTCCGGCTATATCCAGAGGACCGACGGGCGCTGGCTGGTTTACTCGTTCCTTGCGAATGGGTACATAGGAACGCCGGCGGACGTGCGTGCGCTGCGCGAGAAGGTCTATACGGCGCTGGCGGAGAGCACCGACTAGATTCGCGTCCCCGACGGCACCACCGCGTTCTTGGGGACGATGATGATGCCCTCGCGAATGTGGTAGAACTCGCCGTCGGCGCTTTCGAGGCCCTGCTCGTTGAGTAGCTTCACGTCATCGCCGATGCGGACGTTCTTGTCCAGGATCGCCTTGCGGATGTGGCAGTAGTTGCCGATGCCCATGGGGATCTTTTCGGCGGCCTGCCATGGGGGAAGGGGCGCGGGATTGTAGAAATCCGCGCCCATTGTGATCGTGTCCTCGATGGTGCTGTGATTCCCGACCAGCGTGCGGACGCCGATGACGGAGCGGTGGATGCGCGACTGCCCGATGCTGCACCCGTCGGCAACCACGGCGCGGTCAAGGTGGGTGCCGCTGAAGCGGCTGGTGGGGAGGAAGCGCGCGCGCGTATAGACGGGCTCCAACTGGTCGGCGAACCGGAACGGCGGATTGTCGGCAAGAAAGTCCATGTGTGCCTTGTAGAAGGCTTCAATGGTTCCGATGTCCTCCCAATAGCCCTTGAAGACGTGGGCGACGGTCTTGTCCTTGCCGATGGAGCCGGGGATGATCTGCTTCCCGAAATCCACGTCATCGGTCTCCATCATCCAGCGGTGGAGGACCTCGCGCTTGAACAGATACACGCCCATGGAGGCGAGAAAGGTGTCCTCGGTGGGATTCACGATGCCGAAGGCCTCAAGGGCCTTGGGCGGCGCCTCCAGCCCGGCCTGCGTCTCGCGGGTCTTGGGCTTTTCGCGGAACTCGCGGATGTTGCTGTCGTCGTCGATGGCGAGGAGGCCGAAGTGATGTGCCTGACGGCGCCCCACCGTGTTCACCGCGACCGTCACATCTGCGCCGGAGGAGAGGTGCTGTTCCACCATCTTTCGGTAATTCATGCGATAGAGCGCGTCGCCCGGCAGGATGAGCACATGGTCGCAATCGTAGTTATCCAGCGTCATCCAGTGCTTGCGCACGGCGTCGGCAGTCCCCTGGAACCAGCTCGAATCCTCGGCGCGCTGCTCCGCCGCCAGGATGTCCACGAAGCCCTGGCTGAACTGATCGAAGGCGTAGGTCTGGGAGATGTGCCGATTCAGCGAGGCGGACAAGTACTGCGTCAGCACGAAGATCTTCTGCAGGTTGCTGTTGATGCAGTTGGAGACCGCCACGTCGATCAGGCGGTACTTGCCGGCCAGCGGAACAGCGGGCTTTGCACGATGCTTGGTCAGGGGATAGAGCCGCGTCCCGGCTCCGCCTCCCAGAATCAGTGTCAGGACGTTGTTCATGGCCGATCACCTCGTCAGTCGTGGGCTATGCGCGGGGGCTCTCCCCAGTTTCGCTGAGAGAGGAGTTTTGGAGCGTTCGGAGAGCGGGGCAAGAATCTTGATCGATACCCTGGCGACGAATCAGGAGTCGGCGTCCTCCTCCACCGGCAGGAAACCCGCGAGAAGTGGCGTCTCGTCGGCCTGCAATTCTCCCACATTGTGGAGCGTCTTGGCCACCTTGCGGCTTTGGCGCTCGGCATCGCTGATCTTGTTGGTGGCCTCCTGCAGCTTCTTGCCAACGGCGGAGAGGCTGTCGCCGAACTTGCCGAATTCCGTCTTCACCGAGGAGAGGATCGCCCATACCTCGCTGCTGCGCTTCTGGATCGCCAACGTGCGGAAGCCCATTTGCAGGCTGTTGAGGATCGCGTAGAGCGTCGATGGTCCCACGAGGATCACGCGGCACTCGCGCTGGAGTTGGTCCATCAGCCCCTCGCCGCGGATTGCCTCGGCATAGAGGCCCTCCGTGGGCAGGTACATCATCGCAAAGTCCGTCGTGTTGGGCGGGTCGATGTACTTGTCGCGGATTGTCTTGGCCTCGCGCAGAAAGCTCTTCCTGAGCGCCAATCGAGCCTCCTCGACGAGGGTCTTGTCTCCCGCGTCGTAGGCTTGCTGCAATCGCTCGTAGTCCTCGGTGGGAAACTTGGCGTCGATGGGGAGGTAGAGGGGCTTGGCGTTCTCCCCGCCACCGGGCAGGCAGATCGCAAACTCCACGCGCTCTTGCGAGCCGGGCTTGACGGCTACGTTGGCGGCAAACTGGCTGGTCGGCATCACTTGTTCCAGCAGGGCGCCCAGTTGCACCTCGCCAAAGATGCCACGCGACTTCACGTTGGTGAGGACCCGCTTCAGGTCGCCGACGCCGGTCGCCAGGGCCTGCATTTCGCCAAGGCCCTTCTGCACATTCTCCAGCTGCTGGGAGACCGTGCGGAAGGATTCGCCGAGGCGCTTTTCAAGCGTCGTCTGGAGTTTCTCGTCCACGGTGCCGCGGATTTTCTCCAGCTTTTCCTCGTTGCTCTTCTGCATCTCCGTCAGCCGCGCGCCCACGCGGTCGCCCATCGCGGCAAGCGACTGCGCCTGGGACTCGGTGATCTGGGCGAACTGCTTTGCGAGGTCCGTCCTGAGCGCTGTCGCGGTGTCGGCCAACTGCTTGCGCTGGGCCTCCATTCCCACCGTGGAGGATTCGCGGAACTCCGTCATCGAACGATCCAGGCGTTCGAGGCGTTCCTGCAATTGGGCCGTGACCTTTTCCTGCAATCCCGCCACCGCCAGGTTGACCGAGGACTTCAACGCGTCGATCTGCGCATTGACGCGCGTCGTAAGCTCCAGCGCCCCCTCGGCCTGGCGCTTCTCCATGCGCTCGGCCATCTGCGTCAGGGTCTGTCGAAGCTCCGCCGTGGCCTGCGCCACGCGGTCCAGGCGCTCGTCCTGGGCCTGACGCGCGCCCGCCAGCAGGGCCGCCTGCTCACCGGCGGCCAGGCGAAGGCTCGCGTCGAGCGCCGCGCGCACGCGTTCAAGCTCTTCGCGCAGGCGACGGTTCTCGGAGTCGATCTTCTCATGTGTCTGAGCGTGCTGATCGGAGAGCTTGGTTTCCAGCACCGCAACGTCGCCGCCGCGTGGGCGCAGGAGCAGCAGCGCCACAAGCAGCAGCGTGATGAGCACCAGAGTCAGAAGGGCGATATCCATCCACCAATTCTCCCATGTCTATTGGACACCCACCGTCCTGAGTGGCTGCCTGCAAGGGCCGCCTGCTACTCAGTCTTTTACGGACCGCCCCGACAGTGCCCTACTCCATCTCCGCCGGTTTCGCCGGCGGATCGCCCTGCTTGCCGCTGTCGATCCAGGCTTTTCGCGCGGACAGATATTGGCGCTTCATTTCGAGTTGGCTCATGCTGCTGGGCGGGGCTGCCTGGGGGGTGCCGCCGGCCTCCTTGCTGAGGCTCTGCATCTGCTCAAGCGGATCGGCGCCCGACCCCGTCTTGAGGGCCATGCCGAGCGCCTCCTTCACCTCGCGGCGCTGAACCGTCTTCGCGTAGGCGATCACCTTGTCCTTCACGTCCTTGCGATTGGGGCCGATTTCCTTGAGGAGCTTGATGCCCCCCGCGCGCATCGCGGGATCGCGGCTTTCCAGTGTGTCCAGGCAGGTGTTGATCGTCAGGTCGCGGAGCTGCTTCTGGCGCTTGGGGCTGGCGTACTCAGAGAGGCAGGTGATCGCCGCGGAGACCACCATGGGGTCCTTGTCGGCGAGCTGGCGGAAAACCACGTCCAGCGCCTCCGCGGGCGCCAGCATCCCCAGCCGTGTCAGTGCGGATATCTTGCTGGCTCGGCGCTTCATGGTGCCCGAGAAGAAATACCGCGAGCTCACCTGCTTGATGAGCGTCGTCACGTCGTGCATATCCGCGCTATTCGCGTCTCCGCTTTCGGACTGTTCCTCCGTGGATTCCTTGCCGAAGGAATCGCCTATGAAGCGCGCCATGTAGTTGGCGATTTCGCCGGTGGGCGGAGGGACTCGGCCGCTGGAGATCTGGTCCTGATAGCGCTTCAGAATCTCCAGCGAGCGCGGGCCTCCGATCATCCCGATCGCATAGATCACCGGGCCGATCACCTTGTCCTTGGTCAGAGGCACGCGCTGGTTCAGGGCCGGATCCCATTGGAATTCCTGCTGGTAGGCGTTCTGCCCCGCGTCGTCGTGCATCAGGCTGGAGTTGAGCATCCGCTCCAGGACCATGTGCCCCTCCGGGCTGCCAACTTTCTCGAGCACTTCCGCCGCGGCCATGAAGGCGGCGCCATAGCGGGAGACCAGCGGCTCCATCGTCCGCACGAGGGTCTGCGCTTCCAGTGGGCCCAGCTTGATCAGCGCGTCCACCGCCTCCTGCCGTGGGCCAAGCGGCGCGGCGCGGCCCTCCTCGCCCTTCTGCATCGCCGTCGTTTCGTCGGGCGCCCACAGCGATTTCGTCAACACGCGAACGGCCCATTGCCGCTGCACGGGGGTCTGGTCGGCGGCCTTGAACTGGAAAATCTGCAATGCCGCGTGCCGTGCCAGCTTGGAAATGTCCTCCGGGACATGGCTGCGCACGAATTCGCGGATCTGGCCGCGCTCCTGGTCGCCGGTGCGGGGGGACTTCACGATCAGGCCAAGGTTGGTCAGCGTCGCCGTCGCCTCGCGGATGTCGCCGGATTCCAGGCGCTTGCGGCCGAGGATGGACTTCAGCTCGCCCATCAGCGTATCCGCGGCCACGCCTCCAGCCATCGCGCCCAGCGCGGAGCCCATCTGGCGGTTCACGCTTTCGCTGAGCTTCTTGTCCCCCTTGATGATGTCGAAGAAATCGGCGAAGTCCTGGGACCGCAGCGCGCCCATCACTTCCACGATGGGCCCAAGCGCGTCGGTGCCGACGTAGTCCTTGGCCCACTCCTTGTACAGCTTTGTGAAGAAGGCGTTCTTGCCGATTTCCTGAAAGCTCTGCATCACGGTCTTCTTGGCCGTCATGCCGAGCGAGTTGTAGAGGCGGGCGTCGGCCCCGCTGGCCTTCGCGGTGGCGGTGTGTTCCTTGGGAAGGAAGTCGAGCAGGACGTGCGTCGCGTCCAGGAAGAGATCCGGCTCCTGCTTCCAGATGGGGACGCGGAGGATCGAGCGGAACACGTCGCCCGCATCGCGCAGCGCCCCCTCGTCGGGATCGTCCATGCGGTTCTGATCGGGGAGGACGCCCTTGATTTCGACGGTGTACTGAGTCAGGATGCTGGAGTATTCGCGCTCCAGATTGTCGAGGCTGACGCCGACCATTTTCTGGATCCGGGCCTCGCGGGCCGCCTCGATGGCCTCGGCCTCCTCGGGGCGGACGTGGTATTTGTTGGCGTTCCGCGCAAGCAGGGAGGCGACTTGCTTCGCCTCCGTCTGGTTGTTGATCACCGTTCCAAGGACGTTGCCGATATACGTCGCCCGGCGCATGCGCTCGCCCTCGGGGACCAAGGCCATCATCCGCGCGGCGTTGGCGGCCGCGGGCTCGAAGTGCCTCATCCGCGTCCAGTCGCGGAGTTCCCGTGCCAGGCGCTCCGCGTGGATCGACCAGAGCTTTTTTTCCCACTCCTCCGTCATGCGGACAAGGCGGAGCAGTGCCTTGCCCACGGTGACGCCCACCTCGCTCGGCAACTCCGCCGCCGCCGAGTTGGCGAACTCGTGGACGGGTTCGGCGACCAGGTCGCGATAGGCGGTGGCGGCGGCCTTGGCGATCTCGATCGCGGCCTCGCGCGTGGCCCCGGCGGATTGGCAATAGGCGCGCGCGTCTTCAAGGGCCCCCTTGGGGTTGCCCCGCCTCAGGTTCGCGTCCATTTTAATCAGGTGCGGATCGGTCATTTCGGTGCCGCCTTCGGCCTGCCCTTGCGCTGTTGTAACGTATGAACCAGCATTGTGGGGCCAATTGGCGCCTCTGGACAACACAAAAGGCACGGTACTCCCTTGGGATCCACGATCTTCTCCCGCATTGCCTCCGGCGAAATCCCCTGTGACAAAGTTTACGAGGACGACCGCATCCTCGCCTTTCGGGACATCAAGCCCCAGGCGCCCACCCACATCCTAATCATTCCCAAGGTGGAGATTCCCACCCTCGACGATCTCCAGCCCGCCCACGAGGCTCTTGTTGGCCACATCGTGCTGGTGGCGGCGCAGATTGCCCGCGAGATGGGACTCGCCGAGGACGGCTACCGGCTCGTCTTCAACTGCCGCAACGATGGCGGCCAGGAGGTTTATCACATCCACCTCCACCTACTAGGAGGGCGCCAGATGGGATGGCCCCCCGGATGAGTGCCGCCCACGGGCCACCGGGCATGACCGTTCTCCCCCTTGGCGTGGGGGGGGCCTTTACGGCGCGCTATTTCCACTCCTCGATGCTGGTGTCCTGTGGCGGCGCCACGATCCTGATCGATGCGCCTTCGCCCCTACACCGCATTCTGGCGGAGGCGGGACACTCCGCGGGCATGGACCTCTCCATCGACCGCATCGATGCGATCATCCTGACGCATCTGCACGGCGACCACTGCAACGGGCTGGAGGAAATCGGCCTCTGGCGCAGGCACGTCTCCGGCACCCCGCCACCGCGGCTCTTCGCGCTGCCGGAGGTCGCCGCCGTCCTGTGGGAGCACCGCCTGGTCGCCGCCATGGGACGCCCCGGTTCCACGGATCGCGATGCCCCACGCCTCGCCGATTTCTTCGACCTGCACCCGGTCGAGCCCGGCCACAGCGTCGAAGTGACACCCGGCGGCCCGACTCTGGAGGTACGCCGCACGTGCCATTTCGTTCCCTGCTGCGGATTTCGCCTGACCGGTGGGGGAGCCAGCCTTGGCTACAGTGGCGACACGGTCTTCGATCAGGGACTCATCGATTTTCTCGCCTCCTGCGACCTCGTTGTCCACGAGTCGGGACCCGGCGAGGGGCATACCCCGATTGCCAACCTGCTCGCCCAGCCCGCGGAGCTGCGTCGCCGCATGAGGCTTATCCACTACCCCGACGACTTCGATGCCTCCACATCGCCGATCGCCTTGCTGCGGCAAGGGATTCCCGAGGTGGTTGCCAAGGGTAGCGTGGGGGGCCCGGCCCCGGCGCGGGCCGGGCAGGCCGCAAGGAAACCGCCAAACAACGCGGGGGCGCGCGGGCCACCCA
>JBBQYG010000102.1:0-13971 GCA_038208905.1 Candidatus Sumerlaeia bacterium | reverse complement strand
ATGAGGATGCCGTCGATGTCGGCCGTCCGACTGGAGCCCGTGATCCACGCGACCGAATTGGCGGGATCAACATCGCGCATGATGGCGAGCGCATCCACCAGATCAGGCAGGAGCGTCGAGGCGCGCAGCACCACCAACTGCAACGGCGGCGCGATGGTGATCAGCCGCGAGCGACCCGGCGCGTGGACAAACACGAGCGTCCCCGTTTCGGCCACGCCGTAGTCCGCGAGCACCAGGGCATGGTCGGCGGCAAACATGGTCGTCTTGTCGTTGGCGAGGCTGCGCCGCGCGCTGGTGCCGGTCAGTTCTATCGCCGCCGCCTCGGCGACGCCCGATTGCAGGCCGCGCTCGCGGGAAAACGCTTCCAATTCTTCCTGCACGTCAGCCACGCGGATGCGGCGCACGCTGTCACCCAGCTTGACGAGCCGGTCCTGAAATCGCACGCGAAGCGCCTCGGGATCGTGATCGTCGAGGTAGCGCGTTTCCACATCGTGGAAGTCCGGTGGCTGCGAAGCCGGCGGCGCCCATCCAGCGGCGCGCCCGGCGTCGAGAGCCCCGCGAATCGAGGCGAGAATTGCATCGCGTCCCTTGCTCACGAATCGCTCTCCGCGTCGCGCTTTTTCCACCACGAGCGGAACGACTGCCTGGGCCACGCAGGCAAATCGTGATGCTGAAGCCAACGCTGGAAGGCGGCCACGGGCGCGATGCGCGCGGGGCCCCATCCAATGGCGCGGCCCGATTCCAGGGCGACCTTCCAGATGCCCGGGCTTGTCGCAAGCATCGACCACGGCGCCCACGGCGGAGTGCCGCCTGGCCCGGGCATGTGCATCCGCATCGATTCCTCGCGCAGCGCCACCAGCATCTTGGGAATCGGGATCGCCACGGGGCACACCTCCTCGCACGCGCCGCAGAGCGACGATGCCTTGGGGAGATAGGCGTACTTGCGGCGCGATTCCTCTCCGCCGAGCAGTGGCGAGAAGATCGCTCCCATCGGCCCCGGATAGACCGATCCGTAGCCGTGCCCCGTGACGGCGCGATACACCGGGCACACGTTGAGGCACGCGCCGCAGCGTATGCAGCGCAGCATCTCGCGATAGCGTCCGCCCAGCAGGTTGGTCCGCCCGTTGTCCAGCAGGATCACATGCATCGCGTCGGGACCATCGGGGTCGCCCGAGGCGCGCGGCCCGCCGAGAAATTGGGTATAGACAGTGAGAGACTGCCCCGTGGCCGAACGCGCCAGCAGCTTCAGCAGCAGCGCCAGGTCCGCCTCCGTCGCCACTATCTTCTCGATGCCGGTCATGGCGATGTGGAGACGCGGCGTGTTGGAGGTGAGGCGAAGGTTCCCCTCGTTGCTCACGGTGACGAGGCGCCCCGTCTCCGCCACGATAAAGTTGGCGCCGGTGATGCCACAGTCGGCACTCATGAAGACGCTGCGCAGATGGCGCCGCGCGGCCATCGTCAGGGCCTCGGGATCCTCGTTGTATTCGGAGATCCCCTCGCGTGCGAAAGTCGCCGCCACGTCCTTGCGGCTCTTGTGGATAATCGGCGTCACGATGTGGCTGGGGTGGTCGTTGTCGAGCTGCACCACGAACTCGCCAAGGTCTGTCTCCACCACCTCCATCCCCGCCGCCTCCAACGCGCCGTTGAGGTGGATCTCCTCGCTGACCATGGACTTCGACTTGGCGATGCGCTTCACGCCGGCGTCGTGGCAGAGCTTCACCACCAGTTGCTGCGCTTCCTCCTGGTCTGCCGCCCAGTGGACCTGAATCCCGTTGTCGGTCATGGACTTCTCGGCGGCGAGGAGGTACTCGTCCAAGTGGTCGATCACATGCTGGCGGCGCGCAGCGGCCTCCAGGCGCAGGTCGGCGGAGTTCTCGACTTCGGCCTCCAGCGCCATCGCGCGGGAGACGACCTTCTTCTCCGACGCGGAGCGCACCGAGGCGCGCGAGGACTCGCTCTTGCCGATGCCGATCGCCTCGACGTCCACCACGCCGACGCGTTTCGATTGCTTCATGGGGCGAGGCTTTCGGCCAGGATTTCCGCCACGTGGCACAGGCGCGGCGACACGCCCGGCGCCTTGGCTGCCATTCCACGCAGGTGCATCACGCAGCCCATGTCGGTCGATGCGATCACATCGGGGCCGGTGGTCGAGAGATCGCGCAGCTTGTTGCCGCCCATCTCCTGGCTCGTCCACGGGAAGCTAACGGTGAAGGTGCCGCCGAATCCGCAGCACTGCTCCGGCGTCTTGGGGCCCACCAGTTCGAGCCCCTTGATCGAGGCGAGCAGCAGGTCGCTGCCGTTGTGGGGCTGCAACTCGCGCAGGTGGCAGGACTTGTGGAGTACCACGCGGCCCTCCCACTTGCCGGGCCAAGCCTCCAGGCCCTCGTGCAGCGCCAGGAACTCCATGAGTTCCCACGTGCGGCTGCCGAGCGCCTTGGCCTCCTCCAGTTCCGGCTCGCCGCGAAAGAGCTGCGGAAATCCCCACCGGATCATCGCGGCGCAGGAACCCGACGGCGTCACGAGCACCTCCGCGTCGCGGAAAACCTTGAGGGTTGCGCGGGCCACCTTTCGCGCGGCGGCCCAGTCTCCGTGGTTGAAAGCCGGTTGGGCACAGCAGGTCTGGTTCGCCTCGAAGGCCACTTTGTAGCCGCGATGCTCAAGGATGCGGACAGCCGCCATCCCCACCTCGGGATAGAAGGCGTCGCACAGGCAGGTCAGCATCAAATGGACGGCGCCGCCGGGTTTCTGGCGGGCGGTCGGCTTTATCGATTCGGTGGACATGGAGTAGGGAACCGGGGCTATTGGAGCGTCGTCGCCAGAGGCCCAGTTTTTCGATTGCTGACGGGGGGCTGTCAAGCTCATCTCTTGATCGGATTCTGTGGTATTTGAGCGAATTGGATCGTATTCGACTTTTTCGAGCCAAGGAGTGTGCGCAATGGGGAGTTGGACCGAAGGCCAGATCGAGAGGGCCCATACGCTGGCGAGCGAACGATATGCCGCGCTCGGCGTGGACTGCGAGGCCGCCATGCGGCGCTTGGCCACGATCCCCATCAGCCTTCACTGCTGGCAGGGCGACGACGTGGGCGGTTTCGAGGCCAAGGCCGAGGGCCTGAGCGGCGGCATCGCGGTGACCGGAAACTATCCCGGTCGCGCCCGCACGGCGCCGGAGCTTCGCGCCGATTTGGACATGGTTTACAGCCTCCTCCCCGGTAAGCACCGCCTGAACCTCCACGCAATCTATGCCGAGACCAACGGTCGCGTTGTGGAGCGCGACGCCCTGACGGTCGAGCACTTCCGCAACTGGATAGACTGGGCCAAGTCCGGCGGGTTGGGCCTCGATTTTAACCCCACGTGCTTCTCCCATCCCAAGGCGGGCGATGGATTCACGCTCTCCCACGCCGACGCGGGGATCCGCGACTTCTGGATCGAGCACTGCAAGGTGACTCGCCACATCGCCGCGGCCATGGGACGCGAGCTGGGCACGCCCTGCGTCAACAACGTGTGGATCCCCGACGGATTCAAGGATATCCCCATCGACCGCGGCGCCGCGCGCCATCGGCTGAAGGACTCGCTGGACAAGGTATTTGCCGAGCGCCTGGACAAGCGCCACGTCCTCGACGCGGTCGAGTGCAAACTCTTCGGCATCGGGAGCGAAAGCTGCGTGATTGGCTCCCACGAATTCTACCTCGGCTATGCCGTCCGCAACGGCGTGCTGCCGTGCCTCGACGCAGGGCACTTCCACCCCACCGAGGTCATCTCCGACAAGATTTCCTCCGTCCTGACGTGGGTGGAGGAGATTCTGCTCCACGTGAGTCGCGGCGTCCGGTGGGACAGCGACCACGTGGTCATTCTCTCCGACGAGCTGCGCGCCATCGCGGAGGAAATCATCCGCCCCGGCCACGAGTCGCGCGTGCACATCGGGCTCGACTTCTTCGACGCCAGCATCAACCGCGTGGCCGCGTGGGTCATTGGCACGCGCGCGATGATCAAGGCGTTGCTGATCGCGCTGCTCGAGCCGACGGAGACGCTGCGCCGCATGGAGCTTGAGGGCGACTACACCGGTCGCCTCGCGCTGCTGGAAGAACTGAAGACGCTACCCTATGGCGCGGTTTGGGATTATTACTGCCTGAAGCAGGGGACGCCCCCCGGCGCCGCGTGGCTGGACGACGTGCGGCGCTATGAGAAGGACGTGCTGGCAAAGCGATAGCGACCGATGCCACCGACCACGCCATCCACCTGCCTTGCCGTCGATCTCGGCGCATCCTCGGGGCGAGTCATCCTCGCCACGCACGCGGATGGCCGTATAGACATGCAGGAAATCCACCGCTTTCCCAACGACCCGATCATGGATGGCGGGACGCTGAGGTGGCGGTTCGACGACCTGCTGCAAAACATCCTGCGGGGGCTTGGCGAGGGTTCCTCCCGGGCGCGTGCGGCGGGCAGCCCGGCGCAGACACTCGGCATCGACACGTGGGGCGTGGACTATGGGCTGCTGAACGCCAACGGCGATCTGATCGAGACGCCGGTTCACTATCGCGACGCGCGCACGAACGACATGATGGAGAAGGTCTTTCGGGAGGAAGTCCCGGCGGACGAAATCTTCGCCGAGACCGGCATCCAGTTCATGCAGCTCAACACGATCTTCCAGTTGGTGGCCGCGCGGCGCGGCGACTCCGCCAAGCTATCGGGCGCGCATCGCCTTCTCCTGATGGGGGATCTGTTCCACCACGCGCTCAGCGGCGCCGTGCGGGCGGAGTTCACGAACGCGACCACCACGCAGCTCTGCAATCCGCGAACGCGTGACTGGGCGTGGCCGCTGATCGAGCGGCTGCAACTACCCCGCCACCTATTCGCACCAATCGCCGAGCCCGGCACGCGGCTGGGCCCGCTGAGGCAAGAGATCGCCGACCGCACGGGTCTGCACGGCACGGAACTGATCGCCGTGGGCACCCACGACACCGCCTCCGCCGTGGCCGCGGTTCCCGCCACCGGGCCGGACTTCGCGTATATATCCTGCGGGACGTGGTCGCTCATCGGGACGGAGGTCCGCGAGCCCGTCATCAACTCGGAGGCGCGCGCGCTGAACTTCACCAACGAGGGAGGCGTGTTTGGCACCTTCCGCCTCCTGAAGAACGTGATGGGCCTTTGGCTGTTGCAAGAGAGCGAGCGCCAGTGGGAGCGCGACGGACAGGCCCACACATGGGATCAACTGATCGCGCTGGCGGAGGGCGCGACGCCGCTCGTCAGCCTGATCAATCCCGACGAGTCGATCTACTTCCCCCCCGGCGACATGCCCGGGCGCATTCGTGCGCGATGCGCCGAGACCGGCCAGCCGCCACCCGCCGACCACGGCGCCATCGCGCGCTGCATTCTGGAGAGCCTTGCCCTGGCCTTCCGTGACCGGCTTCGGTCGCTTGCGAAGCTCTGCGGCCGCAAGCTCTCCGTGTTGCACATCGTCGGGGGCGGCGCGCGCAATCGCCTGCTCTGCCAGTTCACCGCCGACGCCTGTGGCGTACCCGTTCACGCGGGCCCCGTGGAGGCAACCGCCCTCGGAAACATCGGAATGCAGTTGGCCGCCTCTGGCCGCATTTCCGGCCTCGAAGAGTTGCGCGCCACCATTGCGCGGTCGGAGCAGCCGACCATCTATTCCCCGCGCCCCACGCCCGCTTGGGAGGACGCCGAGCGGCGATTTGCCGCGTTGACACAATCCCGCTGACCGTTGGCGGGGCACAGTTCGGGCGGGTTTCGGTCAGCACAGATCGCCTCTTCCCTATTCGCCACGGGGGGCCGCCACTCCGCTTGCCCACCGTCCGCCGCCCCACAACATGACCCGCAAATACTCACTCGAAACGGCAGCGGGCACGCATGGCGGCGAAGATCCTCATTCTGACGACGGAACCACTCCCCCTCCCCGGGCTTGCCACAACGGGCGCGGGCCTGCGGGCGTGGAGCCTTGGCTTCGGCCTGCGGTCGGCGGGCCTTCGCAACGTGACGATCGCCTTTGCAGCCGATGCGATTCGCGGCAAGCAGGTGGACCTTTCCGCCGTGCCCGGCATCGCCACATTCGAGCGCGGCAGGCTGGACGACTTCATCGCGGAGCAGGCGCCCGATGCGGTGGTGCTCCAGCACTGGCCCCTTTTCTCCGAGATCCGCAGGCCGCTGCCGTGTCCGCTCGCCATCGACCTTGCGGGGCCCCATCTGCTGGAGCGTCGCCTGTGGAATTCGGCGAACCCCGCGGGCGATCTTGCGGAGAAGCTGCGCGCGCTGGCAGCGGCGGATTTCGTGGTGTGCAGCGGCGCGTTCCAGCGCCACTACTTCCTGCCCTTCCTGATCCAGGCGGGCCACGACCCGCGCGCCAACCTGTGTCCGGTGATTCCGTTTTCAGTTTCTCCAGAGCTGCCCCAGCCGACCCCGGGCCGCGACCACGCCACGTTCATCTATGGGGGCATGTTCCTCCCGTGGCAGAATCCCGAAATGATCCTGCGCACGACCATCGAGGTGCTGGAGGAGAAGGATCGCGGGCGTCTCCTCTTCATTGGCGGAGCCCATCCCGGCGGCGATGTATCGGGCGGGCGCTTCGACACGCTGATGGAGTTCCTGGCAAAGAGCCCGCGCGTGGAGATGCTGCCAGTGATGCCGTTTGACAAGATGCTGATCCAGCTTCGCGGGGCCGGCGTGGCACTTGACCTGATGACGCGGAACGCCGAACGCGAGCTGGCGTTCCCCACGCGCACGATCACCTATATGTGGGCGGGGTTGCCGACGATTCACAATACCTTCGACGAGCTGGCCGAACCCATCGAGCGCGGCAAGGCGGGGTGGACCTTTGCGGAGGACGACCGCGAGGGCGTGGCGAAGCTTGTGGGCCGCCTGCTTGGCCATCGCGAGGACGTCGAGCGCCGCAGCCGCAACGCACAGGACCTGATCCGCGCAAGCTATACATGGGACAAGACCATCGGGCCATTGGCTGACTGGTGCCGCGATCCGCGCGTGCGCGGCGGCAAGTCCGCCCCGGTGATTGCCATGCCGGAAGGTCCCACGCCGGAGGCGGACAAGCCTGCCGCGCGGAAGAAGAGCGCCAAGGGGCACATCAGCTACTCGCCACCTCGGGCAACGACCGACACTTCCGGCGGGCCATGGTATCTGTCGCCCATTGTGTTTCTGCTGGCCCTCCCGGTCAGCGCCGCACTGATCCTGCTTTTCGGACTTGCGGAAATTGCGCGCCTGCTGCTTCGAGGGAAACGATGAATAGAGTCACTGCGAATCGCCGGTAACCACCTCCGGCCTTCCCCAGAAACCCTTCTACAATCCACGGCCCGCATCGTTGGTGCCGCGTCCCCGTTTCCCTCTTGAGGTAGGCCCATGCCTGCACAACCAGTCGTCCCCTCGCCATCGGCGAGGCCACCCCGTGGCCGCATCTTCATCCGACCGCGGTGGCAGGGTGCCGACGGCATACGAAACATCCTTGTCATCGCCATCCCGCTGATTCTTTCCAACGCGGTGATGGCGATTAACCAGTTTTTTGACCGCATGTTCCTCGCGTGGAATTCGCAGGACGAGTTCACCGCCGCGCTGCAGGCGGGGATGATGTACTGGGCCATCCTTGGTTTCTTCCACCACACGGTGGCGTATTGCTCCACGTTTGTGGCGCAGTTCATCGGGGCGGAGGACGAGCGCCGCGCGGGGCCGATCGTGTGGCAGGCGTTGTATGTCGCGCTCGCTGGCGGAGCGCTCCTCACGGTGCTCGCCAACATCGGGTATCCGATCTTCCGATTGATCGGCCACGATGGCCACCTGCCGCGGCTGGAAGCGGAGTACTTCAAAGTGATGATGCTGGGGAGTATCCCCGCCTTGCTAAACACGACCGCCTACAGCTACTTCGTGGGCATGGGGCGGACGGGGCTTGTGCTCTTTGTGAGCGCGGTCGTCTGCCTGCTCAATATCTGCCTCAACACGTGGATGATCTTCGCGCCGATCTGGATCTTCCCGAGCGGCATCATGGGCGCCGCGTGGGCGTCGGTCATTTCAACGGGGGTCGGTTTCCTGATCTTCGTCGCGCTGATTGCGGCGAATCGGGAGAACGAGCGTCGCTTCGGCGTGTGGAGTGGTTGGCGGCCCGATGGCACCCTGCTGAAGCGGCTCCTGCGTTTCGGAATGCCCTCGGGAATTCACTCGGTCATCGACATGTCGGGCTTTACCACGTTCATGATGGTCGTGGGCGTTTTTGGCTATGCGGCCCAGCGCGCCAGCAACCTGGCGATGAACATCAACTTCTTCCTCTTCATTCCCGCGCTGGGTATGCACGCCGCGACTCAGATCATGGCGGGCCAGCTCTGTGGGGCGCGCAACCTTCGCGGGGTCGAACGCATGGCCGCGGGCGCCGCCCTGATCACCACGATCTACATGGCCCTCGTGATGATCGTCTATATCGGATACCCCGAGGGGCTGCTCCATTGGTTCCGCGGCGGCACGCCCGAGGCGGAATGGCAGGAGGCCGTGCGCCTGACCAAGCTGCTGCTGATCTTCGTCGGCGTCTATACGCTGGTGGACGCGTGGCTCCTGGTGTATAGCGGGGCGCTTAAGGGCGCGGGCGACACTCGATTCGTCATGCTGGTGTCGATCGTCTTCTCCCAGCTCCTGCTGACCGGCCCATGCCTGCTGATCGCCTACTTCAAGGATAGCTTCGCGACGCCAAACCACGGCCTCTATGCCGCGTGGGCCGCGTGTACGCTGTATATCTTCTTCATCGCCGCGATCAATGTGCTTAGATATTGGTTCGGAACGTGGAAGGCCATCGACATGATCGGGCGGGAGGGGACGGCGTAGCGCGGGCGCCCCGCCCCGCACGCCGGATTCCCATGCCGCGCATGGAAAGAACGATGCCGCCCTCCTTGAATTGAGGGCGGCATCGTTTCATCTGGGGGACGTGTCAGCCCGCGCCCCGCGGTTAGTAGCGCAGCGACTTCTCGCCTTCGATGCGCGTCAGGAATTCGGCGAAGGGCATGACGCCGAGCTCGCCCTTGGTCTGGGAGCGCACGGCCACGGTGCCGGCCTCGGATTCCTTCTCCCCCACCACAAGGAGGTAGGGGATCCGCATGTTGCGTCCGTCGCGGATCTTGGAGCCGACCTTCTCCGCGGAGAAGTCTACTTCGGCGCGAATGCCAGCGGCGAGAAGCTGGCCGTGGAGGTTGCGCGCGTAGCCCTCGAACTTCTCGCTGATGGTGACGATGCGCGCCTGCACCGGCGCGAGCCATGTGGGAAAGTTGCCGCCGTAGTGCTCGATGAGGATGCCGAAGAAGCGCTCGAAGCTGCCATAGATCGCACGATGCACGACCACGGGCATCTCGGGCTTGTTCTCCGCATTGACGAAGCTGAGGCCGAAGCGCGAGGGGAGCTGGTAGTCGAGCTGGATCGTGGCCGTCTGCCAGTCGCGGCCAAGACAGTCGCGGACGATGAAGTCGATCTTGGGGCCGTAGAACGCGCCGTCGCCCGCGTTGACTTGATACTCCATGTTGTTGGCCTTAATGGCGTTCTCCAGCGCGGCCTCCGCCGTGTCCCATGTTTCCTTCTTGCCGAGGAAATCCGCGGGGCGCGTGCTGAGGTAGAGCTTGGTGAACTCCAGCCCGAAGGCCGCATAGACGCGTCGCGTCATCGCGATGAGCTTGGTGATCTCGTCCTCGATCTGCTCCTGCATCAGGAAGATGTGGGCGTCGTCCTGGCAAAACTGGCGGACGCGCGTCAGGCCGCTGAGCGTGCCGCTTGCCTCGTTGCGGTGGAGCACCCCCTGGTCGTGGATGCGGAGGGGGAGCTCGCGATAGCTGCGCTTCTGGTCGCGGAAGATCAGCATGTGGCACGGGCAGTTCATCGCCTTGAGGGCATAGACCTCGTTCCCCGACTCCACCAGCTCCACCACCTCGCCGCCGCGCTCGAAGATGTTCCAGTACTTCGTGGAGAGCTTGTCGTTCTTCATCAGGATCGCGAGGCGCTGCGCGGGTTCGGTGACGCCCTGCAACTCCTTCTGAAGCGCATCCCACTCGCTCTTCGTCACCACGTCGGGGGATTCGCGCTCGATGCGCTCAAGGCGCAGGGCGGTGACCTCGGGCGCGAGCTTGGTGCTTTCCTGCCCGGGGACGATGAACATGTTGTCCCGATAGTGGGACCAGTGGCCGGAGGTCTTGAACAGGTCGGCCTTGAAAAGCATCGGCGTGAAGACCTGTATATACCCCTCCTCGTGGCAGAGCGTGCTCATCGAATCCGCGAGGATGCGATACATCGTGTGGCCCTTGGGGAGCCAGATCGCCTCTCCCGGCGCCCACTCGTGGTGCATGAAGAGTTCCAGCTCGCGGCCCAGCTTGCGGTGGTCGCGCTTCTTGGACTCCTCCAGCATCGCCAGGTGCGCGTCGAGCTCCAGCTTGTTGTGGAACGCGGTCCCCTTGATGCGGCAGAGCTGCTCGTTGTTGGCGTCGCCCTTCCAATAGGCGCCGGCCACGCTCATCAGCTTGAAGGCCTTGAACACGCCCGTGTGGGGAAGGTGCGGCCCGCGGCAAAGGTCGATGAACTCGCCCTGCTTGTAGGCGCTGATCGTGTCGCCTTCGGGGATGCGCTCGATCAGGTCGAGCTTGTACTTCTCGCCGCGCGACGCGAACAGCGTCCGCGCCTCCTCGCGGGAAAGCACCTGCCGCTCGATGGGCAGCGCCTCTTTCACGATCTTCGCCATCTCCGCCTCGATCGCGGGGAAGTCCTCGGGGGTGAGGGGGGGCTCGGTGCGGATATCGTACCAGAAGCCTTCCTCCGTCGGCGGACCGTCCTCCAGCATCGCCGTGGGGTGGAGCCGCTTGATCGCCTGGGCCATCAGGTGGGTGCAGGAGTGGCGCAGGACTTCCAGCGCCTCCGCAGACTTGGACGTCAGGATGTCCACCCTCGCGTCGCCCTCGATCGGCGCCGACAGGTCCACGATCTTGCCGTTCACCCGCGCCGCCAGCGCCGCCTTGGCCAGCCCCGCCCCAATCGACGCCGCCACCGCGCCCGCCGTCGTCGTCCCCTCGAACGTCTTCACCGAACCATCAGGAAGGGTGACCTGCAGGGGAGCCGCTTGCGATGCCATGATGATCCGCTTTCCTGAAATCGAGTGATGCCCCGGCCAGCCACCGCCGGGGGCGGTAGGTTTGCGGGCGAAGCGGGTGGGGGCTCAACGGGAAGTTGGGGTTACGCCGATGGGTTGGCGTTCCACGAGTAAACACTGGCGGATGTCCTAGGCTTCCAACGCGGGATACTCCGCAAGAATCTGGGCAGTCGCCAGCTCTGCGTTCTCGATCAGGTACACCTTTGCCCCGTCCCTCCCGAGAACGGAAATCGCAGCGTCCTGATAGAGCACCTGAAAACCCAGACACCCCACAAATAGCTCCAAGCCCACCTTGATATCGGCATAGAAGACCTTGGGGATCAGTCGGATAAACATGATGAGAGTCCTTCGCCGTCTTGCTGCGCCTCGGGCGGGGCGGTCCCCCGTTCTGTGATTGCTGTATTGAGGTCGGTCATGAACGGTCGGAGGTGGATACCGTCATCGGGCCGTTGCCGTTCGCGAGGTCGTAGGATATGTCCACGGCCCTGTCGCCGGAGGGGCGCTGGCTGGCAGTGCCCAACGGCGACGGCGCGAACCAAGTGCTTCATGGGTGAATTTGCTCCTTGTTAGACCTGACTTGGTCTACTGACGGCAATATCGTTAGTATAACTTTTGCCGCCCCGATATACAAGAGAACAAGGATGAAAAAAAGGAAAAACCCGGCCGAGGAAGGGGGCGGAATTCGACGCCTCGCCACGCGCCGCTGGCCACAGCCGACGAAAAAGACCCCGGCCGCTTCGAGATTCTACTACCAAGGCGACTCAACTTCAGGAAGTCGCCAAATAGCCATACCGATGTGTCTGATATCAGGGACAGGTTCCGGACCTAAAACCCCGCTCCCTGGGCTTCCTTCAGCGCGATTCCGACCTTGCTCATGAGGTCGTGGTGGGTGAAGGGTTTGACGATGTAGTAGGAGGTGCCCTTGTCGAGGGCTTCGCGGACTTTGGCGCGGTCGGTGACGCCGGTGAGGAAGATGACGGGGACGGTGGCGGTGTTGGGGTTGCGGCGGATGGCCTCGAGGACCCTCATGCCGTCCATCCCGGGCATCATCATGTCGAGGATGACGAGGTCGGGGATGTCCTCCTCCATTTTGGCGAGGGCGTCGGGGCCGCTCTGGGCGGTGGAGACGTCGTAGTCGTCCTTGAGCGCCGTCCGGAGGATCAGCAGGATGTCGTTCTCGTCGTCAACGGCGAGGATTCGGGCTCGGGTGCTGTCCGCCATGGGGACCTCTCGGGGGCGCTGCGGGATGCTCTGGTGTTGATTGAAAGGATTTGGGCAGGGGGCGGGTGGAGGTCAACGCGAATGCGGGGCGCTGAGCACGGTAGCGACGGTGCGTCTCGCCCATGCAGGCGGCCAGAACCCTCGGCGGAACGCGGAAACTGGTGGGACCGCGTGGGTCCTCCTTCGCCGAGGCTACAGCGGACCGGCAGGGATGCCCCTGCTACCGTGGGCCAGAGACATGGGCGCCAAGAACTCCTAAACCTCCGTGACGATTTCCAACTCGTTGGGCCATCGCGAAATCGCCGCGGGAGCGGCGGGACGATTGGTTTCCGGAGCTTACAAGCCGCCCTGCTGCGTGGATGGGAGTTCCAGGAGTTCCCGGCGTGGGTGGCAAAATATCCCACTTTACCGTTGCATCGCCCCCCCCTGCCGCCGTTTCCTTCCCGGCTTTCCGCGTATGGACACCGGCGGCGCTGCCCCGGGAGCACCCTCTGCGCTCAGGAAAATGACTCCCCGGGCCCCAAGCGGCGCCGGGCAAAGGTAAAGTGCCATGAATCAGATTATCCGCGACCTAGAAGCCGGTCACCTCAAGACCAACATCCCCTACTTCCGCCCCGGCGACACCGTCCGCGTGTCGGTGAAGATCCGCGAGGGCGAGAAGGAACGCGTTCAGGACTACGAGGGCCTGGTGATCGGGCGCCGTGGCTCGGGCATCCGCGAGACCTTCATGGTCCGCCGCGTGAGCCTTGGCGTCGGCATGGAGCGCGTGTTCCAGCTCCACAGCCCACGCATCGAGGAAGTCAAGGTCATCCGCCGCGGCAAGGTCCGCCGCGCCAAGCTGTACTACCTGCGCGATCTGCGCGGCAAGCGCGCTCGCCTGGTCGAGCGCCGCGTGGCCGACAACAAGCTGGCCGCGGAGGCTGCCTCGGGCGGCAAGGCCCGCCTTGCCCAGATCGAGACCGCAAGCTCCAACGCGCCAAAGGCTGCGGCACCCGCCGCCGAGGCCCCCCAAGAGTAATCGCGACCGCCGTCGCGCCAGACCGGCTGACACGGAGCCCCGCGGGATTCACCTGCGGGGCTCCTTTCTTTTCCCGTTGTGAAGCGCTGGCGCGGACCGGAGCTTTTCCACCGGTGCCGCGCGCGCCATGAAGTGATCCCACGATGGAGTCCGTTCGCATGATGCCTTGGAAGGAATTGGTCGCCGAAGGGCGCTATGCGGAGGCCGCCGATGGCGCGCGCATCGCCATGATGGAGGCGGAGCGCGAGCACGGGCGGGAGAGCGCGGAGTTTGCCACGGCGAGCAATGACCTGGGCATGGTGCTGACCTTTGCCGGCGACCACGAGACGGCGGCCCAGTGCTTCCGCGATGCGGGCGCGACCGAGTTTCCCGGCAACGAGCAGGCGGCGCGCGATCGCCTCTCCTATCTGCTGAACTATGGCAACGCGCTGGCGCGGCTCGAGGACTACGAGGGCGCGGAGGCCGTGCTGGCGCGCAGCGCGCTGGAGCGGCGCCTCCACTATGGCGAGCAGCACCCGGGCCACGCCACGGGCCTGTTGGCGCTGGCGGAGCTTGCCAACCGGCGGCAGTGGTTTGGCGACGCGTTGGAGTTGTCCCGCGCGGCGTTGGA
>JBBQYG010000101.1:0-14126 GCA_038208905.1 Candidatus Sumerlaeia bacterium | reverse complement strand
TGCAGCGCGGGCACGGCCAACCGCTTCGCCACCTTCGCCCCGATCTTCGACGTCTCCGGGGTCTATACGGTTCAGGTGGCCTATCCCTACAGCTCCAACAACATCGCCAATGTCACCTACACCGTGAACCACCGCAACGGGGCCAGCACGTCCTCGCAGAACCAGAACGTCTCGGGGAACGGCAACACATGGCAGACTCTCGGCAACTTTGAGTTCGAGGCCAGCCCCGCGAAGGGCGCGGTCACCCAGAACGTGGTTGTCGGGAACGGCGCGGTGACGGGGAATCGCTTCTACTCCGGTGCCGTCCGCATGGAGTACATTGCGCCGCTCCCGGGATCGTCCGTGCCGGAGTGGCAGTGGTTCGACTGACCGCCATCGGGACATGTCGGCGTGGCGAAGAGGAGCACCCCGCCGAATTCCCGCACGGCGTCTCAGACGCTCGACTCCGGGCCAGGCTGTGTTTGATTGACAATTGCATTCGGCTTTCCGATGGCTGCGAACCTTCGTCCTGACGCGTCGCGATTCCTCAACGATGAACCACATCGCCTCGTCATGGCGCCATCGTCATGACTCGTTCTCGCTCAACGGATCAGCTCGAAGCCATTTATCAACCACAGCCTAGGCAGTCTCAGTCACAGACCACTCGGGAAAGGGATCGGAGAGGGTGCGGGACCATCCTTTCGGGCCCAGAGCCATCTCGGCGTCGGTTAGCAGGGCCGCGTCCAAAACCGCGCGAATCGCAGCTTGGTCGAGGTGCTGCCCGATCACGACGAATTCCTGACGACGGTCGCCGTAAGGCCGCTGCATCAACGCGTTAATACGGGTGAGTTCATCTGCGTCGGCGAGCCACTCGTGCCGCGGTGTGTTGTCCCACCAGAAGCCCCCAGGATCGAGCACCATGGATCGCCCCGCAAGCGCCAGCACCGACACCATTTCGTGCCGCGTCGCGAGCCACAGGAAACCCTTCGCCCGCAGCACGGCGCTCAGCGGAAGGGAGTCGAATGCCTCCATGACCCGCTCGGGATGAAAGGGCCTCCGCGCGCGGTACACCATGCTGCCGATTCCATACTCCTCTGTCTCGGGCTTGTGGGTGCCGCGCGGCTCCGTCAGCCATTCGCTATGGGCCTCGGCGCGCTGGGTGGAAAACCGCCCCGTGTTCAGGATCTCGCCGAGCGGCACCACTCCCCGGGACGCGCGGAGAATCTTCGCCTCGGGATTGAGGCGCCGGGCCAGCGCCTCGATGCGCGGGAGGTCCTCTCCCTCCGCCACGTCACACTTGTTGATGATGAGCACGTCGGCAAATTCGATCTGATCGAAGAGCAACTCGCCGATGGTCCGCTCGTCCTCCTCGCCCATGCCCAGCCCCGCGTCGCGGAGGGACTCGGCGCCCGCCAGATGCTCAAGAATCGTCGAGGCATCGATCACGGTAACCATCGTGTCCAATTGGGCCAGTTGGGAGAGGCCACGCCCCTCGCTGTCCTCGAACGTAAAGGTCTCTGCCACCGGGAGTGGCTCGCTGATCCCCGTGGACTCTATCAGCAAGTAGTCGAAGCGGCTCTCGGCGGCGAGGCGGGCGACCTCGCGCAGCAGGTCCTCGCGCAGGGTGCAGCAAATGCAGCCGTTGCTCATCTCCACCAGTTGCTCATCCACACGGCTTAGCGCCGCGGGCCCGCTCTTCAACAGCGCCGCGTCGATGTTCACCTCGCTCATATCGTTCACGATCACCGCGACGCGCAGGCCCTCGCGGTTGGACAGCACATGATTCAGCAGCGTCGTCTTGCCAGCGCCGAGAAATCCGGAGAGGACCGTGACGGGAAGTCGGGCAATGGGAGAGCTCATCGAGGGTAGCCTTTGGAGGGGGATCGGTTTCGTATTGAGATTGATTTATCAATACCAAGTCAAGGCCGACGTTTCACGGCCAAGGCGGGCCTTTCGCCCTTGACAGGCGTGGGCCCGCTGGCGCCCCCTCTCACCCCCGCGACCGCCCGCAAAGGCGCTCGCCCATTCGATCAAGGACCTGACGCAACCCCATGGCGAAGACCAGCCTGCTTGCACGAAACAAGAAGCGCCTCGCACTTTCGACGAGGCTTGCCGAGAAGCGCACCGAACTGAAGAAGGTCATCAAGAGCGCTTCCGCATCTCCCGAGGAAGTGATGGAGGCTTTCGTCAAGCTCCAGAAGCTCCCCCGCGACTCCTCCAAGACGCGCTTCCGCAACCGCTGCCTGCTTACGGGCCGTGGCCGCGGCAACCTGACGTTCTTCGGCCTCTGCCGTAACGAGTTCCGCCGCCTTGCCCACCGTGGGGAGTTGGTCGGCGTGACGAAGTCGAGCTGGTAACAGCTCCGGGTAGGACGAAATACTGCAAATACAAATCTGGCTCCCCATCGCGGGGAGCCAGATTGCGTTTAATTCGGGGCTGGCGGGGCATGGGCAGATGCGAATGCCACCGTGCTATCCTGCCTGGCCGGGGGCGTGGCGGGAGGGCTGGCGGGGTTTGCGCGGGGTGGCTTTGGCGCCCGCTGGTCGGGGGGTGGGCGTGGGGGCCTTGTGGGCGGAGAGGGGTTTTTTGCCGAGGACCAAGTCGATGACCTGCACGAGGTCGGAGACGGGGATGAAGGTGACTTTCTTGAGGACCTCGGCGGGCATTTCGGACAGGTCGCTGAGGTTGTCTTCGGGGATGAGCACGTAGCGGATACCGCCGCGATAGGCGGCGAGGGCCTTCTCCTTGAGTCCGCCGATCTTGAGGACGCGGCCGCGAAGCGTCATCTCGCCCGTCATGGCGACGTCCTGCCGCGCGGGGACGCCGCTCAGCGTGGAGACGAGCGACGCCGCCAGCGCGATGCCGGCGGATGGGCCGTCCTTGGGGATGGCGCCCTCGGGAAGGTGGACGTGCAGGTCCATCTCCTTGTGGAAGTCGGGGTCGATGCCGAGGTCGGCGGCGCGGGAGCGGATGTAGCTGAGGGCCGCGCGGGCGCTCTCCTTCATCACCTCGCCCAGCTTGCCGGTGAGGAGGAGCTGGCCCTTGCCGACCATGGAGCGTGTCTCCACGTGGAGCAGTTCGCCGCCGACTTCCGTCCATGCGAGGCCGATCGTGTTCCCGATCTCGCGCTTGCGGGCGAAGGTCTTTTCCTTCCACGGCTCCGCGCCCAGATACTCGCGGATCTTGGCGGGGGTGATTTTCTCGGTGGCGGGCTTGCCGCGCTTCTTGCCGGAGGAAACCAGCTTCGTGGCAACCTTCCGGCAGACCGACTGGATTTCGCGCTCGAGGCTGCGGACACCGGCCTCGCGTGTATATCCGCGGATCAGGAAGCCGAGGGCGGCCTGGTCCATCGTGAGGCTGCGCTTATCCAGTCCGCTTGCTGCGATGGACTTGGGCACCAGGTATCGCCGCGCGATCTGGACCTTCTCGATGTCTGTATATCCGCTGATGCGGATGATCTCCATGCGATCCAGCAGCGGCGGGGGAATCCCCGCCACGGTGTTGGCCGTTGTGAGGAACATGACGCTGGAGAGGTCGTAGTCCACCTCCAGATAGTGATCGTTGAAGGTGCGGTTCTGCTCGGGGTCGAGGACCTCCAGCAGCGCCGAAGCCGGGTCGCCGCGAAAGTCGCTCGACAGCTTGTCGATCTCGTCCAGCAGGAACACCGGGTTCACGGTGCCGGCCTTCTTCATCGACTGGATGATCTTGCCGGGCAGGGCGCCGATATAGGTGCGGCGGTGGCCGCGGATTTCCGCCTCGTCGCGGACGCCGCCGAGGGCGACGCGGACCATCTCGCGGTGGACGCAGCGGGCGATGCTGCGCGCCAGCGATGTCTTGCCAACACCCGGGGGCCCAACAAAACACAGGATCGGACCGCGCACCTTTCCCGCGAGCTTCGTCACGGCGAGGTATTCGACGATGCGCTCCTTGACCTTCTCGAGGCCGAAGTGATCCTCGTCCAGCACCGCCCGCGCTTCCGTCAGGTCGATGCGATCCTCGGATCGCTTCTTCCACGGAACTTCCGTCAGCCATTCCACATAGCTGCGCGCGACGGTGGCCTCGGGGGAGAGCGACGCCATGCGCGAGAGGCGCGTCAGCTCCTTCTCCGCCTTGGCGCGTGCCTCCGCCGGCATGTCGGCCTTGGCGACCTCCGCGCGAAGGTCCTCCAGTTCGGAGTGCTCGTCGCCGCCAATGCCCAGCTCGCGCTCGATCACCTTGAGCTGCTCGTTCAGGAAATACTCGCGCTGCGTCTGGCCGATCTGGGACTTTACCTGGGAGACGATCTGGTCCTCAAGGGCGAGGATCTGGTTCTCCTTCTCCAGGTTCGCGTTCAGGATCATGAACTTCTCTTCGAGGCTCTGGGACTCGAGAATGCGCTGCTTCTCCGAGGGCTTGATGCCGGAGTAGCTGGCGACGGCATAGACCAGACTGAGGGGATCCTCCAGGCTCTTGATGGAGAGGAAGAGATCCTCGGGGACCTTGTCGGAAAAATTCGCATACTTCTCGAAGAGGGAGAGCGTGCTGCGCACATAGGCCGACGCGCCCGAGTTCTCGAGTGGAGAGATTTCCAGCCTCACAAGAAGCGCCTGGAGCATCTGCGCCGGGGGCATGTACTCCACGGCGCGCGCGGCGTAGATTCCCTCGACGAGGATCTTGGCGGAGCCATCGGGTACGCGCAGCACTTGCAGCATCTCCGCCACGCAGCCGACGTCATAGAGGTCGCCGGGCTGGGGATCGTCCTTCTCGGCGGATCGCTGGCAGGCCAGAAACACGCGTTTGTCGGCGCGCAGGGCGGCTTCCACGGCGGCCATGCTCTCTGCCCGGACGACGAACAGCGGCGTGACGGCGGTGGGAAACACCACGGTTTCCTTGAGCGGCAAGACGGGGAGCAGCGCGGATTCGAATGCTTCCATAGGTTATCGTATCGTCCCTTGCGGTCCTGGATGGTGCGCCAGCGCGCTGCCATTGGTAACGCGGAGGCGAACACCGGCGGGGACACCCTGTCCACAAAAACATGCAGGGAAAATGCCGGCAGCATTCGGGGAAAATAACCCCCTTATCGGATCAAAAATGGGTTGATTCGCCGGTCGGAATTTGCGGTCATTATGCCGACCAACAGCCTTACTAAATCTCTTTCTGGGAGTTCCATGATGGTTCGCCATGCCCGATTTGCAGCTACAATCTGTGCCACGATTTCCGCACTCGGCGCCTTATCGGCGTCGGCGCAGTACGCCACCATCACGTCTCCCCTTGCAACAACCGGCAACTTGTTTGGCGCGACCATCGTTGCGCTTCCCGACATCAATTCGGACGCTGCCGTCGATCTTGCCATCAGTGCGCCTTTTGAGAGCGGAGGGGGGAAAGTTCACCTGCTGAGCGGCAGCGACCGCACTCTGATCCGCACAGCCAACGCCCCCGACGGTGTTTCCGGCGGTTTCTTCGGCCTCTCGGTGATCCCGTGGCGTCAGATGACCGGCGGGGCGGTCCCGGAGTTTCTTGCATCCGCGCCGTGGACCACTCACGCCACGCTGGCCGGGGCGGGTCGAATCTATGTCATCAATCCCCAAACGGGCGTCTCTTTTCAATCGGAGGGGAGCCCAAGCCCCGAGTCAGACGGTTCCTACGGTTACAACCTCGTCTCCCTGCCCGACCTGAATTCCGATACCGTGGCGGATGTCGCGGTCTCCGCGCCCGGAGAGAACGGCGGGCGCGGGCGAGTTTACGTCATGAATGGCGCCACACTCAGCAGCGCCATCCGCACGCTCTCCTCCCCGAATGCCGAGGCGAACGGACAGTTTGGCCAGATCGTCCTCAGTGTCCCCGACGCCGATGGAGACACGCTCGATGACTTGCTGATAACGGCCCCCGACGAGACGGTGGGGGGGTTTGCCAAGGCAGGCCGCGTCTATCTGATGTCCAGCGCCGACGGCTCGCTGATTCACAGCTTCGAATCCGCATCGCCCGAGACCGATGCCAGGCTGTCGGGGGTCGCTCGCCTTGGCGATATCGACGGGGGGGGAAAGGACGACTATGCGCTTTTCTCGAATGCCAGCCTACCCGGCATTCTAGTGGACGGAACCGTGCTGATCTACTCGGCGGAATCGCGGACGCTGCTCTCCTCGCTCGGAAGCCCGAGCCCCAATGTGGGACTAATCTTTGGCAACGGCGTCAGCGAGACCCCAGACCTCGACAATGATGGCGTGCGCGACATCGCCATCGGTTACATCACAGGGTTCGATGATTCGGCACGGTTCTACTCCGGCGCCACGCGGGAGTACATCGGCCGTATCGCGGAGCCATTTTCCTCCTTCGGCCTATTTGGCCCGCCGACCCTGCTTCCGGACCTCGGAGCAGACGGCAACGAGGATCTCGCGGTGCGTTCTTTCGCAAGCAATTCCACCGGAACTGTCTATCTATACAGCATGCAGCCCGACGGCAGCGCGGCAGCTTCGCGCGACTTGGGCATCGCCGCGATCGGTGGCTCCAGCCAGCGGTCGATCACCATCACCAATGGTGGATTCTCCGGCCTCACGATCACCGGTGTTGCCTTCTCCGGGCCCGAGGCCGGCAGGTTTGCCGTGGAAGGCGCGACGCCGACAGTCGTCGGCCCCAGCAGCACGGGAGATATCGTAGTTCGCTTCAGCCCCGCGACTGATGGTCTTGGCAGCGCCACGATGCAGGTCACAACCAACGATCCCGACACCCCGGTGATCTCCGTCGCGCTGACGGGCACGGGGTTCACGGCGCTGAGCGAGGGTATCGATGGCTATGCGTATATCAGCCGGAACGGGAGCGTGTATGAAATCAACATGTCCAACGGCAATCGCCGCGTGATCAATGGATCGAACGATGCTCCGTTCTCAGATCCGAATATCTATGCGAGCGGAGGAATCCTGGTGGAGGATGGCTCCAACGTCCTGGTCGGCCAGGCAACGTATCATCTGGTCGTTCGGATCAACCGCCACACGCTGCGGCGCACAGCGGTGACCGATCCATTCAACAGCGTGGGCAGCGGGCCTTCCATTGGAGGCCTGAATGGTATGGTCATGGACGGCACAGGCAACATCTACGGGTGCAGCCACACCGGCGCGATTTCGACCACGAACATTGCCACCGGCGCCCGGAGCATCCTCTCGCAGAGCAGCGGCGGGCCGCCGATAGGTTCCGGTCCCAGCTTCTCCGGATCGCTTGAGAACATCGCGCGCGGCCCCAGCGGAAAGGTAATCGTGATCGCGGGCTTGGGAGTGCCCAACATCTATCAGGTGGATACCGTTACAGGGGACCGCTCGCTCTTTCCGGGTACCGCGCCGCTTGGCCTTTCCGACATGGCACTGCTTCCGGGCGGAGACTATCTCGCAGGCACTCAAGGAGCCTCCGTCTATACGATCGACGATACCACCGGCACGGCAACCGTTCTCTCCGGGTACGACGGTTCTTCGATCATCGGCCGGGGCCTCCCCCTCGCGTTCGCCACGGCCGTCGCCGTCGGCTCCGTCAGCGGCCAATACTTCGTCCTCGATTCAAGTCGCGGAGCGCTCCTGCGCGTGGACTCCACCACCGGCGACCGCACCATCGTCTCCAGTTGGAACGCCGCCGCGCCGCGCGGCACGGGCCCCACCGTTGGCGCTGGTCCTGCATTCGGATCGGAACGCATCTATCTCGCCGTCCTCGACGGCATTAACACCAGCGACGCAGAGGGATGGGATCTGTACCAGTAGCGCTGAGCATGTTGCGTATAGACAAGACCCCCGGCAAGCCTGGCTCGCCGGGGGTCTCTCGCTTCACCTCACCTGCCGTTCCCTGCCTCTTACTGCTATTCCTTGCCTTTTCCCGCCGTTCACGGCAGCATCGATCCCTTCTCGATCAGGTTGCGGTGCAGCTCGAAGCACTTCGCCAGGTCGTGGCGGATGTGGCCGCCGGGACTGTTGGCGAGGTAGCTGCGAAGGTAGTCGCGGTACATGGGGTGGGCGCAGTTCTCGATCAGGAGCTTGGCGCGGTCGATGGGGCCGAGGGCGCGCATGTCGGCGATGCCCTGGTCGGTGATGACGACGTTCACAGAATGCTCGTTGTGATCGACGTGACTGCACATGGGGACGATGGAGGAAATCTTGCCTCCCTTGGCAACCGACGGGCACATGAAGATGGAGAGGTAGGCGTTGCGCGTGAAGTCGCCGCTGCCGCCGATGCCGTTCATCATCTGGGTTCCGCAGACATGCGTGCTGTTGGCGTGGCCATAGATATCGACCTCCAGGGCGGTGTTGGTGGTGATGACGCCGAGGCGGCGGACGACGCCGGGATTGTTGCTCAGTTCCTGGGGCCGCATGACGATGCGCGCGCCGAAGAAGTCCATATTGCCATAAACGCGCGCGACCTTCTCCGCGGAGAGCGTCAGGCTCGTGGTCGAGGCGCCGAGCAGCTTTCCGCTCTCCATCAACCCGACAAGCGAGTCCTGAAACACCTCCGTGTACATCGTGAACGGCGGGATTCCCGCGCTTTCGCCGATGCTCGCCATCACGGCGTTTGCGATATTCCCCACGCCCGACTGGAGCGGGAGGAACTCCCGCGGGATGCGGCCGGAGCGAATTTCGGCCTCCAGAAACGCGGCGACATTGCGCCCGATGGCGGCGCTGGTGGCGTCGATGGGGGCGAACTCCGCCACATCGTCGGGTTCGTTGGTCTCAACGATGCCAACAACCTTGGCGGGATCCACGTTTGCGTATAGACGCCCGATACGGTCGAGCGGATGATAGATGGGAATGGGGCTGCGATGGGGCGGAGCGGGAAGGATCGCGATGTCGGCCAGCTCGCTCACGCGCGGGGAGTGGGCGCGGTTCACCTCGATGATGACCTTGTCGGCGCACTTGAGGTAGGTGGGCGACGCGCCGATTGAACTGGAGAGATAGACGCGCCCATCGTCGCTGACCTCGGTCGCCTCGACCACCGCGTACTCCATGCGGCCAAAGAAGCCTTCCATCATCGCCTGCGGGACGTGAGAGAGGTGCATGTCCACGAACTCCACCTCGCCGCGGTTCATCTGGTCGCGCAGCCGCTTGCTGGACTGGTAGGGGGCGCGCCAGGAGATTGCCTCCGCCTCGGCCAGTGCGTCGTCCAGCGCCTTCCCCGTGGAGGCTCCCGTCAGCACGCGAATCTTGAACGGCGTCCCCGCCGCGTGCAGCGCCTTGGCCCGGGCGGCCAGTGCTCGGGGCACGGCCTTGGCGGCGCCCGCGGGCGTGAATCCGCTGAAGCCCACAAGGGCGCCGTTGGGAATGAAAGCCGCGGCTTCGTCGGCGGTCAGGACAGGATATCGCTTCATCTTTCATGCTCCGTGGATTGCAATGGCACTCTCTCGATCAAGCCGATCTCTCCCGCGACGAACCGTTGCGGGCCATCGGGCGTTTGCAGCAACAGCGCGCCGTCGTCGCCGATTCCGTCGATGCGGCCGGTGACCTCGCCCGCGCGTATGGTGATGCCGCGCCACGCCAGCGCATCGCGCAGCTCCGGCAGGAAGGTCTCCACTCCTTCGCGCTCGAAAATATCGAATGCCTCGCGCAGCCGGGCGAAGGAGGCGCCCGCCAGCTCGATGATGTCCACCGCGTGGCCAAGCTCGTCAAAGAGCGTCGTCGGCGCAGTGCGCAGGCCGTTGCCCAAGTCGGCGGCGGGATAGTTGCCGTTCACACCCACTCCTGCCAGGACGCACCATGCGCCATCTTCCTGAAACGTCTGACACAGAATCCCGCATAGCTTGCGGTCGCGGACCAGAAGGTCGTTGGGCCACTTCACCTCTGTGGAGAGTGCCAGCGAATCCGCCATCGCCCGCCGCATCGCCCACGCCGCCGCCAGGGGGAAGGACGTATAGGCACCGGGCGGCTGCGTCGCTGGCCACGCGACGCTCATCCACAGGCCGCCGCGGGGGCTCCGCCATGGGCGGCCCTCGCGCCCCACGCCGTCGGTCTGCTCGTCGGCTACCACGCCGATGCACCGCGCGCGATTCCACCCCGCCCGAATCAGACGCCGAACCTCCAGATTGGTCGAGTCAACGGTGTCGCGATGGATGGGAAGGAGCATCTCTTGGCCTCGGAGCAGAGCGTGCGAGGAGACGGCGCGGAGGGGCTATCGGATTGCGCGGGTGCGCCCGCCGATCAGGAGATCGGCGTTCCCATGGTGATCGTAATCCACTCGACCTCAATGCCCAGTTTTCGTGCGTCGTCGTTGAGGCCGACGGACTTGGGAGAGGCGGCGTCGGGTGTCTCGATGAGGAGGAAGTTATCCTTTGCGAGGACGCCATCGGGGATTGGGAACTCCAGGTCCACAAGGCCGCGCTGGGTGAATTCGCCGGAGCCGATGACGACCCCGTTGAGCAGCACGCGGATGCTCTGTTTCGCGAGCGCGGGTGGATGCACGAAGGCCCCCGCGCGCACAGAGAGGGTTGCGGCTGGCGGGACCTGGTCGATGCCAAACCGCACACTGGCGCGGGGCCCTTCCGTCCAGCGGATTGGTGGCGTGGGCCACTGCGTCCAACCCTCCCACAGCAAGGGGCGCTGGCCCTCGTCGGTGGGGGAGATTCGGCCACCGGATGGCAGCGGAGGAAAGGTGTCTGGCGGCGGCGGCCTTAACAACGGAGAGAGGAATTGCGGATAGCGCCAGTCGAAGCTGCGCGTGGGCCTCGCTTCCACATCCTCGGGGAAGTAGTTCCACAGCCAGCACCGCGTGTGCAGCGCACCGAGTCCGTTGGGGATGACGCCGAGGGCGGTGACGAGGATGCATGCGATCACTTCGCCTCGCGAGAGCATTGCCCCGCCCGCCCTCACCGCAAGAATCGCCAGCAGCACGAACCACGGGAGGAGCTCCAACGTCAGGCGCGAGCCATAGCTGTGCCCCGCCCACCAAACCGGGAAACACGAGATCGCGGCCAGTTGGAGGCTTGCGGCGGCGAGCGCCAGAATCGCCAGCGGCTCGTGCCGCAGAACCTTCCACCGCCGCGCCGCGAGGTACAGCGCGGCCAGGATGCCCGGCGTATAGACAAGCATCCCGCGCGAGGGGCTGATCATGTTGCCCGCCAGGCCGATGGGAAAGATGGCGAGACTGAGGCGACTCCCCTTGGAGTAGGAGGGAAATGCCTGTCCGAAGTTCGCGTGGGAGTACCACAGGAAGAGCCCGAGCCACAGCAGCCCGACCACCGCATACCCGGCCAGCGCCCTCCAGTTGCGGATCGCGAGGAACACGCCGACGCAGACGATGGGCACGGCGGTCGTGGGGCGGATGAAGTAGCCCCAGGAGAGCACCGTCGCCAGCGCCGCCCCGATCAGAATTCCGCGCCCGCGGCCTGCCTCAAGAAGTTGCAGCAGCAAGATCGCCGTGCCCAGCAGCAGCAGAACCCACGTGTTGGACCACAGGCTCCGCGAGGCGATGCTCCATACGGGAGTCGCCGCCGTCACCGCCGCGCAAATCCACCACCGCCCGCGCCGCATCCCTGCCCAGGTCGCCGAAATCCAAACGCAGGCGACAAAGAGCGCGGATAGCCCCCAAGCGAGGGGGAGTTGCATCACGCGCTCCATGTCGGGATCATAGCCCGACTCCAGATCGAAGGTTCGGTAGCCGAGTTGGTTCGCGACCCAGACATAGGGAATCGAAAGGATCGCCGCGCCGGGTGGCCAGTAGTGGAAAATACGTCCGTCGGGCAGTTTTTCGAGCTGGTACGGCACGCGCGCGATGAAGTGGCCCAGCTCCGGCGTCACCCGCTGGCTGGACTCGATCATGGGGGTCAGCTCGAATGCGCCGCGATACATGAGCGATTCGCTGAGCAGGAAAACGAAGCGCGAATCGGTGAGCTGGTACACGGGGGAGACCGCAAACAGGCCAAATGAGAGCGCAAACCACATCAGCGCCCCCGCGCCGCAGAAGCTACCAAGCGGCGGATGCGGCTGCGCGCCGCTTGGAGTAGATGCCATCAGCGAGTCCAAAAGCCGCGCCAGTCTCCGTTATCGCGCCGCAGGATCGACTATGGCAAACACCGCCACCGATTCTGAGACGGCGGCAGCCGCAAGGGCGGTGTCCAAGGTCGCGAGCACCAACTTGCGGCGACTTGCCAGCTCGAGATAGGACGCATCATAAACTGTGAGGCGGGTCCTCCGCGCGATGGTCATCGTATCGGATAGCGCCCTCCCTGCCGTTTCCGAATCGATCTGGATTGGAAGGTCTCCAATGTGGTTCACAATTCGTTCCACGAAAGGCGTCTCAAGACGTCCCTTCTTTTCCTTGATTGCGAGAATATTCGCGACCTCCAACGGCCATAGGCCCGGCACAATGCCGCCGCCGCGCCGAAGCTCCCCCATCGCGGATTCCGCCACCGGATTCAACTCATCCGGCAGCGCCCAGGCGAGAAACACCGATGCGTCGATAACCAGTACACTCACCTTCGGCCCTCGTCGCGCGCTGAAAGGATCTCGCTCAGTGTCAGTCCCTTCCCTTCGCGCATGATCTGCTCGCGCAGGGCGAGAACCCCCTCAAAGGCCTTTGTTTCGCGGATTTTCCGCTCGATCGGATTGAACGAGTGAACTTGTCCGGTCAACATTTCCCGGGACCCCTCCGTCTGGGCTGACGCCTCTGATTCCGCAGGGATGATGGTCGCGATGTGGCGCCCGTCACGCATAATCGCCACGCGCTCCCCTTCCTCCACCTGATCAAGTATCTCGCCCAGATGGGTCTGTATTTCGACTGCCCTTAATGATTGCATAACGCACCTTGGGACCGCTGGTTGCTCTCACTGTTCAATCATCTCCCGCAGTCGGCCCCTGTCAAGGCGAGGTCGGCCCTTCAGAGCGCGGCATCAGGACGGCACGGTTCAGTCAACGGTTTGCGATCCAACTCTGGATTCGACCCACTCTCCCTCCTTGACACCCGGGGGGAGGGTCCCCACTCTCCCCATCGGCCTTGCGCAAGGGGTCTCGTCCTTCTCCGGCGGACATCTTTGCCATTGGCTTACTTAACAACACTTGGAGAGTCCATGTCCATCACCGCCGCACGCAAGAAGGAAGTCATCGAGCTGTACAAGACGCACGAGTCCGACACCGGCTCGCCGGAAGTCCAGATCGCCGTCATCACCGAGCGCATCAATAATCTGACCGAGCATTTCAAGACCCACAAGAAGGATTTCCACGGCAAGCGTGGGCTTCTGGTGCTCGTGGGCCAGCGTCGCGCGCTGCTGCTGTACCTCAAGCGCAAGGATATCGACCGCTACCGGACGTTGATCGCGCGCCTCGAAATCCGCGACATCAAGAGCTGATGCCCGCGGCCTTCGCACCCTGTTCCAACATCACGGGCCCCGCCCGGCAATCGCGCATCTCCACCAGCGCGGCGGATCACTCCGCCGCGCTGGTTTGTTTTAACTTCTCACCCACCACACGGAGGATATGCCCCGCCCCGCATTCGATCTTGTAGGCACTGGCCCGGTAGCCGGGATTTGCATGCGCCATCACCCACGCGGGCGGATGGCGGATGGAAATTCCGAGACTCCCGGGTCATCGTTCCCGAGGGGAATCCTCCCCACCGAACGAAAACCAAATCACAGGAGCGCTCACGATGAGTCAGCCCAAGTACCAGTCCATCCAAGGACTGAATTTCACCGAGCATGTCATGGAGTTCGATTTCGGCTCGGGCAAGACGATTGAGCTTCGCACTGGCAAGCTGGCGAAGCAGGCCGCAGGCGCCGTGTTGGCGCGCGTTGGCGACACCATCGCCCTGGTCGCCGTTGTTGGTTCCGACCAGAAGAGCGACAAGGATTTCTTTCCGCTGATGGTCGATTACCGCGAGAAGTTCTACGCGGGCGGCCGCATCCCCGGCGGCTTCTTCAAGCGCGAGGCCCGTCCGTCCGATGGCGAGACGCTGCGCGCGCGCCAGATCGACCGCACGATCCGTCCCCTGTTTCCCGAGGGCTTCAAGAACGAGGTGCAGGTCTACATCACCATCATCTCCATCGATAAGGAGAACCCCGCCGAGATCGTCGCCATGATCGGCGCCAGCGCGGCCCTCCACATTTCCCAGATCCCCTTCCTCAAGCCCATCGCCGGTGTCCGCATCGGCCTGGTCAACGACGAGTTCGTGATCAACCCGACCCGCGAGCAGTCGGCGGAGAGCGACCTGGACCTCGT
>JBBQYG010000100.1:0-14155 GCA_038208905.1 Candidatus Sumerlaeia bacterium | reverse complement strand
GGTCCGCCCGATTTCATGCGCAACGGGGCATCCTCCTCGCCGCCAATGTGGAGAGCCGTGCGTCCGCCGTCGGCGATCTGGCCAAGGCGGCGGATTTGTCGCTCGCCGTCGGCGACCGCGAGACAGCTTTCACCGCGCTGGCGCAGCTCGATTCCATCGGAGCCCTCCCGCGCGCGCGCCAGGAGTCGCTCGCCGCGCTGCATGGCAAGTTGGGCAACACGGTGGAAGCGATACGCCTTTACCGCCTCGCGCTCCTTGCCACTGCGCAGACCGGCGAGTCGGACGAAAGCATCCTTCGCGCCCTCGCCGATCTGCTACCCGACGACGTCGAAATCCTCGCGCGACTTATCGAACTGCTGGCCCAGGGCGACGATTCCCGCGCCGCCAATCCCTATCGCGAATCGCTCGCCAAAATCTTCATCGCCGACGGTCGAAACACCGACGCCGTCGCCCAGCTCTTCGCCGTCCGCCGCGCCGATCCCACGCGCTTCTCCGCTCGCGTCCTGCTTGCGGGATTGCTTGTCGAGGGAGAGCGCCACGAACAGTTCGCCGCCGAAATCGCATCGCTCAGCGAGGACCTATTGGCCGCCGGAGACCTCGGTCTTGCCTTGCAGGCCATCGACGGACTGATCGTGTCGGCCCCCGAGTCCCCCGAACTCCTCGAGGCGCGCGGCGAGGTATTGCGCGCACAGGGCGACACCGCCGCAGCCATCGCAGCGCTGGCCCTTGCCGTGGAGCTTTTCGAGAAGCGTGGAGACGGAGAGTCGGCCATCGACGCTCTGCGACGCGTGCTGGAGTGCGATCCTTCCAACGACGACTACCGTCACCGGCTGGCCACGGCCCTCGTGGCGCGCAGTCGCTCCGAAGAGGCCGCCGCCGAATACGTCACGCTCCTTGCCGCCGCGCTGGAGCAATCGCGCAGCGAAGACGCCGAACGGCTCTGTCGCGAGTACGAGAATCACTACGAGGAGGATTGGCCATCGGTCCTTCGGCTGGTGGACATTCTACGCAATCACGACCGCGCCGATCAGGCCACCGCCATTGCTGATCGCTTTCGCGCCCGTGCGATCGAGCGCGGTGATCTCGATTCGGCGCTTGCCGCCCTCTCGCATCAGCTTGATCGCGAGCCGACCTCCCCACGGCTTCACCTCGAACGCGCTCGCGTTCACAGTACTTCGGGTAACGAGCCCGAATCCCTCGAGTCCCTCCTGCGCGCCCTCGACGCCTTCGTCGTCACTGGCCGGGCGGAAGAGGCCCTCGCCGAGCCGTCGGGCGACCTCGCATCGCTCGCCGACTTGCCACAGGTCCGCCGCTGCCGTGTGCACGCCTTGCTCGCGCTTGGTCGCCTCGACGAGGCGATCCCGCTCGCCGAGGAACTCTGCGATGGCTTTTCCCGCTCCGGCGCCTGGGAGGACGCGCTCTCGCTCCGCCTCTCGCTTGCCAATGCCAACCCGGAGAGCTACGGGTTCCTCCAGCCCGCCGTGGAGATACTCGTCGCCGCGGGCCAGCCAGAGGAGGCCGTGGACCGGCTTCGGGTCTTTGCGCGGCGTGTTGCCGAGACCGCCCCAGCCGACGCACGGGAGGCACTCGAACAGCTCCGCCATCTGGAGCCCGATGACTACGACGATCTTGCGCTGCTTGTGGGAATCCTCTCCCGAGAGGGCGAAGTCCAGGAATCCCGTCCACTCCTGCTCAAGGCGCTGAGCCTTGCCGCGGGCAGATTTCCCACGGCGGAGGAGTATCGTGCGGGGGCGCACGCGCTCGTGGAGCTCGACCACGACCACCACGAGTTGCGCCGCCGCTATGCCCTTCAACTTCACAACCTCGGCGATACCGCCGGGGCAGTTGCCGTGGCATTGCCGCTCGCGCGCGAACTCCGCGAGACGGGCTTGCCGCTCCTCGCTGTCGCCGTGACTCGCGATTGCATGACATGGAGCCCAGGCGACATCGATGCTTGGGAATTGCTGGCCCACCTGTGCGAGCAGACCGGCGACCGACCCGGCGCCGTCGCCGCCTGGCACAGGGTCGCAAGCCTGGCGGGAAGCGACGCAGAAAAGCCCCTGCGCGCCGCGCGGGAGATGCTCCGCCTCGACCCCTCCAACCCCGAGGCACTGAGGCTCAACGCCGACCTGCGCGAAGCCAACGGCGACCGTGCCGGGGCGGTGGAGGCGCTCCTCCGCCTCGTCCGCGTCAACGACAAGAAGGGGCGCCCGGAAGCCAGCGTCGAGGTGCTCAGGCGGCTGCTGGAACTCGACCCCGCACACGACGAGGCCATGACTCGGCTCGCCACGGTGCTGGAATCGACGGGGCGGTCCGACGAGGCCGCATCGATCCGGATTCAACTTCTCGAATCCATGCAGCAGCGCGGCAAGCTCGACGAGGCGATCACTTCCGGCGAGGCCGCCGTCTCCGGCAACCACGCTTCGCCGGAACTCAAAGTCCTCCTCCTCGATCTCTATGCGGAAGCGCGCCGCTTCGCCGACTACGCCCGCCTGGTGCCTCGGCTCGTTGCGCTGCAGATCGAGCAGGATTCCGAGGCCGAGGCCGTCGCCGTATTGTCCACTGCCGCGGCCATCCTACTCGAGGGTCGCGCCTTCCAACCGCTCGCCGACCTCCTCGAATCCTACGAGGAACTTCTGGCGCGGCACCGCAGGTTGCGCCGCTATCGAGCCCTCGCCGACGAGGGAATGGGCCGGGACGAGGAAGCCGTCGCGCAGTGGATCGCCCTCGCAGAGTCCAATGCCTCCTCCGACGATCTGGCGGAGGCCAGCGCCGCCCTTGCTCGCGCCGTGCGCCTGCGCCCCGCCGACGTTGATCTGCGTCTGCGCCTGCTGGATAGCTACAGGCAGCGCGGGGATGATCCGCTGAGCGAGATTGTCCTGGAGTGCCGCGCGCTCATACCACTTCTCGCCGCCGCGGGCCGCACAGAGGAGCTTGAGCGGGCCTATCGCGAGATACTCTCCATCGACGACGAGGATATCGCCGCCCTTCGCGGTTTCGCAAGCGACCTGCGGGCGCTCGGTCGCGGAGACGAGGCGATGGACTTGCTCATCCGCTGGGGGGACGCCTCCTTCAAATCGCAGGATCTGGCGGGCGCGGAAGCCGCCTTTCTCCAAGCCACCGAATTGAAAGCCGATCACCCGCCCGCGCTCGCCGGTCTTCGCCGCACGCGGGAGGAAGCGGGCAACGAGGCGGGCGCTCTTGATGCCGCCGCGCGCCTCGCCCGCGCGCTCGAGTCCCAGGGGGATATCGCCCAGGCCACGGATCTATGGCGGGAAATCGCCCAGCGCGACCGTCTCAATCTGGAGGCGCGCCTCCGCCTATCAGAACTTCTCATCGCGTCGGGCCAGACGGACCAGGCCACCGACCTGCTGCGCGAGGCGCACCATCTCTACGTCGGCGAGGCCGCCTTCATGGAGGCCGTCGAGGTGCTCCAGCGCCTCGACGAACTCGAGCCCGGCGACCCACAGATACGCGAGCAGCTCGGCCGCGCCTATGTCGAGGCAGGAGATTCGGCCAACGGCGCCGCTCACCTCCTCGCCGCCGCCGAAACGTTCGCCGCCGCTGGGGACTTTCGGTCCTGCATTTCCTGCCTTCATTCCGCCGCGCTGGCCGACCCCGAGTCGCGCCCGATCCACGCTCTCCACGCGCGCGCTCTCGAATCGGTGGAAGACGATCTCCCCGCCGCGTCGGCTTACGCGCGGCTTGCCGAACTCCAAGGCCGGGCCGGCGACGCCACGGGTGAGGAAGCCTCGCTCCTCTCGGCCCTTCGGCTTGATGCCAACAATCCCGCGATCAACCTCCAGGCCGGTGCCCACTTCCTCGCCCTTGGAAAGCTGAAGGAGGCCAGCGCTCGATTCGTCGCCGTGGCCCAGTTGCTCCAGACAGCGGGCGATGTGGAGGGAGCACTCGCCGCAGCGGAGGAAGCCAGCTCCGCGCTGCCGAGCGACCCCGAGCCACGCCGCCTCACCGTGTTCCTCGCGGAGGCCGCCAAGCAGAAGGGCAAGGCCCTCGCCGCGCTGCTCTGGCTCGCCGACTACCACCAGTCCCGCAAGGAGCACGAGCGCGCCCTCGGCTGGCTGGAGCAGGCCCTCATCCATCACCGCGAACCTGGCCTCCTGCGCCGCGCGGGCGAGCTCGCCGCCATCGTCGGCGACGACGAGAAGGCGCTCCGCAGCTTCCTCCGCATGAGCGATCTCGCCGACAAGGAGAACCGCACCGACCTCTATGAGGAGGGTCTCCTGAAGGCCGCGTGGATCGCACCCGCCAACGTTGATGTCCTCCGCCGTCTAGGCACATTCTACCGCGGACGCAATCAAGTCGAGAAGGGCACTCAAGTCTTCGTCGATGGGCTCACCTATCTCGTGGGAGAGGGCGAGATTGGCAAGGCTCGCGACCTGATGATCGAGGGGATCGTCCTTCTCGGCACGGGTAAGGCGCTCCGCCGCCGCGCAGCGGAACTGTACGAGGCGGCGGGCATTCCCGAACTAGCCTCCCACGAGCTTGCCGACCTTGCCCGCGAGTATGAGCGCGAGGGGCGGCGAGAGGAGGCTCTGGTGGAGATCGATGGCGCGCTGGACCTGCACCCCGGCGACGTAAGCGCGGGGGAGATCAAGTTGAGGCTCCTCTGCCAGCTCGGCATGAACGAGGACGCCGTCGCGCTTTCCGAGGAACTGATCTCGTCGCACCTCCAGCTTGGCAATCGCGAGCGCGCCGCCGCGGTGGCGAGAGAGATCGTCGCCATACTGCCGGAGGAACCCGCCCCCCTTGCAAAGCTTGTTGAACTAACCGAGGTCGATGGCGACCGCGAGTCCATCGAAGCCAACCTGCGCAAGCTGGCCGACCTCCTGTACCAGCGCGGCGACATGCGGGAGTGCGGCGCGACGCTCGCCAAGATCCTCACCTTCAGCCCCGACGACAACGCCGTCCGCCTGCGGTATATCCAAATCATGCGCCAGTTCCTCGACGAGTTCCACCTCGTGGACGACTACCTCAAGGTCGCCGTATTCCTCTGTCGCAATGGTTCCCAGGCCGAGGCTCGCACATACTTCGATCGCCTTGTCGAGCTCGCGCCCGACCGCGAGGATGTCATGGAGGCCCAGCTAGAGTATCACATCGCGCGGCCAGACCACCAGCAGGCGATCATCACCGGCGTCCGCCTCGCCAAGCTGCTCCTCCTCAAGGGGAAGTTCCCAAGGGCGCTCTCGGCCCTGGACCGAATACGCCCCCACGTGGTCGAGGATACCGAGTACCACATGACGCTTGGCCGCATCCACAAGGCCGCCGAGTCGCGTGGCGCCGCGGCGCGCGAGTTTCGCGAGGCGCTCGATGTCTATACGGCCCGCCGGGACGAGAACGGCCAGACCGATGCGCTCCGCGAACTGCTCGAGGTCGATCCCCTCGACGTGGACCATCGCCGCCGCTATATCCAGCTGTTGATAGCCTCGGGCCAGCGCGGAGAGGCATACTCGGAGATGCGCGTCCTCGCGAAGAGCTATGCCGAGCGTGGCATGGCCGACCTTGCGTTGGCCGAGTACCGCCGCCTCCTCGCGATCTCTCCCGACGAAACCGCCGCCTGGCGGGAATTCTTCCATGTATACCTGCCCATCGGGAAGGAAATAGATATCCTCCCGGATTACCGCGAGTTTTCCCGCCGACTGATCGCCTTGGGCGACTTCCGCGGTGCCATCGATATCCTGCGCAAGGTTATCGCGCTCGCCCCCAATGATCTCGAGGCCAAGCGCGAATTCATCCGCCAGTATCCCAAGGCCGGGAAGCTGAACGAGATCGTGGATGACATGCTCGCCTTTGCCCAGAACCTGGTGGACGCGGGCGAAGTGGACGAGGCAGTGGCCATGTTCCAGCTCGTCACCTCCATCGATCCCCGCAACACGGCGGTGAAAGAGATGCTCACCGCAACGCAAACGCGCACTGGCACGGAGGTGCGCCGTCGCCTCGCCGAAGGCGATCCCACGCTCGGCCTTGCCGATCGGCCCCTTGGGCGGGATGCCGCGGAGGAATTCGATCTCTCAGATACTCAGATCGCCATGATCGGCGGAGAGAAGAGTCCCACCGATCTGCTTAAGGGGACGCTCGACGAGATGGATCGCAAGGAAGGCGAGGAGGCCCTCGCCCAGATCGTCGAGGACTATCGGGACATCCTCGCCGTCAATCCCCAGAACGCCGAGGTCCGGGTCAAGATCGCCGATGTCTACAAGCAACTGGGACAAATCACAGAGACGCTCTCCGAACTGTCCATCGCCGTCGATATCTACATTGCCCGCAATGACCTTGGCCACGCCGTCACCAACTGTGAACGCATCCTCGCCATCAACCCAAGCGACCAGAAAACCCGCAAGCGCCTCAATGAAACCATCCTCCGCCGCGACGCGCTGAAGGCACTGGATTCGGATATATTCTTTGGGGACACGGATACGGGGAAGAAGTGAGGTGGGGAATGGGGAACAGGGAATGGGGAATCGCACGCCATTCCGTCGTCGAGTAGCTACCGGGCCTCGATCCTGCCAACTGCTCCGCCCTCCCGCACCGTTCCCAATTCCCCGGTCCCCATTCCCTGCTCCCTATACTGCAAGTCGTACAGCTTTCTATACAGCCCACCCTTCGCGAGAAGTTCCTCGTGGTTGCCTTCCTCGGCCAAGTGACCGTGGTGGATGACGAGGATCTTGTGGGCGCGCTGGATGGTGGAGAGCCGGTGGGCGATGACGAGGGAGGTGCGGCCATCGCAGAGCTTGGCGACGGCGCGGCGAAGTTGCTCCTCCGACTCCGTGTCGATGTTGGCGGTGGCCTCGTCGAGGACCAGAATTTCGGGATCGAAGGCCAGCGCGCGCGCGAAGCTGAGGAGCTGCTTCTGGCCCGTGCTGAGCGTGGCGCCGCGTTCGCGGACACCGGTTGCGTAGCCCTTTGGGAAGCGCCGCACGAACTGGTCGAAGCCAGTCTCTCGGCAGACTTCCTCTATGCGCGCATCGTTGATCGTCGTTTCGCCGAGCCTGACATTCTCGGCGATCGTGCCGTAGAAGAGAAACACGTCCTGAAGCACGATGGCGATCTTCTTGCGAAGGTCCTCCTGACGCATCTCGCGTATATCCACGCCGTCGATCAGGATAGCACCCTTCTGGATGTCATAGAACCGGCAGAGGAGCGACATCAGCGTGGTCTTTCCACTCCCCGTGGGGCCGACGATTGCCGCGGTCTGACCCTTCTCGACGCGAAAGCTGACACCCTTCAGGACCCATTGCTCGTCGTTGTAGGCGAACCACACGTCGCGGAACTCGATGGAGTGGGCCAGCGGCGCGACCGCCACGGGCTCGGCGGGATCTTCCACGGCGGGCTTGGTGTCCAGTAGCGCGAAGAGTCTCTCGCTCGATGCGATGGCGGACTGCACCACATTGTACTTTTCAGAGAGGTCCTTGATCGGCTGGAAGAACCGCTCCAGCGCCTGCACGAAGAGAGCGAGCGTCCCCACAGTGAGCGTGGTGGATGCCTCCGGCGAGAGGTACATCATGCCGCCGCGCCACAGGATGATCCCGAGGCCGAGCGCGGAGATCACTTCGATCACCGGGAAGAAGAGCGCGTATTGGAAGACTGTCTGGAGGTGTGCCTCGCGGTTCGCATCGTTCAGGCCGCGAAAGATCGAGAATTGCGGGCGTTCCCTCGCGTTTGCCTGTACCGTCCGCATTCCCGTGATGTTCTCCTGCATGAAGGTGTTCATGCGCGACAGTCGCACTCTCGTGAGGCGGTAGGAATGGAAGACGTTGTTCCGGAAGTTCCACGACGCCAGTGCGATCAGTGGCAGCACAGGCACCAGATAGAGCGCCAGCCACGCATTGTAGTAGGTCAGAACTCCGGCAATCACGATCAGGGAGAATACTTGCTGAAAGATGCCGACGACACCTTGGGAGAAGAGTTCGTTCAGCGCGTTCACGTCGCTGGTCAGGCGCGTGATCAGTCGGCCCACCGGGTTGCGGTCAAAGAAGCGCAGCGACTGGCGCTGGATGTGGCGGAAAAGTTCCATCCTCAGGTCGCGCATCGTCTCCTGTCCGATGCGTGCGATCACCACGGTGTTCGTCCTGTCCACCGCAAAGATAAGAATCTCTGCCAGCAGCAGCCATCCCGCCATCGCAAACAGTCCGTGATAGTTGCCCTTCATAATATAGTGGTCGATGCTGTACATGATGATCAGCATCGGCAGCGGCGTCAGCAGCGCCACCGCGATCGACATCGCGATACAGAGCCCTACCAAGTGGCGGCGGGGCGCCAAGTATTTCACCAGGCGCGTTGTCTGCTTTAGGTCGCCTTGCTTTTGGAGAGACTCCCGCTCCTCCTCGCGATAGCGCTCGAGCCGGTCCCTCTGGAACTTCTCCGCGGTCGTGCTCATGCCCGAGCCTCCCCGTCGAAGTCCTCTTGCTCGATCGCGGCTTCCGTCTGCTGCTTTCGATGAAGCGTGGCATAGAGTCCGCCCTGCGCGATCAGTTCCTCGTGGGTGCCGCGTTCGGTGATGCGGCCCTCCTCGATAACGACGATTTCGTCGGCCATCGCCACTGTGGATATCCGGTGAGAGATCAGGAACGTCGTCCGCCCCGCCATTGCATCCTTCAACTCTCGAAGGATGGCCTCTTCCGTGTGCGTGTCCACGGCGGAGAGTGAGTCGTCCAGCACCAGGATTTCGGCATCCCGAAGCAGTGCGCGCGCGATGGAGACCCGCTGCTTCTGCCCACCGGAAAGGTTCACTCCGCGCTCGCCCAGCACGGTGTCGTATGCCTTCGGGAACCCCGCGATGTCGGGATGCACCTGTGCGCGGCGCGCGGCCTCGCGAACGGCCTCGTCGGCGGCGTTCTCCGAGGTTCCGAAACGAATGTTCCACCCGATCGAGTCGGAAAAGAGGAACGTCTCCTGAAAGACAAAGGCGATGCGTTTCCTCAGCTCCAGCGCTGGCCAATCGTTGATGTCGATTCCGCCCACGTAAAGCATGCCGCGTTCCACCGGGTAGAACCTTCCCAGCAGGTGCACCAGCGTGCTCTTTCCCGCACCCACGGGGCCCACGATGCCGATCGTCTTGCCTGCCGGAATGTCCAGATTGATGTCCGCCAGTTGGGGAGTCGTGGTGCCGGGATAGCTGAATTGCAGGCCCATGGCGCGTATGTCCACGCCGCGCGCGGGAAGGATGCGCGCGGGGCCGCTGGGCTCCTTTACCATCGACTCGCTGCCTAGGATCTTCTCGATGCGCTGAAGCGACGCCATGCCGCGCTGGATCAGGTTGATGACCCACCCCGCCGCGATCAGCGGCCAGACCATCATGCCAAAGAGGAGTAGGAACGAGAGCAGCGTGCCCACCTCCAAGTCGCCCGTCATCACCTGGCGCCCGCCGACGAGCAGCAGGATAACATAGCCAAGCCCAACCAGCAGGCGGATCGAAGGAAAAAACATTGACTGAAGCCGCGCCAGCGCGAGCGAGTGGCGAATATATACCTCGTTCCGTTCCCGGAATTTCCCCTCCTCCGCCCGCTCCTGGCGATAGGCCTTCACCACGCGGATTCCCGCGAGGTTCTCCTGCACCATCGTTGTCATTTCGCCGAAGGAATCCTGCTGCGCCTTCGACGCCAGATGCGTCCGCGCTCCAAAGAACTTTACCAGCGGCGGCAGCCCCAGCAGCGGCACCATCGCCATCAGGGTCAGCTTCCAGTCCAGCGCCAGCATCCACACCATCGTCAGCGGCAGGCCGAAGATCGTGTTGGCGGAATACATCACCGCCGGGCCGATCAGCATCCTCAGCAGATCCATGTCGTTGGTGGCGCGGCTCATCAGGTCGCCGGTGTTGTTGTCGTCAAAGAACGCGGGGTCCATCCCCTGGAGCTTTTCGAAGAAGTCATTGCGGACATCGAACTCCACATCTCGCGAAACGTCGATCAACACGCGGCGCATCAGGAACCGGAAGCACCCGGCCAGGGCCGCCACGCAGACCAGCAGGCTCGCGTAGAGCCAAAGCTCATCGGACGAAAGCTGGCGCTTCTCGGCGGCGTTGACCGCGTCGCCCAGCAGCGCGGGCACCACCGGCCCCAGTGCGTTGGCCATGAGCACGAATAGGATACCGATGGAAATGCTCCATCTGTATCGCCGGATGTAGGGATAAAGCGGCTTCAGAACCTTCAATTCGGCGCCATTTCGGGGCGCGATGGCTTTTGGGGCCCGCGTCGTGAGAATCGTAGCAGGCAACGCACAGCAAACACCGCGCCCGAGCAATATGAACGGAATGTCGCCAGCCGGAAACCGCGCGCAAACGGGCCCGCCAGCCACTTTGCCTCGAAGGGGAGAAACAATGTCAGAAGCTCGCCCACTGTGTAATTCTTAATCACGAAGCGGATGCGGCTGCGATAGCTCGTCCTCACAAAGCGCCCCGAGTTCTTCGTCAGCCCGGGCGACTCCCAGTGAAACGCGACCGCATCGGCAACATAGCGCACTCGCTTCCCCTCGCGCCGCAGCCGCCAGCAGAGGTCCGTCTCTTCGTAGTAGGCCGGCCAATAGTCCTCGTCGAATCCGCGAAGCCGTTCCAGGTCGGCGCGGCGAAACGCAATCAGCGCGCCCGTGACATAGTCCACGTCCTTGCTCTCGTGGAACTCCGGTGCGTCGGGGGCGTTCATGCCAAAGTGCTCGCACATGGCATTGGGATGCAGGATCCCCCCCGCGTGCTGGATCACGCTCCGGTTGGGGTAATACAGCAGCCCGCCGCACACCGCCACTGCCGCTTCGGTCACCATCGGCGCAACAAGCCGTGCCAGCGTATTGGGCATCACGCGGCAATCGGGATTGATGAAAACCACATAGGGCGCAGAGCCAAGCGGCCAGCCGAGATTGTTGCCGCCGCTGTAGCCGAGGTTCTTCTCCGAGTGAATCGCTCCCGGCTTTGCGGGGTGCTTCTCCGCGATCTCGTGACTCTTATCCGCGGAGGCATTGTCCACGCAGGTGATTTCAAGCTCCACGCCCCGCGACCGCTCCAGCGCGTCGAGGCAGCCTTGCAGAAACGACGCGCTGTTGTATGACAGCACCACCACGGTGATGCGGGGGAGTGTCGGGTTGTCGGGCAAGGGGCGCAGGAAACTCCGCTCAGGACTATCGGCGCCCCAAAGTCGCGGAACCGACCCCGGTGCGAAAGGCTTTTCCGACCTCAGAAGCCAACCACCACCTCCACGCGGCGGTTCAGGCGGCGGCCCGCGGGGGTGGAGTTCTCGCCCAGCGGCGTGTGGTAGGAGTGCGATTGCGCCACGATCCTGCCGGGCTCCGCACCGGGCTTGGATGCCAGCCAGCGCACGACCTCCGCCGCGCGGGCGCCGGCCAGCTCCCAGTTGTCGGGATAGGGCATATTGCGCACGGGAATGTTGTCGGTGTGGCCCTGGACAGTGATCTGGATCGGCTTGGACTCCTGCAGGAAATCGTTCGTGGCAGAAAGTGCCCTCAGGCCCTGATCCGAAAGCAGCGTCGTCGCCGGCTGAAAAAGCTCGTCGGAGAACAGGATCACGCGGATGCCCTTCTCTCCTACTTCGATGCGCGCGGCCCCCGAATCGACAAAGGTCTTCAGCCGAGCCCCGGCTTGATCGCGCTTCGCGGCGAGATCAATGGGCGCTGGGAGCGCGGCGGCGGCGGCGGTGCGCGCGGCCTCCTCGTCGGCTCTGGCCTTGTCCGCCGCGGTCACGGTATCCTTGGCCTGCCTTAGTTCCGTCGCCAGGGTTTCCGCGCGGCGTATCTCCTCCTCCATGCGCGTCTTCAGGTCCTTGGTCGCGACTTCCATCTCGGCGACCTTCGCCTCGCTGGTCGTGGTCAGTTCGCGGAGCTTGGCCTCGTGCTCGGCATTTAGCCGACTAGAGGTTGTCGTATTGTCGTTCTGCCACTTGGCTTGCTCCGATTCCTGCGAAGCCTTCAGCAAAACTACGGATTGCTTCTCCTGCCCGAGGGCCGATTCCAACTCCTCGATCTGGCGGAGCCGCCCCTCCAGAGACACCTTCGACTCGGCGAGTTCCTTGGCCGCCGCGTCTCGGTCGGCCTCCGCCTTGAGGAGGTTCCCCTCCAGGCGCGACTTGCTATCCTCCATCGTGCCGATCTGGTTCTTGAGTTCCTGCTCCAGCCGCATCGAATCGGCCAGCCGCTGGCCAAGGTCGCGTTTCGAGGAATCGACGCTCGTGTTCAGCGCCACGCGTGAGGCGGCAAGCTTTTCTCCGGCGAGTCCGAGTTCACTGCGCAGCAGCGCCACCGACCCGTCGCTGACTTCCACCCGGCGAGCAAGTTCGGCGGCCTCCCGCGTCGCCGAATCGGCGCGGTCGCGGTGGGCGTCAAGGTCTTGCTGGAGCTGCGTGATCCGCGCGTCGCGGATCTGCACCTGCGTTCGCAATTCGCGCATCTTGATGGTAAAGCATCCTGAGAAAAGCACGGGGAGAACAGTCGCCGCCGACAGGGCGAAGACGGAGCGGTGCAGGAACGGGAGCATGAACGGGGCACCTTACGGGGAGTTGGCTACGCGGCTCTTGCGATAGCTGACTCTTTCAAGCCAGTGCAGGTGGAAGAAGATCAAGAAAATAACGCCTACCTGCACGATTCCGTGCGCAACATCCAGATTGCGGAGGGGGATCGCAGCCAGACCCGTAGCCAACGCCACTCCGTAAAGGAATACGACCGCCATTGTGCGGCTCATCCCCAGCGCCACAAGCCGGTGGGAAACGTGGTTGGTGTCCCCCTCCATCAGCGGCTTTCCCGAGCTCCACCGGATCCACATAACGGAGATCGTATCGAAGAGCGGCAACCCCATCACGACCAGCGGAATCAGGATGGGCAGACGTGTCGGCACGCCTTCCTGATAGTACGTGGAAAGAATCGCCAGCCCACCCAGCAGGAAACCCAGATGTGTGCTTCCGCTGTCGCCGAGGAACACCGACGCCTTGGGGAAATTGTACCTCCAGAAACCGGTCACCGCGCCCCCCAGCATCGCGAAACACAGGAGCATGTACCACTCCTGGGCCAGCAGCGCGATCAGCGCCATCACCCCGCAGATAATCGCGGACACCCCGCTGGTCAGGCCGTTCATATTATCGAGGAAGTTGAAGCTGTTCGTCAGCAACACCAGCCAGAACACAGTCAATGGCCACGCAATGACCGGGGGGAGGAACACCTTCAGCACCACGCCGCCCATCAACAGAGGCACGCAGGCCATCACCTGCACAGCCAGCCGGACTACTGGCGGCAGGTTGAAGCGGTCGTCCAGCAGCCCCAGCGCAAAGATGATGAAGGAGCCGAGAAAGAGCGCCTCCAGCTCGCCCGTCTTTGTCCCGACGTTCGCCGCCAGCGCGCGGATACCCTCCGGCAGGAAGCCCAGCCGCGGCACCACCAGCGTCGCCAGCGCGATGTTCAGCGCCAGCATCCCCCAGAAGGCCGGGAAGATTCCCAGCCCGCCACAGCGCGGGATCGGGCGGTCGTGCTGCTTGCGCGCCAGCGTGGGGCGATCAATCAGGCCAAGGGCCTCTGCGCGATCCCGCACCAGCGGCACCAGAACCCACGCCACGGCGAAACATTGGAGAAAGCCAAGCGCCGCCACTATGAGCCAAGGGTTCACGCCATCGGTCCTTTCAGATCGCCGATCCTCGGCGGGCCCCGAATCGGTGCCACACCCCCGGGGCGGGCTCCATGAAAAAAGTGAATTTCCATTCCAACCGCCCGCCGGGCACGATCACTTACAGGCGGAGGAGGGAGAGGGAGCAAGCTCTCCCCCCGAATTAGGGTGAGGAAACACGCATGAATCCCACGCTCGACGATATCACCCGCGACGCACTCCTGCGGCGGGCACTCGATGGAGACGCCTCCGCCTTCTGGCGCCTCATCGAGCCCCATCGCCAGATGATCTTCGCCACCTCCCTCGGAGTGACACGCGACCCCGAGAAGGCCGAGGACATCGCCCACGACGTGTACATACGGGCTTTCTCTACCCTCGGCAACCTGCGGACGAATTCCCGCTTGGCGGGATGGCTCCACACGATGGCCCGAAACATCTCCTACGAGCACCTTCGCAAGTCAGACCGCGACGCGCGCTTCGCGGAGAAACCCCAGCCCAGCCCCCCCCCCGTGATTTCCGTGCCCGACATGTTGGTGAGGGAGCAGG
>JBBQYG010000099.1:0-14195 GCA_038208905.1 Candidatus Sumerlaeia bacterium | reverse complement strand
TGACAATTGCATTCGGCTTTCCGATGGCTGCGAACCTTCGTCCTGACGCGTCGCGATTCCTCAACGATGAACCACATCGCCTCGTCATCGGCGCCATCGTCATGACTCGTTCTCGCTCAACGGACCAGCTCGAAGCCATTTATCAAACACAGCCTGGCCCCTCGCTTCGCCCGACCCTTCCGCATTCCCGAGTTTTCCCGGGAGCGGCGGCGCATTTCCCACGTTCGTTTATCATCAAGTGCTTGCTCCACCTCTCCGGGCCAATGATTCTGGCGGCTTGGAAGCGATTTCGGTAGAGCGCTCTTTCGTGCCTTGAGTCTCATTCGATCAGCAGGAGCATTCGCCGTGGCCATTACCATCAAGGACTTGGCCGAGATGGCCAACACGTCCACCGCAACCGTTTCCCGCGTGCTCAGCAACAAGCCTGGCGTCGCGGATGACAAGCGACGCCGCATTGTGGAACTGGCGGAGCGCCTTGGCTACAGCCCCAACCGAATCGCCCAGAACCTCGCCATGAAGAAAAGTCAGGTTCTCGGCTTCATCGCCGCCGACCTTCGCAACGCCGTGTACGTGGAGTTCTTCCGTCTCGTCCAGGCCCACGTCGAGCCGCTCGGCTATCAGGTGCTCATCGCCGACTCCTGCCAGGATATCGAGAAGGAGAAGCGCAACATCGCGATCATGCGCGAGCACCGCGCGGAGGGGCTCCTGATCTTCCCAATCCACGACTGGAACGCGCACTCCGAATTCGATCATTTCCTGCGCCTCAAGCTTCAACGCTTCCCCTTCGTGCTGGTGGGAAAGATCGAGGGCTACGGCTTCGACTATGTGACCAGCGAGGAGACCGCGACGGGGATCGAGTTGGTCGAGCATCTGGTCGTGCAGGGTCACAGACGCATCGGCTTCGTGGGCTCGGACAATTCCAATCGCTGCATCCGCGAGCGCATGGACGGCGTCCGCCAGGGGCTGCGCGGCGCGGGCCTAGACTTGCGGGAATGCGACGCCATCCCGTTCTCCGGCGAGTGGCAGGAGCAATTGCGCACGGTCCTGCGCCGCCCCGATCGCCCCACGGCACTCGTGATGGTGAACGACAGCTTTGCACTCATTGCGCAGCGAATGCTTGTGGAGATGGGCTTCGCGTTGCCCGCGGATGTCTCCGTTGTCGCCTTCGGCGATGGCATGTGGTCGCGCCATCTCAAGCCCTCCCTCACCACCACCGACGAGAACATCGCCGAGGTCGCCCAGGCCTCCATTGAACTCCTTCTCAGTCGTATAGACGACCCCGCGCGGCCCGCCGAGCAGCGACTCGTGCCCCAGATCTTCATCCTGCGCGAATCGACAGCCCCGCCCCGCTAGTATCGGCGCCGTTTCACCCCATCGAATGCCGATGTATATACAATGGACACCAGTCCGGTGCGCGCCCCGCTGTTGATACCGATCTTTGCCTGCATCGGACCCCTTCCCGGGGAACAGGCGGACCTGCGCGACATATTCTGCATGAAAGGGATCGTCCCGTTTCATCAGCGGATCAGCGGCGACCCGTAGGTTCGCGAAGGCGTTTGGAGGGATATCGACCGCCGCCCTCGCCATGAAGGCCTTCGATCCCCCTGTGGCGCACCTTGTTCCCGCCGCAACGACACGCGTTCTGATGCGCCACCGGAACTTGCTCGATCAAACCCCAAGCGTTCGAGTTTGAAGTCAAGGGCTGCGCGGCCCGGGTTGCGCTCCCCGCGGAACCGCTTGCGGTGCCGCCGGGCCAGACGCACGAATGGCCCATCCCAATCACGGTGCCCGGCGATACCGTTCCTTTCGCACCTTATGCCTATGCGATGAACGACGCCGGCTACAGCTACTCGCTCCCGGTTTGCTTTGCGCCCCCATTCAAGCTGAACCTTCGCGACAGTCCCGCGGGCAAGGACCTTGAAGCCGCCCCGACTTTTCGCAATCTGACAACCGGTAAGGTCGATATCAAGACGACCTGGTTTGCCAACGGAGTCGCCCTGGGATCAGGCACCGAGATCCCTGGAATCCCGCCAGGCCCCAGCCGTCGCTTTCGGTAGTCTTTCCGCATCACCGAACCCGAGACACTGATCACCCCCCGGGTTGAATCGGGAGTTTCGAGGACGGCCAAACTGCGAGTCGCGCAGCTTTCCATGATGCCAGAGGCGCCACCGATCAATGGCGACCTTTCCGATTGGAGCGGCATGGCGGCGATCCGACTTCGGCCATCCGATCATCAGCGTGTCCCCGATGACCGGGCGCAGCCACTTGAGGACGAGGCGGTGGGAGGGGTTGCCCGCGTCGCATGGGACGCGAAGCACCTCTACCTCGCCGCCGACGTCTGCGACACCATGCCCATGCGCAACAGCCACGAGAGGGCGGAACTATGGCGCGGCGAAAGCCTGGAACTTTATCTCGGCTTCGACGGTACCACGGAAAAGACTCTCACTGCCGGGAACAGCAGCTTCCAGATCGGCTTCGCGCCAACCAGTACGTCGGGGAAGCCCGCGATCTGGAAATGGAAGGTCGCCGGCGACAAGGCTGACCACGTGCGCGATGGCGCCACCATCGTGGCAGCACCGACGGCGGATGGATACACGCGGGACGTGGCGATACCGCTTTCACTGCTGGGCCAGGCTTCGCCTCCGCGAGGCAATTTTATAGGCTTCGCGGTTCACCTGAACGATGCCGCAACCGCCGACGGAGAGAAACCTGACAACGTCCTGATTTGGAACGACGACGGCATGAATTGTCGGGATCCCTCGCAATGGAACGTGGCCCTATCGGAGTGAAGGCTTTGGTTTTTTCGTTGCAGGGCGATAGGGCATCGCGTTTCACTTCGGCGTTGTTAATCCCCCCGGAGACAATCGACATGAAGCGAACTTCCCACACTGGTTTCACTCTGATCGAATTGCTGATTGTTGTCGCCATCATCGCCATACTTGCGGCCATCGCAGTCCCCAACTTCCTGGAGGCCCAGACGAGGTCCAAGGTCAGCCGCGCGCGTGCCGACATGCGCACGATCGCCACGGGTCTGGAGGCGTACTATATCGACTACAACAAGTACCCAGCCCCCCACGACAAGCATAACCAGCGGAGCTGGTTTGGCGCCGCCGCCGTCGCCGAGCCTCCCTTCCACTCCCGTGTTTCGTCGCTCCTGACCACGCCGGTTTCCTACCTTACGTCGCTACCCGACGACCCCTTTCGTTCCACCTCGATCCCCACCGCGATCGAGAACGACCCGAACCTCCGGCTGGTCAAGCGTCGCCAGATCTACTTCAACTTTCCCTTCTTTCGGGCAGCCTTTACCAATTTCAACTCGATTCAGACCTTCGTCACCGCCGAGCGGCTCGCCGGATCGTGGTTCTTCTATTCCGTCGGCCCCGACTCCGACGAATTCAACCGCGTCAACATCGGCGATCCGATCGTGGCCGCCAAGACCTACATCGATTATGACGCAACCAATGGCACACTTAGCCGCGGGAACCTCTTCCGCACTCAGAAGAGCGGAGAGCGCCTCGGCGTGGATCCCCTGTTCCAGTAGAAGCAGATCAATCACGGGGCAACGCGGGGGCGCGACTCAGTCGCGCCCCCGCGCCTGTATATACGCCAGAATGTCCATCACGCCGTCGATCTCCGCATGGGGCGATACATAGTCGGCCAGCGGCTTCAACTCCTCCTGCGCGTTGGCGGGGCAGGCGAAAAATCCCGATGCCTCGCGCAGGGGAACATCGCCTGTGGTATCGCCGATCCCCGCCACCTCCTCGCGCGAGGCGTGGAGTTCGTGCTCCAGCAGCCACGCCAGCGCGCTCCCCTTCGTCACTCCCTCCATCGAGACGTTCAGGTAGAAGTGCGATGCCTTGATGTCGAGCGGATGCAGCCCGCGGCGCTCGACCCACTCTGTCAGTTCGCGGGCGACGGGTGGAAGCAACTCCGCATTCGCGGAGAATGCCGATAGCTGAGCCTCCTTGCCGAACTGCATGACGACGCCCGGGTGGCGGGGGAGCAGTTCGTCCTCCAGAAACCCCCGAGCGATTCGCAGGTCGCGGAGCTTCTCCGGCGTCACCCCCGGCCCATACCGCGCCGTGTTGTCGGCCAGCGAGTAGATTACTGCCCCGTTCTCGCAAATCGCCGGCGCCATGATGCCAAGGTATTTGAGCAACGCCTCGACATACGGCTGGGGGCGTCCCGTGCAGAGCGTCATCGGCGGCATCGCCCCGGGCGTCCGCGCCATCGCCGCGAGGCGGCCCAGCGGAGCAAGGTCGAATGCGACCGACGCCTCGGAGGTCAGACACCCGTCCACATCGCTCACGACCCACTTGATCGCCATGTTGCTTCCCCTTTCGCTCCAGCACGAAGCGCATCAGGCGCCATGCCAAAGGAAATTAGATAACATTGGAACGCTTGCATAAAGTTGCCCCAACCAATCAACCTGACTCCGCAACAGCGAGATTTCCTCCCGTGTTCAGCCACGTGGGAGGAAATTCGCGGCATGCCCAACGTTGCCAGGCAACCATTGGAGGCACGGCTGAACGTGGAGTTGCCACGACACGCCTCTGTCACGGAGTTCCCCCCCGCGACGCCATCGTTCGGTGTGAGGCTGGATTGGGGACGATTACCAAGCGGTTCTCCGTGACCGCGCGGGATAAGTTCGAGCTTCAGACCGCTCGCGACCTGCCCTTATGGAACCCACGGGTACAGCGCGATGTGGAACCGGGCCTACGAGGCGATGATCGGCCGGTCGAGCGTCGATATCCGACTGCGCGGAGAGTTCGAGTCCGTTAGCCCGCCGCCGGGGCGGGGCCATCGGCCAGCTTGTCCACGTCCTCGGCCTTCATTCCCATGCGAACCAGTGCGGCCTTGGCCGTCGCGCCTGTGGTGAATTGATTGATCGTCAGGCGCACCTGATAGAGCAGGCTATCGCGCTGGGAAGTCCTGTTCTCCGGCTCGGCGACGGTGCGATAGGCTTCCTTGACCACCGTGCGGTAGATCTCCATCGCCTTGTCTGTTTCGCCGCGGTAGCGGAGCAGCCGTGCGTTGGCGTTCATCGCCTCGTGGCGGAGGAATCCCGCGTCCTTCAATTCCATGATCCTGACATAGAAAACAGATGCATCCGTCAGCGCCTTTTCTGCGGCCTGCGGGTCGGTTTCCTTCAGGAGCAGATGAAGATTCTCGTGGGCATATCCAAGCGCAAGCAGCGCCGCCGCGCGCTCGAACTCGTCGCCTTCGCCGGCCACCTTGCGCTCATAGGCGTTGAAAGCCTCGATGGCCTTCTCCGTGTTCGCGGTCTCTCCTGCCTGGTCGCCGCTGAAGTAGAGGGCGTTTCCCTTCAGGTAAAGTGCGCTGCGCGTCAGCGGTGTGTTACCGTGCGCTGCAACGATGTTGTCGGCTTCCATCGCGACCTTGCCGAGCGCCTCAACGCGAGCCGCCGACCCGAAAGGATTCTCCGAGAGGGCGGTCTCGTAGTGAAGGATCGCCCGAAAGAGATCGTCGCTCGCCGCACGGAGCTTCGACTCCTCGCGCTGCTTCATCACCACAATGCCGCCGTAGATGGCGAAGATCGCGGCGATGCCAAGAAGTAGCTTGGACCCGTGAGTTTTGAGGAAGAAGATCAGGTGGTCGGTGAACTCCAGCAACTCATCCTGCTCAAGTTCCGCCTTCGTGATCTTTATGTCTTTCTTGGCCATGGACTCCGTCTCGGGGGAATTGTGGATCGTGATATGGGACAAGTTTGCCGGGCGGAGGGGGTGACCCCCTCCGTTGGCGACGCGCTAGGTGCCAAGCAGGGCCGCTTTACCGCAAGGCAAATCAGGGCGTTGGCGCCACAACCTCCAAGCTTGCGGCGTCGGTGACATCCAACTCCGTCGCGCTTCGGAGCCCGCTGAAAGTGAGTTTCCCAGTCGCGCTAAGCCTTGTACCGTCCGCTGGGGCGGGCGCCTCTGCGGGCGCGTTCACCCGGATGGTCGCCTGTCCATCCCTCAGATAGATGGCAAGGCCAGCCGCCGTCTTCTCCGTGCGATGCACGGCGCCCTCCAGCTTGATGGTGTTTCCCGCGTGCTGGGAACCAATACTGCGGATCGGCAGCGTCGCGCCTTCTTCCAGCTTCACGGCCTCCGGAAGGCCCGCGGAAACGGTCTTGCCGGGCCAGCCTTCTGCGGCGTTGGTGCCAGGCGTTCCCGGGGCCGCGGGGCGCACGACGCGCTCGGCGGCAAGGGGAGTGGCCGAGAGGGAAGCCAGTTCGTCCACCTTGAGCTGAAGCCTCTCGCGATATTCCTGAAAAGTTCCCGTGGCATAGATCGGCGTGCCCGGCTTGCTGAAATCCGGCGCCGTTTCGCCGGGGGTTGTCCAGTAAACCACTTCGATCTTGTTGGGTCCTTCCGCCACTTCAATCACATTGGGGGCAGTTTCGCTCCAGGACGCGCGAAATCCTGTAGTCTGACCGCGAAGGGAAAGCATCCCGCCCTTCAGCGGTCCCATGCGGGGTAGATCGGCGGCCGTGAAATAGCCATCTTCGCCCGGCTTTGGAACCGCCTCGGCCGCTGGCGCCGCAGGGGGGCGGGGAGCCGGAGCAGCAGGCGCCCCGGAGGCCACTGCGGCATAGCCCTCGATGCGGATCTGGTCGGCGGTCCTCACGCGTAACTGGATGTTGCCGCGATAGTCCGAAAGCTGTCCTTTCGCGCTCACGCGCGTACCCGGCTTGGGTGCGCCCTTGTCGCCATGGAGTGCCGCAGAGAGGTCCTGCCAATAAATCACCATGACCGACTGCTCGCCATTCTTTGCGAGGACCATCTGGTGCGGAGCCCGCTCGGCACGCGACTCGATAAAGTCCACGACGGAGCCCTCGATGGTGACAGTCTGACCAATCTGAGCAGAGGTCACTGTTGACGCGGGGACGGCACCCTCGAAGGGAACGAAGGCGGTGGCCTCCTGCGCGGTGGCGAGGGACATGCCGCCGGGAATCATCGGGATTCCCGCGAACGTGGCGCCCGCAGCGGCGATCATGGCAAAAGTGCGAAGTACTTTCATCGATTAATTTTCATCCTTTGAAGTGGTCAACCTGCGAAGGTGTGTTGGCCCCCGCTCACCCGCAAGGGGTATCTACGTCGCAACTCGCGCGGTCGGCTTGCGTGCCAACAGGTAGTAGTCCTGGTCGCCGAAAAGGAAGTCGTTCAGCTTGGCGATATTCGAAACCTCGTCCGCCGTGGAGCCACCCGCCAGCCGCTGCTCCGCCGCCACGGGGTTGATGCCTTTCCACTCGACAGGAGATAGCCCTGCCGTCTCCGCGAGAAGCGAAAGCATCTCCGGAAAAACCAGTCGCTCGTGCGACAGATCGAGATGATACCAGTGCAGCGACTTCATCGTGCGCGGATTGATCGTCTCCACGAGCAGCAGACCGGCCGGCTTGAGAGCGCGGAAAGCAGCGCGGAGCACGCGCATCAGCGCCGCGGGGGGAAGATGCTCCACGAACTGGAACATCGACACCGCGTCGAGCGTTCCCTGCTCCGCGGCCTCCAGGTACTCGATCGCGTCGTCCTCGGTGATGTTCAGTCCGCGCTCCGTGCCAATTTTCACCATGGCGCGGTTGATATCCACGCCCTCGGCGTCCCAGCCATCGCGCGCGAGAAGCTCCACGAAAATCCCATCGCCGCACGCGACATCCAGCGCGTAGGGCCGCGCACCCGGCTCGCGGGGGGGCAGGTGCGCTCGCAGCAGTGTGACGTAGGATTGCTGGCGCGCGCGCAGGTCCGCCTCGTCGGCGCGGAACTCCCGCTGGAATCGGAGGTAGGCGAGATCGAGCTGGCGCTGGGACACGGAATCATCGGGGCCATTCGCCGTCGGGGTGCGCGCGGCGCGCGCGGCGGCCTCGCCACCGGCTATGCCCGCACGGGCGGGCAACACCGCGCCCTTCATGTTGTCCAGCATTTCCTGCTGCAACGCGATCTGCTCGCCCAGCACCAGAATCCGCGCGCGCAGTTCCTTCATCCCCGCCTCGGCGGAACCAACCTTCGTGTGAAGATCCCGCGCTGCGTCGGCGTTGAGGACGAGCTGCGTGTCGCGCTCCTCAAGCCCGCGCCACAGATCGTCCGCGCGCTGCTCCACATTCTCATAGAGCACGCCCACCTCCGTCCACAGCCGTGTCACGTCGAGCCGCGCCCCCGCCGCCTGCGTGTGGAAGTCCTCCTGCGCCGTGTTCACGCTGTCGAGCTTCCCCGCGACAAGTTCCAGGTTCTCGACCAGCTCCGCAACCGAGCCCGCCATCTGGCCAAGGTTGCGCGTCACGTGGTCGAGGTTCCGCTGCACGCTGTGGAAGTGATGCTCAACCGTTCCGCGCAGGCGCGCGGTCTCCGCCGCGCCTAGCTCCGACATGCCGAAAACACGGGCGGGACTGTCCTCCGCCGCCTGGACTTTTCGCCGAAGGCGATCCACTTCCGCCGCAAGCGCCTCGATGATTTCGATGTTGCCGGAGTTGTAGGTGGCCTGTCGCGAAGCGACGATGCTCATGAGCTTCGAAAGCGCCGACTTGATCGGCCTCAGGCGCGCGCCCTCCGGCACGCGGTCCACCGCCTGATGCTCCTTCAGGACGCCGAGGGGACTCTTTAGTTTTTCGAGAATTGTCGCGGGGGCTCTGGCCTCGCCCTCTAGGTTCTCGACAATTTCGCGGGGCTCGTATCTTGCCATTCCGTGCCTTCCTGGGTGTGCGGGGCGCTCTCCGCTCGGTGGAACGCCAGGCATGGGCCCGGCGCACTCGACTTTGTCTCCAGCTCGAACAGGCCCATTCGCCCCGCCATGTCGTGGGGCAGTTCGAACTCCAGTGTTCCGACTTCCTCCGTCAGCGTCGCCGAACGAGGTGGCTCCTTCAGGCGGGTGGGGAATCTCATCTCCACCTCCACTGGAAGCGCCAAGCTTTCGCCAAGCGTTCCCACGCGCAAGCGAAGCGTTGCGGTCGCGGGCCGAAACGCGAAGAGCGCCGTGGGCTCCATCACCCGCCGCGGGCCGTGGGCGTCCGAATCCGGCTGGCGAAATCCCGAGAGAAACGGCGACGGTTCGGAGGCGGCGGGCAGGAGAGGATCCTCGATGCCATCGAACCGTTCCGCCAGCGAATGCTCGATCTCCTCGCCATCCGTTACCCCCTTGGTCACGACAAGCTCGGGATCCAGCACCAGCATCCCCGTCCAGTCGGGCTTTGCCTCGTGGCGGACATGGAAGATCGCGGCGTTGTCGGCCCACTCGTAGCAGGCCTCAAGATGCGTCTCGTCCTCGTGAATCGCCACCGTGATATTGTAGTCGCCGTATCCGAGTCGCAGCGGAAGTCGCACTTCCAGATCCACGTACTCGCCCGCCTTGCAGGGTCCAATCCGGGCCCCACGGCGCAAAGCCGTGTTCGTGCCGAAGAGCCCGTTGCCGAGCCTGTCCTTCATCATGAAACCGATCGACGGATCGACAACGTCCGTCAGGAAAACCGCCCTGATTAGCACGCGCATTGTATCGCGAGGGTGGAAAATATCCGTCGGTGTGCCGTCCTCGCGCAGCAGTTCCAGCCTCGTGATTACTGCCTGAAATGTCCCATGGCGCCTTACGCGCTGAAGTGTGCCATCGACGCTGGTGCGCGTAATGCGCATCGCCACATTGCCCGAGCCCTTCGCCGCAAGCACCGCGTTGTACTCGTCGAGCACGTCGCGCGGCAGCCCACGCGTCCTCACTTCGCCATTCTCCATGAGGATGGCATCGTCGCAGAGAGTCGTCACCGCGCCGGGGTCATGGCTGACGAAGAGGATCGTGGTCCCATGGTCGCGGAACTCGCGGATGCGGCGGATGCACTTCTGCGAGAAGCGTGCGTCGCCAACCGACAGTGCCTCATCCACGATCAGGACATCGGGGCTGACCGATGCCGCGATGGAGAATCCCAGCCGCATCACCATGCCGGAGGAATACGTCCTGATAGGCTGGTCGATGAAGGGCCCCAGCTCGGAGAACGCGATGATCTCCGGCTCCAGGCGCGCGGTTTCTTCGCCCGTCAGCCCCAGCAACTGCCCGTTGACGTGAATATTCTGGCGACCGGTGAATTCGGGATGAAAACCGGTTCCGAGCTCCAGCAGCGCCGCCACCCGGCCCTCGATCTCGATGGTTCCCGTGGTGGGCAGAAGCGTGCCCGCGATCAACTTGAGGAGCGTGCTCTTCCCCGCGCCATTCGCGCCAACGATACCGGTGGTCCGGCCCCTTGGTATATCCAGATTGATGTCGCGGAGGACTTCGAATACTTGATGCCTCCGGCCCAGCCCCACCCATTCGGCGAGCCGGTCCGATGGGGCTTGGTAGAGCTTGAAGCGCTTGGAGACGTTCTTCAGCCGAATCATTCGTCAATCAGGGGGCGACTGGCCGATCAAACGCAAGCCTCCCTTCCGGGTTCACTTCTGGTGCCCGCCCCAGGGCCACCCCTTGCGCCGCTCGCCCGACTGGCGGCGGTCTCTGCCGTAACGCAGGTTTTTGTAAACGAGATCGATTGCGGAGCGGCGATCTCCGCGTCGGCGCCGCTCGCGGGGGCTGCGACGTTCCGCTTCGGGCCAGGTTCCGTTGGGATCGAACGGCTTGGCGGTATCCCAGGAGAGCCCCGGCTGGCCGCCCGCGGGTGGAGCCCCCGGCATCAGGGGGCCCACAGGAAACCCCTCGCTATCGACCACATCATAGGAATTCTGCCGCCCCGCAATCGCCTTCTTGTCAGCAATGGAGGCGGGCCGTGGATGGGGCGTGCCCGTCGGCTTGGGAGGTTCGATGGGAGACGGCGGGGGAGTGGCGGCGCGCGGAGGGGTCTGTGACGTCGAGGCCGGGCGAGGAGGCGGCAATTCCGCTGGTTTCAGTTTTCGCGTCTCCATCAGCGAATCGGGGGATTTACCCCCTACGGCCTGCGTGCTGCTATCCGCACTACCACCTGCACGGGACGGCTGCATGGACTTCCGGTCGCGCGCGTTCTTTTGCGAGTCCGACGGGACGAAGCCGATTTTGTAGTCGATGGGCTTCAGGCCCACCAGCTTCATAAAGTCGTTTGTACCACGAGCCCTAAGATATTGAATCAGAATGGCGTACTGCTCCTCCACGCTCCCCTCGGAGGGAACCGAGAGCTTCTTGAGTAGCTTCGGCAACCCGCCCGGCCTACACAATTCTTTGAAGATGGCCTCGCCAATCTCGAAGCCGAATTCCTCAAAGTAGCGATGGATCGAAAGCCGTACGTCTTCACTCATGAGGCTCAGGATTCCCAAGAGATTCGGCAGTCATAGGACTGCGGGGCACAACTCAGCGGCTTACTACGGTCACACCAACTCCCTGTGGCTGTCACACCCTTTTTGGAGGGGGCAGCTACTGTTGGCCCTAAAGTCGGGATTTCAGGCGGCGAAATTCCGGCGAATCCTGACGAAAGGGCCCGTTGAGGTCGTATTCGGAAACTTGGGCCTCGATATTTGCAATGCGTTCCTTGGTTGCTGGGTGGGTCGAGAGCATCCGATCCAGCGGTCCGCCGCCACCCCCGCCAGACTTCGCCTGAATGGCGGCCAGCTTCTCGAAGAATGTCTTCGCGGCACGCGGGTCGAAGCCCGCCTTATAGATTGCCTCGACTCCGAGGCGATCCGCCTCGCGCTCGTCCTCGCGGCCAAAGCTGCGAGTCGCGACCATCCCACCTGCTCCCGCCACGGCGGATGCAACGGCGGCGGACCTGGGATCGGCCCCGGCCAATTGCTTCGCGAACTCGAGCCCCCCCTGTTGAACAAGGCGGCGCTGGAGCGAAAGGACCCCATGGCGCATCGTGACGTGGTTGATCTCGTGCCCCACCACGGCCGCGACCTCGGCTTCGCTGTCCGCGTACTTGAGGAGCCCGATGTTCACATAGCAGAATCCCCCGGGAATAGCGAAGGCGTTTACTTCTTCAGACGCCGTTACCTTGAAGGTGAAGGACTGCTCCGTCTTCGGAGAGTGCTTGACCAGCTCGTTCCCCAGCGCCGTGACCCACGCCTGAGCCGCGGCATTGTCCAAAATCTTGGTATCGGCCTCGATTTCGGGGGCGAATCCCGCTCCCAGACCCGCCTCCCAGGAGGGGGAGAAAAGGAGGTTGGCGGATGCGAGTTCCATGCTGCGGAAGGCGCCGCATCCCGCCAGCATCGCGACGCCCAACACGGCAATAGCGAGGCGGAATACCCGCCCGTGAACTGAACGACTTGGGGTGCATCCTAATTCTGGCCTTCGCATCTGAACGTGTTCCTCCTGAAATGGTTGCGCCCGTGGGGGCGGGTGGGCGTCTTCTCCCGGTTCGCGACCGTGGACGGGACAACTTTTGTCGGTCGGTCACGAAAACCGTTGCCGCTGCCAATTCCCACCGGGAAAAGCAGGTGGTCAACTTCGAGCGCCCGTGCGGTGGCGAAGTCTTGTCCCCCCGCACACGGCGAGGGCAATACCAACACGGCAAGAGGGGATTCAATCGCCGCTCCATGAATCAGCTTCTCACGATACGATGGTGGTTCTCGACATTCGGAGAGGCAGCGCCTTGGCTTGCCTTCTGCCTGGTAGCCTCGATTGCGGCGCTCCCCCTTGCCCTGCGGATGTTCCGCGGCCTCGCGGATCGGGGCGTCGGCCTGTCGGCGGGCATTGGCATCATCCTGACCACGTGGATCGCCTGGCTTTTTTCCATGGAGGGTTTCGGCGGCGCGCGCGAGGCCACATTCGTCCGCCTCGTTTGCCTAGCGGGGGCAAGTCTGATGCTCAGCTTGGCGCTCCTGTTCAGGACGCGGGGCTACGCCGGGGGGAATCGAATCGCGCTCTTCTTCCCCGCGCTTGCCCTGGCCTTGGTGGGGCTCCTGCCGCTTCCCCATTCGGGGTTTACGATCTGGTTTTCGCTCATCATCGTCGCCGTCGCATCAATCTGTTGCTGGCTCCATGACTTGCCGGGCTTGGTCGCGGTGCTGCGCCGAGTCGCCGTCCCTGCGTTCGTCGCCCATTTCATTTTCGTCGTCGCGTTCCTGTTCTTCGTTAATGTCAGGTCGTACATCCCATGGGCGACGTTCGAGCTGTCGCTCTACCAAGCGGAGAAGTGGGGGAACTACACCCACCTTCAGTCGATCCTCACGTCGAGCCACATGCCACCCAAGGATATCTGGTTCAACGGCGAGCCCACGAACTACTACTACGGCGGTCACTTGGTCACGGCGACCATCGCCAAGGCCACGGGGACGGGTCCTCGCGCCGCCTTCAATCTGGGCCTTGCCACGATTTTCGCGCTTACGATGTCGATGGGATTCTGCTTCTCGCTCTCTCTGGTTCACGGCGCCACGCGCAAGCTCCGCCTTCCGGGCGGCGTGTGCTGGCACCATGGTATCGGCTGGGGGCTGGTGGGGATGCTTGCCATCGGGATGTTCGGCAATCTTGATCCATGGCGGCAGCTCTTCACACGCGATGTGGACTACGGAGTTCGCATTCGATGGGAGCGCGGACAGCGCGCCGCCGTCGAGGACTGGAAGTCTCGCAACGGCCTCTCTCCTGACCGTGTTCAAGTCCTGCTTGCGGCGGTGACGGCGATCCCCGTGGACGAGCGGCCCGAAGCGTTCCTCAACGAACTCAAGCGCCTTGAGGCTTCGATTGGCGATCCCGCCGCGCAGCTGAACGATCTGGCCGGCGACGTGGAATCGCGCGCGGGGATGTGGAAGCAGAGCCCCGCGAACTCGGGCATGATGGAGGGCGTGGCCGACAGCCTGACGACGACTGGATCACAGCGTCAGCTCTGGCAGGACCAGAACGGCGGCAACTCGATCGAGTTGGAGGATGAGTTCTTCGCGCTCGTCTCAATGCAGAACTTCGATGCCATCGCAAAGCGCCTCAAGGAAGTCGCCGCGCGCCAGAAGTCGCCCGCCGCGGAACTCGAAGCCCTCGCATCACCCGTCCGCGAACGCATGAAGACGGCCCTTGATTCGCAGGCACTAGGGAGTCTGAGGGGTAAGCTGGCCGACGAGGAGTATCAGGACGCCGTCTTCTCGCTTTTCAGCAGGACCCCCGCCGCGCTCCTTGATGGAATTGGAAGCGACGCCGCCACCGCGAACTATACACGCGCCTCGAAGACGCTGACGGATGTGGCCGGCACCGTGGGGGCCTTCAACGGGCAAATGTCGGAAAAGCAGGCGGCGCTGTCCTCGGACATCCGCGAAGCATTCACCGAGTTCACC
>JBBQYG010000098.1:0-14244 GCA_038208905.1 Candidatus Sumerlaeia bacterium | reverse complement strand
CGTTCTCCCCCGCTGCGGACGAGGCGGAGGCGGGCGTCGTACACCATGAGCGCCGGGACCGTGTCCGCCGCGGGGGATCCGTTGACGATGTTTCCCGCTATCGTCGCGCGGTTCTGGATCTGGAGAGCGCCCGTGGCGCGGGCGGCCTCGACGAGGAGCGGATGGTGCTTCGACACGTGATCGACGTGGCGAAGGTCGGTGTAGGTCGCGAGAGCGCCGACGAGGAGTCCACCATCCAGCGCGGGGCGGACGTAGCGCCACTCGGCGGCGAGGCGGTGGAGGCTCTGGAACTTGCGGCCCTGGAGCTTGGCCTCGTTGAGGAGGACCATCACCTCGGTGCCGCCGGCGATGGGCGAAAGGCCGGGAGTTTCCGCGCGCTGGCGCAGCGCCTCCTCCACGGTGGCGGGAACGACGCACTCGAAAGCGGAAAGGTCGCTGGCGATCATGCGGACTCCATGCGGGAGCGCGCCAGTTCCACGGCGCGGAAGATCGCGGAATATCCAGTGCAGCGGCAGAGGTTCCCCTCCAGTGCCTCGGCCGCGCCGCCGGGCGAGCGTTCCGGGTGGCGTATGTACTGAACCGCGGCGAGCACCATGCCGGGGGTGCAGATGCCGCATTGGGCGCCGCCGGTTTCCAGAAACGCCTGCTGCACGGGGTGAAGTTCGCCGTCGCGCGCAAGGCCCTCGATGGTCTCGATGGTGGCGTCGGCGGCCTGGCACGCGGGGATCATGCAGCTCATGGCAAGCTCGCCGTTGATGATCACGCTGCACGCGCCGCACTCGCCTTCTCCGCAACCGTACTTGGTTCCGGTGGCGCCGCACTCGCGGCGGAGCACATCGAGAAGCGGCTCCATCGGGTGTGCGGCAACGGAGCGCTTCTCTCCGTTGAGCGAAAACTGAATCGGCGTGTGAATCACGAAAGAAGGTCCTCCGGCGTGGCGGGGATGTGGGCGAGGCCTGCGTCGGCGGCGTGGTTGATCGCCGCCACAATGGCGGAGGCGGGTCCGTCCATGGGGAGCTCGCCGACGCCCTTGGAGCCGTAGGCGCCCTCGGCGTAGGGATTCTCTATGAACTCCACAACGATGCTTGGCGCATCGGCGGAAGTCGGAATAATGTAGTTGGTCATCTGCCCGTTGGCCATGGCGCCCTTGCGAAGAACGACTTGCTCGCACGTGGCCCATCCCACGGCCTGGGCGATGCCGCCCTCCATCTGGCCGATGGCGAGTACGGGATTTATGATCGTGCCGACGTCGGTTGTGTTCCAGATGGCCTCGACCTTGGGCGCCCGCGTCACGGGATCGACAGTGGTTTCGGCCACCATGATCGCCCAAGAATAGGCACCATAGGCACTGCCGCGATAGCTGTCCTCGTTCCACACGAGCCCCGGTGGCGGTGTATAGACAGCCTCCTCGCGGGCGACGCCGTGCCTGCGCACGTGGTCCGCGATGGACGCCCCAGAGAGCCGGTCGCGGAGCTGCTCCGCCGCGCGCTGCACCAGCCGCCCCACCACGGAGCACGTGCGCGATGCGACTGTGGGCCCGCTGTTGGGGACGCGATCCGTTTCGGGCCTGTGAAAGACGACGTCCCCGATGGGGATGCCGAGCGCTTCGGCCACCATTTGGGAGAAGATCGTCTCTGTCCCCTGGCCGATCTCCGTGGAGGCGACAAGGATCGTCGCCTTGCCATCGGCGCGGGCCTCGACGGCGACCTTGGAGGCGAGATACACCTCGCCATTCCCCGTGAATCCGGTGCCGTGAAGCGTGGCGGACACGCCAACGCCTGAGCCTCCGCCACGCGGCTTCTTCCGCTTCTCATGGTAGTCGGAGATGTCGAGCGCGCGATCCAGCATGGCCTCCAGATTCGGATCCTCTGCGAGGATCTGGCCCGTGGGGAGCACGTCGCCCCGGTGCAGGAAGTTGCGCCGCCGCAGTTCAGCCGGGTCGATGCCGAGTTGGTCGGCAAGGCGAGAGAGGTGGAGCTCGATGGCGAACTGGCTCTGGGGTGCGCCAAATCCGCGGAACGCGCCATAGGGCGGCGAGTTGGTGAAGTGGCAGTGCCCCACGAGGCGCGCGGCCTTCCACCTGTAAGGACCGGAGCCGTGAAGAATCCCGCGCGAGAGCACCACGGCGGAGAGCGTGGAGTAGGCGCCGCCGTCGATCAGGAACTCGAAGTCGAGAGCCAGCAGCTTCCCGTCGCGGCTGCAGCCGGTGCGGATGAGGCTGCGCGAGGGATGCCGCTTGGTGGAACTCGCCATGTCCTCGTTGCGGTTATACATCAGCCGGATGGTCTTTCCCGACTTCCGCGCCAGCAGCGCCGCGTGAATGCCAAGGACGCTGGGGAAGTCCTCCTTGCCGCCAAAGCCCCCGCCGGTCGTTTCCTGGATGACGTTCACCTTTTCGGCGGGAAGGCCAAGCGCGCGCATCACAGCTTTGTGTACGTAGTAGGGACACTGGAGCGAGCCGCGCAGCGTGGCGACCCCGTTCTTCCACTCGGCGATGAACCCGTTGGGCTCGATATAAACGTGTTCTTGGGCGCCGGTCTGGTAGGTGCCCTCCAGCACGACGTCGCTTTCTGCGAATGCGGCGTCAATTTCGCCGTGGTCGATGCGATAGGACTTCATCACGGGACCGGGGCCGATGTCGAAAACGCCGGGCTCCTCGTCGTAATCCACGCGAATCGCGCGGACTGCCTCCTCGGCCTTCCCGTGGTCGGGATGGGCGAGGACGAGGATTGGCTCATGGAGGTGTCGCACGATGCCGTCACAGAACACGGGCTGATCGTCAAGAATCAGCGCGACCACGTTCTCGGCCAGGTCGCGGGCGTCGGCGATGGTGAACTCGTGCCACGGAATGTGAGGCGGAAAGTGGATAGCGCGGATGCGCCCGGCGGGGATGGTGCTGCGGAGCGTCTTTGCGTGGAGACATCCCGGCGTCGCGCGATCATCGATATATATGGCGCGGCCAGTCACCTTGTCGGCCCCCTCCCGCCGAAGAACGGAGTGGCCGACATAGCGATAGGGAGGTGCGGCTGAAGTCATCCGGGGCGAGCCTCGCGGGAATGTCCTGAACGGAACATCACGCGGGGAACCCGATTCACCGTCAACGAAGAATCGCGGTCCAATCGGATTTCTGGCGCCCGGACCGTCAGCCTACTCCTGTTTGATCAAGGAGGCGTAATCCGCTTCACCGCCTCTGTCGAGGCAGCACTGGATGATGCGTCGCCCAAGTGGGAGCATCTCTGGATGGTCGAACTTGGCGAGGCACTTATCAAAGAATTCCTGAAGCTGGAGGGCACCCTTGTCATAGGCTTCTTCGCCGACTTCCGGCTGCGTCTCCACCTGAAGGAACCAGCGCGGAATCAGGCGCCCCTCGATCGTCATCGTGTGCAGGGCGCTCCCAAGCAGGGGGCAGCGAGACGGGCGAAGGACTTCGTCCTTGAATTTTACGCCGCCGCGCCGCGCGATGTACTCGCGGGCCAGCCATTGAGGCATGAATCCCGTCTCCCATGCGCCAATGTGCTGATTTGGGGTGAGGATATAGCGAACGCGCGGGGTGGCGACGAACTGCTCCAGCAGAAGATTCGCCTGATCGACGCGGCGGCCTGTCGCAAAGGGCCAGTATGAACCAACGCCCTCGCTGCTCATGCCTTCGGTGCTGACGATGCTTGGGTTTGCGTGGCCCCGGGGCGCGACGAGTCGCCACAGCCAGGCAAGAGCCGGGGGAAGCAGATGCATGATCCCGATGATGCCATACGAAGGCAATTCATTGGTACACGGCGGCGTGCGCACTCCAAGGCTTCTGACCTGTACCTCCACCGAACCGTCGACCACGCTAGGGACGGCGGTGCGCGGGATGATTACGCGCGGATTGGGACAGGGCTTGCCGGGGGAATCCTCGATGTGCTCCCAAATCATCGCGCGTCCGTTGGGAACCGCGTCGATATTGAGGAAAAGGAGCGGCGTGGTGGGCTTGGCAGTAATCTTTTCCAAATGGGGATCGGTGCCGTACTCGCGAATATGGTCCACACGAACGAACCAGCCGTCCTCTGCGTCGGCAAGCGACAGGCGGCCACCATCATTCTGGAACGATGGGTGGCAGAGCGCCATGTCGTCGGTTACGGGGAATAGATCGCAGGTGCGTGGCAGTTCAACGTAGCGCCGTTCGCCGGTAAGCACATTCCTGCCCAGCAAGAGTCGTCCATCGCTGAGGCGATGGGGGTGCTGTAGCATCTCGGACTTACCGCCACCCGAGGCGCCTTCGTGCATCAGGACAAGTTCGTTGTCATAGGGAGTCACGATCTTGACCGTGGAACAGTGGGCTGTAATCCACGATTCGCGCTCGCCCTGGGCGAGTAGCATCCCATAAACGCCCTTCTTGGCGCTGGGGCCGGGATAGAGGTTGTAGGCAAACATTTCGTGCAGGTCGGCGCCGCGGTGATGGACCACCACCTGCTTCCCCTTGAAGTGCGTGTGGCGAAAGGGAGGCGCGGTGTACATGACGGCCTGAGGCTTGAAATCGGGCGCGAGGCTGTCCACGGGAACAATCCCCTGAAGCAGCGCCAACCCCAGCGCAAAGAACCCGGCATTGTCTGGCAGGACAGCGATCGAGGAGTAGCCGTACCCTCGGCCCGCTTTAAATGCGAAAATGGCGAGGGGCTGCGTGGAAAGCCACTTCATTGTCTCTGCCCGGAGGATATCGAACTCGTATCCGAACCTATCTCGGAAGCGCTTCTTGTCCGTCGGGGACTCATCACCGATCACCATGCAATCGGGATCGCGACGGCGCATATAGGGATCGATATAGTTTGCCGCCACACCGTTTCGAACGCGGACAGCAATGGCCTCCAGCACGGAGGTCCCATCCGGAAGGTCATAGGCCACGCGAAGTTCCGAACTGCCGGGACCGCCACATGCGAGATCGATCAAATCCTCGACCGTGCTCGCCACGCGGACGCTGGGGGCGGCGGTCAGGATGGCGGCGAGGTCGGCGGGCGGGTTGAAAGCGGCCCATTTCGGATTGAGAGTCGTGGTCATCGGGGGCAGCTCCTGGTCAATTAATCGGTTGCCTGTAAGGCTGATTTAAGAGCCACGGCAAGAAGAGAACTCGTGGCATTGTGCCCGGGGTCAACCGAAAGCGCCCGTGATGGAGCGTCCACCATCGGATGATTCCCTTTTCGCCTTGCGGCGGAGGGCTCGGGGCGCAATGCCTTGGTGTTTGATGCAACTGAATCCTGCAAGTCCGATACCGGAGCCACCGATGAGCCTATCCGTCCCACCGCTGAACCCACCCCGCCGCGTTCTGATGGGGCCCGGGCCCAGCGACGTCTCCGACCGCGTGCTGCGCGCGCTCTCCTGCCCCACGATCGGTCACCTTGATCCGCTCTACCTCAAGATGATGGACGAGGTCCGCCAGCTGACGCGCGAGATATATCGGACGAAGAACACGCTGACCCTGGCCGTGCCGGGCACGGGCATGGCGGGCATGGAATGCTGTATCGCCAACCTGATCGAGCCGGGCGACGAGATGATTGTCTGCGTGAACGGCGTCTTTGGCATGCGCATGGTGGACGTGGCCGGGCGTTATGGCGCGGTGGTCCACGAGGTGAAGGCGGATTGGGGAAAGATCATTCAGCCCGACCAGATCGCGGAGGCGCTCAAGGCGCACCCGAAGACGAAGGCTGTTGGCCTGGTCCACGCGGAGACTTCCACCGGAGCGCATCAGCCCGTGGATGCGATTTCGAAGCTGGTCCACGACGCAGGGGCGTTGCTGATTCTGGACACCGTGACATCGCTGAGCGGCATCGACGTGCGCGTCGATGACTGGGAAGTTGATGCGGCGTATAGTGGAACGCAGAAGTGCCTTTCGTGTCCGCCCGGCCTGTCGCCCGTGACGATTTCGCCGCGGGCCGAGGCGGCGATCGACAATCGGAAGGTGAAAGTCCAGAGCTGGTACTTGGATCTGACGATGGTGCGGGACTACTGGGGCGCATCGCGCTCCTATCACCACACGGCGCCGATTAATATGACGTATGCGCTGCGGGAGGCGCTGGCCGCCGCGCTGGAGGAAGGGCTTGAGACGCGATTCGCGCGTCACGCGCTGAACCACCGGGCGCTGCGCGCGGGTCTTGAGGCGATGGGTATCTCGTATATACCGGAGCACTCCCTGACGACGCTGAACTGCATCTCTATCCCCGAGGGTGCCGACGACGCGAAGGTGCGCGGGCGGCTGCTGAACGAGTACGGCCTGGAAATCGGCGGCGGCCTTGGGCCGATGAAGGGCAAGGCATGGCGCATTGGGCTGATGGGGGATTCCAGCAGCCGACGCCACGTGACGCTGTGCCTGTCGGCGCTGGAGTCGATCCTCGCCACGGAAGGCCTATCAATCCCGCGCGGCAAGGCGCTGGATGCGGCAAACGCGGTGTATGGAGCAGCCTGAGCAAGTCACCGCGCCGGACATCATGGCCCTGGCGCACAGGGTCATGGAGCGGTGTGACGTGCTAGGTTCCTGCAGCGAGGAGACCTTTCGCCTGACACGGCGTTTCCTGACGCCGCCGATGCGGGAGGTCCACGAGCATGTGGGCGGATGGATGATTGCGGCGGGGCTGTCGCCACGCATAGACGCCGTTGGGAACATCCTCGGCCATCGCGCCGGCACCTCCACCAGCGCGCCGAGCTTCGTCATCGGGTCCCACCTCGACACGGTTCCCCATGCGGGAAAGTACGACGGAATCGTGGGCGTCCTCCTGGGCATCGCCGTCGCGGAGGCTTTGCGTGATGCGGAGCTGCCGTTCGGCCTCCTTGTGGCGGGCTTCTCCGAGGAGGAGGGGGTGCGCTATGGCGCTCCCTTCCTCGGCAGCATGGCCGCGGCGGGAAGCTTCGAGAGGAGTCTCCTGCAGTTGACCGACGCGGATGGCGTCTCGATGGATCAGGCGATTCGCGATTTCGGCGGCGATCCAGACCGGATCGCCCAGGCGGCCTGGGTGCCGGAGCGGCTGCTCGGCTATCTGGAGGCTCACATAGAGCAGGGCCCCGTGCTGGAGTCGCTGAACCTGCCGATCGGAATCGTAACGGGCATCGCGGGACAGACGCGGGCGCAGGTGCTCTTCGAAGGACGCGCGGCACACGCGGGTACGGTTCCGCCGGATCAACGACGAGACGCGCTGACGGGGGCGGCGGAGTTCATCCTGGCGGTGGAGGCCCACGCACGCGCGACCCCGGACCTTCGCGCTACAGTGGGCACGGTGAACATCGGGCCCAATGTTTCCAATGTGATCCCGGGGCGGGCGATGCTGGGGCTGGACATACGCCATGCCGACGACCAGTTGCGCCAAGCAGCCGTGGACCACCTGCTGGAAGTGGCAAGGCAGATCGGCGAAGCGCGACGCTTGGCGGTGACGCTCAAGACCAACGCGACGCAGAGCGTGGTGCGCTGCGACCCGAAGTTGACGAGAATCATGCAGGAGGCCGTGGCCGAGGCGGGGATCCGCCCGTCGCACCTTCTTAGCGGCGCCGGTCATGATGCGATGGTGATCTCGCGAATATTGCCGACGGCGATGCTCTTCCTCAGGTGCCGCGACGGTGTCAGCCATCACCCCGACGAGTCGGTCAAGGTGGAGGATGTGGCCGCGGCGCTGGATGCGATGGCTAGATTTGTCTCCTCCCTTCCGAAGAAGCTGATTTCCGCCGTATAGATAGATACACGAAAGGAAGTCGCGATGGCCCTCAACGCCCTCACCCGCACCTGCATCAAAGGCGATCACGCGATGATCGCGCCGGATTCCCACGTGCCCTGTCCGCCGGTGGGATGGACTGAGACCAGTGCGATCATCCTGATCTCCCCGCAAATGGGCTCGCGGTTCATCCAATACTTTGCCAACATGGCGCGGGGTGGCACCGCGGGGCTGCCGTTGCCCGGTGTTCAGCGCGCGATCTTCGTCCACGAGGGCGGGGTGCGCGTGGAGTGCGGAAAGCTCAAGGCGACGCTGGCACCCGGCGGCTTCGCATGGCTGCCGCCAGATGTTCCCCACACGATTCGCGCGGCGAAGGCGACGCGGTTGACGGTGTTCGAGAAGCCCTACGAGGAGCGCGAAGGCGTCGAGATTCCGGGCGCCGTCGCGGGGGATTCCGCCAAGGTGAAGGGCAATCCCTTCCTCGGCGATCCCGATGCGCGGCTGAAGGTTCTACTGCCGGAGATTCCGGGGTTCGACATGGCGATGAACGTCTTCGATTTCAAGGCCGGCGCAGCGCTTCCCTTCGTGGAGTGCCATGTCATGGAGCACGGGCTGCTGATGCTGGAGGGCCAGGGCGTTTATCGCCTCGCAGATTCGTGGTATCCCGTGCAGGCGGGCGATGCGATCTGGATGGCGTCCTACTGCCCACAGTGGTTTGTGGCCTATGGCAAGGGGCCAAGCTCGTACCTCTACTATAAGGATATTCACCGCGACCCGCTTGGCATCGCGCCATGACCGCCGCCGTGAAGGTGGACATTGCCCGCTTGAGCGCCGAATTGGAGGAGCTTGCGGGGTTCACCGACTCACCCGCGCCGTCGGTGACTCGAATCCTGTTTACCGCGACGGATCGCGCCGCGCGGGAGTTCTTCAAGCAATGCTGCCGCGAGACGGGCCTTTTGATCCGCGAGGATGCCGTGGGGAATATCTTCGGGCGGTGGGTTGGCTCCGATCCCCAAGCGTCAGCCGTCGGCACCGGCTCCCACACCGATGCAATTCCCAACTCCGGGCGGTACGATGGAACCGTCGGCGTCTTTGGCGGGCTGGAGGCGATCCGCGCGCTCCGGGCCGCAGGGCATCAGCCGCGCCGCTCGATCGAACTCCTGATGTTCACCGCCGAGGAACCTACGCGTTACGGCATCGGCTGCCTTGGTAGCCGCCTGCTGAGCGGCACGCTCTCCCCCGCCGCGGCGACGGCGCTGCGCGATGGCTCGGGCACGTCGCTGGACGAGGCACGCGCGGAGTGCGGCTTTCGCGGCGATCTGGCGACGGTAGCGCTTCCGGCGGGCTACTATGAGACTTTCGTGGAGCTCCACATCGAGCAGGGACCGTTGCTGGAGAAGGAGGGCCTCGCCATCGGCATCGTGGAGGCCATCGCTGCGCCAGCCTCGATGCGTGTGGTCTTTCATGGTCAAGGCGGCCACGCGGGCACGGTGATGATGCCCGATCGGCGCGATGCTCTACTTGGCGCGGCGGAGCTTGCGCTGGCGGTGGATCGCGCCGCGCGCGCGACGGGGAGCCCCAGCACCGTGGGCACAGTAGGCGTGATGCAGCCCTTTCCCGGCGCCATCAACAGCATCCCCAGCCGCTGCACGATTGAGATCGATGTGCGCGACACGGCGTTGGAACCTCGCGACGCCGCCGTGGAGGAGATCCTATCAGGTGCACGCGCCATCGCCGAGCGAAGGGGACTCACTGTCGGCATTCAGATGCTTAACGCCGACCCGCCGGCCACCTGTGGCACCGCTGTCGTGGAGGCAGTGGCGAGGGCCAGCGCGCAGCTCGGAATCCCAAGCCGCCGCATGGTCAGCCGCGCCTATCACGATTCCCTGTTTATGGCTCGAGTGTGCCCCACGGGGATGATCTTCATCCCGTGCCGTGACGGAGTCAGCCACCGGCCCGACGAGTATTCGTCGCCGGAGGAGATTCGCCGGGGCGTGGAAGTGCTGGCGCTGACGCTTGCCGAACTCTCCGGGTAGGGCTTAACGCCGAGAACCCCCGCGCCGCGAAGGCGTGGGGGTCTCGAAACGTCGGTCGGCCCGAGACCTAGATGGTCTTGGCGGGTGCCTTGAGGCGGGCGAAGCGCTTGTTGAAGGCGTCCACGCGGCCCGTCGTATCGACGAGGCCCTGCTTGCCGGTGTAGAACGGGTGATTGTCGCTGCAGATTTCGATCGTGACGGTGGGGACTTCCTTGCCCTGATAGGTGGTCTTGGGACCATCCAGCTTGGTGGAGCGGATCAGGAACGAGGTGCCGGTGGAGGGGCACCGGTACAATACGTGGCCATACTTGGGGTGGACGTCTTTCTTCATCGCGCAGCCTTCCTTCTTGTCTTTGCGGCAAAGGGCGTTGCGCCGTGCCGCTTGAGAATTTCCAAATGTTCTTCTGGGCCAAGCTCGACGGATTCCTCGATCAACATCACGGGGATATCGTCCTCGATCCGGTAAACCCGCCGGGTCTCGGGATCCGTGCTCACCAGACGCTCGCCGTCGAGAAGGACGGGAGCCTTGGAGAGGGGGCAGGCGAGAATTTCCAGTAATTTCTTGTCGATCATGCCATTGCCCACGAATCCCCTTCGGCGGGGAGGGAGAAGCTAGTCAGGCGGGTATCAGATGCAACGGAAAAGTTTCGCTTTTTGCGCGGGCGAGAGCGGCAGGGTTGCTGGTTTGAGCCCGGGGCCTCGTCCACAGGGACCCTACCGCGCTTCCTCCCACTGTTCGCGGGTGATCCCCGCCTGCCGAAGGAGTCGCGACACCAGATCGTTAGAAAGATCGCCTGTGTGGGGATTGGGAATCCGCGATCGAAGCCCTCCCCTAACGATGGACTGGTGCTTGCCTCCCGAATATGGGCCTTCATAACCACACCGTCGGAGCGACTGAATGAACTCGCGGCGCGAGATTGAGCCAAACGGGGGCAACTACACCGCCGCGGGTAGGCGCAACCGCGCACCGTCGATCTCAGGCAATGCGTGTCCGAGTCTAATCGCGAGAAAAATTGATTCCTCCAGAACCTCAGCCAATTCCGCTCGGCACTCATCAGGAGTGTCACCCTCCGCCCAGACTCCGGGGACGATGGGAATCCCTGCATAGTAGCGGCCGGTGTCCGAGACCTCTTCAAGAGTAGCGCGCCGGAGTGCGGCCTTGATATAGTCGAGAAGCATAGGCGGATCCTCGCTTCGTGTGTTTCGTCGGCACTTCACATGGTGCGGGCGCTGGTCAATCCACTTTATCTTGACGTGGTATCTCACCCCCGGCGGTCATTTGGGGGCCTAGGATTGTACAGGCAAATCCCGCTCTTCGCACCGCTCCTCCGATGGCCACCTTGGGACGCCGCAAAAACCGTGTCGAACTCCTCATCCGCTCGCTGGTGGGGATGCTGCTGGCTGGGCTCGTGTTTCAGGTGATTGCGGGGCCGGGGGCCTCGGGTGGAAATTTCTTTTCCAACGGTGTGATGCTGGTGGCGTCGCCGTTCCTTAGGGCGGGTGCGGCGGCGCATCGGGGGATGGAATCGGTCTGGACGGGGGTATTCTCGGCGGACGCCTTGCGGGCCGAGAACGCGGCGCTGCGCGAGCAGGTGGCGAGCCTGCACGTGGAAAACCCCGCCCGCCGCGCCACAGAGGCGCTTGCCTACCTGACACAGGAAATCTCCACGGCGATTCCGGCGGGGACCTTCGAGCTGATGCCGGTGCCGGTTCTGTCGCTGGCCCCGGCGCGCGGCCGCCAGGTGGCGTGGATCGACGCGGGGCGCGAGCAGGGGCTTTCACCCGGCATGATCGTGCTGGGCGCCCACGGCATCGTGGGCGAGGTGGACGAAGTGTTTGCGACAACTGCGCTGGTGGAATTGGTAACCGACAGCCGCGCCGCGTGGGGGGCCGAGGTTGATGGCCGCGGCGAAATCGGCGTCTTGAGCGGGACCGGCGATCCGGAGTTGGTGGAGATGCGATTCGAGCGCACCTCCCAGCGGGCGGAACCGGGCGACATCGTGGTGTCGTCGGGGATGGCGGGATCCATCGCGCCGGGCGGAGTTCCCTTTGGTGTCATCGAAAAGATTGCGACCAACAAGCAGGGCGAGGCGGTGGCGATCGTGCGTCTATCCGAGAAGCCCGGCAGCCTGCGCACGCTGTTCGTGCTGCCGCACGCGCGCATTCCCTTCGAGCCGAAGCGCTGATGGCCGACCATCACTTGAGGGAGCGCCGTCCGGTGCTGGCGGGATTGGCGGAGGGCGCGCTGCTCGCGCTGCCGCTGGCGGCGCTGTCGGGGTTGCTTCGCGGGTTCCCTTTGGATGCGGTGGCTCTGGCGTTGGCGATCCGATGCTTCGCGGGACCGACAAGTTGGCAGGCGGCGCTGACACTGGCACCGTGTCTGGTCTTGGCTACGCTGAGCGATCTTCCTTTGCTGCGGCTGCTGGTACCTTGCGCGGTCGGGCTGCTGGTGGCGAACTTGGTGGCGCGGACGGAGAGCCGCCGGATGTGGTCCCATGAGCACGCGGTGTTTGCTGGGCTGTACTTGCTGGCTCATGTCGTGGCGACCGCCTTCGTGCGCGGGCCCAAATCCGCACTGATCGAGGGAGTTCCGACCGCACTTCTCACAGCAGTCGTTTTCGTGATCGTCGCGGTGGCCTCGGCGGTGCTTGAGGAGTTGTCTCGCGACCGGGAGGCGTCGATAGCCCTTGGCGTCGGAGGGGGTCGCCTCCCGTGAGCGTGGCACGTTTTCCCATCACCCGAGAGCGCGGCGACGCAGCCTCATCGGCACGCGATTCGTCGTTCGCGGTGCTTCGGCATCTCGATTATCCGCTCCTGGCGCTGGTGGTGTTGATGGCCGGGGCCGGGTTGTTTGTGCTGGAGGGTGCGGTGGGCGCGATCCCCGCGCTGAGCGGCGCGGTGGACCGGCAGGCAACGTTCTTCTGGATCGCCGTTGCCGCACTGGTCGCGACGACGCTGGTGGACTATCGCTGGCTCAACCGTGGCGCGATGGCGATCTATGCGTTCAACATCGCGGCGCTCCTTTTCGTGCTCGTCTCGGGTTCGCGCATCAAGGGCGCAAAGTCGTGGATTGCGCTGGGCCCGGTGAACTGGCAGCCGAGCGAGACGATGAAGATCGCCACGGTGCTCGTATGCGCCCAATGGCTCGCCCTGCATCCAGAGACGCTCAAGAGCTGGCGCGGCATCATCGTGCCGGGAGCGATCTGTGGCATTCCGGCGCTGCTGATTCTGGCACAGCCCGATCTGGGAACCGCGTCGCTCTTCTTCCTGCTCTTCCTCGCGATGATGCTGGTGGCGGGGGCGGCATGGAGCCAGCTCGGCACGTTGCTCGCCGCGGCATGCGCAGGGATGGCTTGCGCGTTCCCGTTCCTTAAGCCCTATCAGCGCGCGCGGCTTACCAGCTTCCTTGACCCATCCGCCGACGCGGCGGGATCGGGCTACAACGTGATCCAGTCCAAGGTGGCGATCGGGAACGGCGGCATTTTTGGTCAGGGCTGGGGGGCGGGGAGTCAGGCAAACCACCGCTTCCTGCCTGAACACCATACCGACTTCATCTTCGCGAGCCTGGTGGAGCAGTTTGGGCTAATCGGCGGGTTGGTCGCGCTGCTGCTTTTCGCCCTGCTCGTGTACAGAATGGTGCGCGCGATTGACTTCGCTCGGGATCGGTTCGGCGGCATCGCGGTGGCAGGTCTGGCGTCGCTGGTCTGCGGTCACGTGGTGGAGAACATCGGGATGAGCATGGGGCTACTCCCCGTGACGGGGATTCCGCTGCCGTTCTTCAGCTATGGGGGATCGTTCCTAGTTACGATGTTCATCCTGTTTGGCGTGGTCCTGAATGTCTCCTCGCGAAGATTCACCTTCACGCGATAGGGAAGCGGCGATTGGGGGCTGGAAACCCGTTGCCAACCCCCGGTTGGGCCCCTAACTTGCGCCACATCATGCCGGTGCCTTGGGCCCGACATCCGACGCGAGGGGAAATCACAGGAATGACTCGACGCACATTTCGCCTGATCGCCGCCGTGGCCGCCGGGCTGCTGGGGCTTCCGGTTCTGACTGTTGCGCAGGACGCGACATTCGCTCTTCCCATACCCACCACGGCGCCAGTTGTCGAGGAGGTGGTGAAACCCATCACAGACGCGACGTTGTGGCGGCTCGCCGGCGGCGGCGAAGTCGTGGGCCGTCCCATCAAGGAGACGCCTGCCGAGGTCTTCATCGATATTGGTCCTTCCATCATTCAGATCCCCGCGTCTTCAGTGCTTTCCAAGCTCTCGCTCAAGGAGCTGGAGGAATCGAAGACCGGTGCGGGTCTTGGGTCGGGTGTATTCGATTCAGAGACAGGCTCGTTGGTCTTCCGCTCTCGCGGCGATTCGGGCGCGGTGCTTTCCCAGCAGGAAGTGCTCGAGAGTGTTAAGCGAGGCGTGGTCCTGGTTTCCAATCCCGCCGGCCTGGGCACTGGGTGGATGATCGACGGCAAGGGCCGCCTGGTTACGATGTTCATCCTGTTTGGCGTGGTCCTGAATGTCTCCTCGCGAAGATTCACC
>JBBQYG010000097.1:0-14697 GCA_038208905.1 Candidatus Sumerlaeia bacterium | reverse complement strand
GTGATCAGCGGCGCCGACGCGGTCAGCTATGGCCTTACCGGGCCGTCGCTCCGCGCCTGCGGCGTGAACTACGACATACGCCGCGATTGCCCGTATCTTGCCTACCCGGAGATGGACTTCGAGGTCGCCATCGAGACCAAGGGCGACTGCCTCGCGCGCTACTTCGTCCGCATGAAGGAAATGAAGGAGGCTTGGAAGATCGCCTGCCAGGCGCTCGAGAAGCTGGAGAAGTGCTCCAGCGAGCCCGTCAATATCGACAATCCCAAGATCATCTTCCCCCCCAAGGAAAACGTGAAGAAGTCGATGGAGGATTTGATCCATCACTTCCTCCTCGCCTCCGAGGGCTTCAAGGTTCCCTCCGCCGAAGTTTACAGCGCGATCGAGTCGCCCAAGGGCGAACTCGGCTTCTTCATGGTCGCCGACGGCGGACCCAAGGCGTATCGCCTCGGCATCCGCAGCCCCAGCTTCATCAACCTGGGCGCCCTCGAGAAGATGAGCATCGGCGCCACCGTGGCGGACATCGTGGCGATCATCGCCTCGCTGGATCCCGTCATGGGCGAGGTGGATCGCTGATCCCCGTTTTGCTTGTCATTGCCGGGGAAACCCGGTGTAATTCCCTCGCCCGCCGGATCATGGCCCCTGCGGGCAAGCCCCCAAGGAATGCCCCTTCACCCCCATGATCGCCCCGCCTGTCCAGCGCACCCTCACCACCACCGAATATCTCCGCACGGCGGAGGAGGCGATCATTGCGCCGGACGAGAGGGTGGAACTGATCGATGGGGAGATTGTGCCAATAAGTCCACAGAGCAACCGACACAACGAGCCAATACCCAGACTGATCGTCTTGCTCTCACGCCAATCATCTGGACTGGAGGACAGCATATCCTGCCAGGCGACGCTGGTACTCGACGAAGTGAATGCGTTCGAGCCCGAGCTGGTTGTCTTTCGTGCCGAGAGCGCAGTGGATTATCCCACTGCGGAAAGCGCGCTCTTGGTCGCCGAAGTCGGGCTATCCACGCTCTCGCAGGATCTCAAGATCAAGCTTTCTGCCTGCGCCTCCGCTGGCATTCCCGAATACGGGGTCTTCGACGTACGCGGGAAGAACATCCGCGTGCCCCGCGATCCCGAGCGCGAAGCGTGTACATACAAGCCTGCGAGCCGCTTCTCCGGCGACCAGGCAGTCTCATCCCTCGTCGACCCGACGATCAAGATCACCCCCAGCCAGCTCATCCGACTCTGATCACACCGCCCAAGGCCACGAAACGATGCCCTACCTTTCCCACAAGCAGGACGAAATCGCGAAGCTGATCGCAAAGTACCCCTCCCGCCGGAGCGCCCTGCTCCCGGTGCTCTGGATGATTCAGGAGGAGGTCGGCTGGGTTCCGCAGGACGCCATGAAGGAAGCCGCGGAAATCATCGGCTGCACCGCCGCCGAAGTGTACGAAGTCGTCAGCTTCTACACCATGTTCCACCAGCACCCGGTGGGGCGGCACCACATCGCGTTCTGCCAGACACTGGCCTGCGCGATCTGTGGCGCCCACGAGGCCATCGAGTATCTGCGCGGCAAGTGCAACATCCCCCGCGGCAAGAACATCTCCGCCGACGGGCGCTTTTCCATCGAGAACGTGGAGTGCATCGGCGCCTGCTCCGAGGCGCCCGCGATGCTGGTGGGGGAGAAACTCCACGGCAACCTGACGCCCGGCAGCATCGATCAGATTCTGGCAAGCTGCAACTGAGAGAGACTCGATAGATGTCCGCCACCCTCCCACTCGTTGAAGAAGAAAGCGATCTCCGTCGCCCAATCACAGTGGACGAGTTCCTGCGCATGGTGGACGCCGAGATCATCGATGCAGCCGAGCGGGTGGAATTGATCGAGGGAGGATTGTACCGCATGAGTCCCAGTCGGCGACCTCACGGAATCGCTCAGGCTAGAGTGATAACTCTACTCAGCAATGCCTTCGCGGAGAACGGCTACGAAGTGTCCCTCACTTCCATCCGCTTGGACGATAGCAACTTCTTCGATCCCGACGTTTTGGTTGAGCGCGCCGATCCCTCGGCGGGGAAGTATGCTGGTCCCGCAAGGGTGGTGCTTGCCGTGGAAGTTTCCGACTCCACCCTCGGCAAGGATCAAAAGGTCAAGCTCGCCGTGTATGCACGCGCCGGAATTCCCGAATACTGGATCGTGAACTTGAGGGCTGGCTGCCTCGAGGTTTACCGCGATCCGCAGCAGGATAAGGAAGTCTATGCGACCGTGCTCATCCTGAAGCCCGGCGAGACTCTTGCTGCGCTCTTTGAACCAGCCGTACCCATCGCCGTCGCAGACATCTTTCGCCCAAATCACTAAGCCCGCAGCGCCATCCGTCCCACTCCGCACCCCCTAGAAGGATAGCCAACCACATGAGCGTCACCATCCCCCCCGCCGTCGCCGCCTACGAGCGAGTGCTCCTCCCCAACATCGAGGAGGACCGCACCGAGTGGCTCGACGACTATCGCAAAGTCGGCGGCTACGATTCCGCCAAGCGCGCACTGACCATGGCGCCCGATGAGATCATCGGCATCGTCAAGGACTCCGGCCTGCGCGGCCGCGGCGGCGCGGGATTCCCGACCGGGCTCAAGTGGACCTTTCTTCCCAAGGGCCTCGGGCCGCGTTACCTGACGATCAACGCCGACGAATCGGAGCCGGGGACGTGCAAGGATCGCCCGCTCATGGAGCAGCGCCCCCACACCCTGATCGACGGCATCATCTGTACCCTGCACGCGATTGAATCCAATCTGGCCTTCATCTATATCCGCGGCGAGTACTACAAGTCGGCCAAGGTCATGCAGCAGGCCGTGGACGAGGCCTATGCCGCCGGACTGCTTGGCGAGAATGCCATGGGGAGCGGCAAGCGCCTCGACGTCGTTGTGCATCGCGGCGCCGGTGCGTATATCTGCGGCGAAGAGACGGCACTGCTCACCTCTCTGGAAGGCTATCGCGGCTACCCCAAGCTCAAGCCGCCCTTCCCGGCTATCAGCGGTCTATACGGCAAGCCCACCATCATCAACAACGTCGAGACGATCATCAACGTGAGCTGGATTCTGAAGAAGGGCGTGGATTGGTTCAAGTCCTACGTCCACGAGAAGTCCACGGGCCCGCGCCTGCTCTGCGTCTCTGGCCACGTCAAGAAGCCCGGGGTTTTCGAGATCCCCATGACGATCACACTGCGCGAGGTTATCTATGATCTGTGCGGTGGAATCCGCAACGATCACGATCTCAAGTTCATCATCCCGGGCGGCTCGTCGGTGCCGTGGCTCCTGCCCAAGCATCTCGATGCCATCGTATCCATGGAGGGCATGCAGGCCGTGGGTTCCTTCCTTGGCTCCGCCGGCATGATGGTCATGGATCACACCGTTTGCCCGGTCTGGGCCATCGCGAACCTGAGTGCCTTCTATCGCCATGAATCCTGCGGCCAGTGCACGCCCTGCCGCGAGGGATCGGCCTGGCTCCACAAGATCCTCATGCGCATCGAGAACGGCGAGGGCACCCCCGGCGATCTCGAGATGCTGCGCTCCCTCGCGGGTACGGGACCGGGCACCGGCATGATCTGCGGTCGCTCGATCTGCGCCCTGGGCGACGCCGCCGCGTGGCCCGTCAGCTCCGCGCTCAACACCTTCTGGAGCGAGTTCGAGGAGCACATCCGCCTCAAGGCCTGCCCCTACAAGAACAAGCGCTCGTGGATGGCAGACGGCAAATTCGTCAACGAGCACTTCGAGCACAAGCCGACGTGGGGCCACGCCGCGCACTGAGCCTCGATGCGGTTGAATGGATCCATCCAACTCCTCTCTGAGCTTTCCCCGAGGGCACCAACCCGCTAGCGCAGATGACCGAACCCCCCGCGAAATGGATTCGTAAGATCTTCGTTGACCCTGCCCCGCCGCCTGGCAGATTCGCTTTCCATTCGCCAATTGGAGGTTTCGACTCATGGATGGAAAGCTCTTTGCCCAAAGTATCGCGATGGACCGTCATTTCCTCTCGAACGCCATCGGTCAGTTCGAACCCCAGCATGCCGACTTCCGTCCCGTAGACGGCATGATGACTGTCTCCCAGCAAATCCGGCACATCGGCGCTACTCTCCTCTGGTTTCAGGAGGGCGCCTTTGGAACCGGTTTCGACATGGACTTCGCCAAGCACGAGGTCGAGTTGCGCAACCCGGTAACGCTCGATCAGGCAAAGGCGGAATTGGACGCCGCATGGGATCAGATCATCGGCTTCGTGGAAAAGATGACCGAGGCGGAACTCCAATCCAACATGGCTCCCAACCCCATCATGGGGCCGATTCCCAAGGAGCTTGCCGTGGGGGGCGCGATGGACCACACCGCCCATCATCGAGGGATCCTGACGGTCTATCTGCGCATGCTCGGAATCACTCCAAAGATGATCTACTCGCCGCCCGAGGCGTAGCGGCTTGACAGGCTTGGGCGGCGGGGCGAATCTCCCCCCGCGTCTTACGAAAGTGCATGGGCAGTCCGCCCGTGCCACTGGCCAAGGATTCCCGCCGCCCAACATGTCACAGGTTCTCGACAAGCTCCGCACGCTCAAGCAGAAGGTATTCAACGAGAAGGCCCCCCTGCCATTTCCCGACACGCTCAACATCGAGTCGAGCTATGCGTGCAACCTTAAGTGCGTCATGTGCCCGCGCCATTTCGAGGGCGTGCCCCAGGGGATGTTCTCGCTCGACATGTTCGAGCGGCACGTCCAGCCCCACATCCACCATTTCAAGTACGTCCACCTGACCGGCTGGGGCGAGCCGCTCATGAACAAGGAACTGCCGGAGATCATCAACCGGTGCCGCGCGGCGGGTGTGTGGACGTGCTTCACGTCCAACGGCCTGTTGCTTCGTCAGCCGCTGGATCGCAAGATACTGGACACCAACCTCGAACTGATCTCCGTCTCCTGCGATGCCGATAACGCGGCGACCTACGAGTACGTGCGCGGCAAGGGAACCTTCGACGTGCTGGTGGAGCGCCTGACGGCGTTCAACAAGCTCCGCCGCGAGATCGGCGCACAGACCACCATGCAGTGGTCCTTCGTGCAGTTGCGTCAGAACTTCGAGCAGCTCCCCGGCGCCATCCGGCTTGCCGCGCGATGCGGCTTCGACCAGTTCGTGGCCAAGCATATCGAGACAGTGATCCACCGTGCCGAACTCGCCGACGCCATGTGGAATACGGGAATCGCCGCGGACCTTACCCCAGAAATGGTCGAGCGCCACGACGCCGTCCTGGCCGAGGCACGCCGCACAGCCGATGAAGTCGGTATCCGCCTCGATATCCACCCGCGCAAGATGCACCATCAGGGCATGTGCATCGTGAAGCCAGTGACCAACCTGTTCATCGATTACGAGGGCCGCGTCTCAAGCTGCTGCTACCTCAACGTCAACGACGTCCGTCCCTACAACCTCCCCGAAGAAAAGCCCAAGGACGACGGAGTGTATGGCGATCTTCGACTGGGCAACCTGATGGACTTTCTCAAGAGCGAGAAGTTCCTCGGCTTCCAGCGCGATTGGCAGGACGGTATCGTGCCCGAAGGCTGCCGCAATTGCCTTCAGGTGAATCGTATCCACACGACCAGTTCGGACTAAGCGGCCCCGCCCGATGCCTGCATCCCGGGCTGGGCTCGCATCGCGGACCATCCCTTTCGCAGGGTTGATCCTTGCATTGGTCGTCCTCTCCCTTACGTCGATTTACGATCTCGATTTCGGGTTCTATCTGGCAGTGGGCCGGGCGATGCTGGACGGCAGCTATGCGGGGCGCGAGTTCTACCTCCCGCTTCTCCCGCCGGAGACTCCCTTCGCATCTCTTTGGCTTCTGGCAGCTCCCGTTTTCGCCTTGGTATGGGGTGTCGCCGGACCGGCGGGGCTCGTGCTGTTGAAGGCCGGATGCGTTGCGGGGGGATTCGGGATGCTGGCATTGGCGGCCGTGCGGAGAGGCGCCTCCGCCGCGGTCGCCTGCCTGATCGTCGGCATCGCGGCGTGTGCCGTCTCCTCTCGATTTGTGGAACGGCCCGGGCTCTTCTCAATCCTCCTGATCGGCGCGGCGCACCTTCTGCTTTCCAGCGGAAAAGAGAGGATCGGCCCCGCGCGAATGGTCGGCATTTGGACTCTTTTCCTCTGTTGGTCCTTCCTCCACGCGGAATGGTTTCTGGGTCTTTTTCTCCTTGGCGGGCTTGTGATGGGGAGCCGCGAATCGATGTCGAGAAAGGCGCTGCTGCTGGCCCCGGCGCTCGTGCTTCCGGCCCTGGCATACGCCCTCCTCCATCCCGCAGGCCTGCGGGCGATGATCTCCCCCTTCGCATTTCTTGGCGGTGCCGATTCGGTTGTCACGCCTGACGAGTATCGCACCCAGGTATGGCGCGTGATGTGGCCCGCGATTCCTGTCCTCCTCGCCGTTATCACTTCCTGCATTTGGCTGATACGAAAGGGACGCGCATGGGAGGCGCTCGCTCCCGCCGCGCTGGCGCTCCTCTCCGTTGCCGTGCCGCGGGCGGCGCTCCCGGCGGTGCTGGCAGGGCTTCCATTTCTGGCGGAGTTCGCATCCTCAAACGCCCCTCTTCGCAGGCTCTCTGACCGAACGAGTGCTCCCCCGATTGTTGCTCTCGCAGTCGCCTCATTGTCGGCTGCGACGCTCGCGCTTACGCCTTGGATGCACCCCGGACTCGGTCTCGATCCGCGTCTCGACACGCGAGGAGTCGGCTCGGTCCTTGACCGGATCCCCAAAGTCGAAGGTCCCGTTCTCGCAGAGTTCGGCTGGTCGAGCGTCCTCCTCTCCCAACCGGGAGTTGTCCGCCAGGGCATCGTCATGGATGGACGTCAGGAAGCCTACAGCGCCGCCTATGTTCGCGGGGTCTACGAGCCATGCTTTGCGGACGGCGATCCCAATTGGGCGGCCCATCTCGACAAGCTGGGAATCGCGTTCTACTATGAGCCGTTCGGCTCTCGCGCGCCGATGGCGGCGCATATACAACGGGGATTGGGCTGGGATCTCGTCGCGTGGGACGATTCGGGGCGACTCTTCGCGCGCCCCGGGATCGCGGAGCGGCACCGCCTGACGACCTACATTTTTGATCCGGACCGGATCGACGAACTCGCGTCGGCGCCGGCCAGTGTCCTCCTCGCCGCAATGGAGGAGTTCCGTTCCCACTCTCAGGACCTTCGTATAGACGGTTTCCCCGCGCGCCGCGCGTTCATAGTCCATGCCCAAGTCGCGATGGCGCTGGGCGATCTGCATGCTGCGGAGGAGTCGTTGAGCGAGGCACATCGCGAGCGTGGCGGAGCCACGGTCGCGCTTCGCGAAACGGAGAGGGTACTTCGGGAGTTACGCCAGAAAGCCCAATAGATCGTCAAGCCGTCGCCGGTTGATCGCGGCCAGCGCCTGCTCCTGCACGATGGGCTTGGCGCAGAAGGCCACGCCGAGCCCCGCAATCTTCATCATCTTCAGGTCATTGGCGCCGTCGCCCATCGCGATCGCATTGGCGGGGGTGCAGCGGCACTCCTTGCAGAGTTCCTCCAGCGTGCGCCGCTTCACATCGGCGTCCACGATCTCGCCAAGGACCTCGCCGGTGAGCCTGCCGTTGGCGACCTCCAGCCGATTCGCAACGGCGTGGTCGATGCCATGGGCCCGCGCGAAGGGCCCCACCACGTCGATGAATCCGCCAGAGACCACCGCCACGCGGATCCCCGCCGCGTGCAGGCCCGAGACCATGTCCTCGAGGCCGGGCGTCGGTGTGATGTGGTGATTGAGCACTTCCTCCAGAATAGACGCAGGCTGCCCGGCAAGGAGCTTCACGCGCTCGCGCAGAGCCTGATGGAAATCCAGCTTCCCCTCCATCGCCAGGCGCGTGACCTCGGCGACTTGCTCACGATGGCCCGCAAACGCGGCCAGCTCCTCGATCACTTCCTGATTGATCAGGGTCGAGTCCATGTCAAAGAGCGCCACCTCGAAATCCGGCACACCCGCCGACCCCGGCAGAATGGCATACGCCAGTCCCCGCTCCCACGCGTGGTGCTTTACCCGAAGGAAGGCATCCTCTGGCCGGTAGTCCGCGTCGTGCATCACGGTCACCTTCACCGAACGCCCCGGCTGGTTCACCCGCGCGGATACGCCGACCAACTCGCCGTCGAAAAGCGAGATCGCCCCGCCGGCCACGGCGGCGGGATCGATCCCTTCGCCCGCCAGGATAAAGCTGAAAACGGGCTCGCCGGAAGTCAGCCGCTCGATGTCGATGGTCTTCATGATTCTATGCGTTGCGATTGCGCGCGGCAAAGGGAGCGAATGCGGCGACCTGCTTGCGGAGAATGTCGGCGGTGGCCTCATCGGCAAACGACGCGCCGTCGGCGCTCAACTTCTTGTGTACCCCCGCGATCCAAACCCTCTCGGGGCAGTTGTAGGCGTTGCGATATCCGAAGACGAGCTGGAGTTGCTCCACCGCGCGCAAGCCGCCCCACACGCCGGCGGCGACGCCTGTATATGCGGTACACTTATGCTCAAAGCTCTCGGGAAACTTGAGCATGTCCACGAAGTACTTCAGGACGCCGGGAAAGGATCCGTTGTATTCCGGTATGACGATATGGAGGCCGTGCGCCGCAGTAACGCGATCCTGAAGCGGGGCGAAGGCGGCGGGCTTCTCACCATAGGCTGACGGTAAGAAAATCTCCGGCGGAAGTTCGTGCAAGTCGAGGAGCCCCGTCGGGACGCCAGCCTCCTTGTAGTAGCCCTCGATGATGCGGGCCACCTTGAGCGTATTGCTCCCGGGGCGATTGGTCCCAACGATGATTTCGATCATGGGTGAATCCCTTATGCTTGGATTTTACGGCCGCATCTTGCCGCCAAGTGGTGGTCGGGCCAAGGTCAACGTGATAGGGCGGACCATCGGAATCACCGATTCGGACCGTCAGCCACCGGCGGGCTTCCGCCCTACAAACCGATAGTACGGCGTTGTCAGCCCCATCAAATACGGCACCGTTCCGCGCCGCTCCCTGACCGATACTTCCTCGAATCGCCGACTGAGGTACGGCAGGTGATCCGGCGAAGGATGTACGTTATCCGACGCAAACCAAACCGGCCAGAATGAGCGCGTTGCCCAGCCGTGGCGGCGGCGGCCCGAGTCGGGATATTTGCGGGAGACGTAGAAGTCCACCACGCCGATGACGCCGCCGGGCTTCAGGATTCGCCGCGCCTGGTCGATGGCCGCGAACCAGTCGGGGATCATCGTGAGCGAGTAGGAGAACGTCACCACATCGGCAAGGCCCTCCTGCGGAACGAATTGCGTCACGTCGGCCTCCACCGGAGTCACGTTCTTCCAGCCGCGCTCCGCCGCGCGCTCGGCAGCCACCCTCAGGAGCGATGTGGAGAGATCGACCACATAGACGCGCTTCATCGAAGCGATCGCAGGACCGATATTTTCCAGATTCGCGCCGGTGCCCCCGCCCATGTCCACCCACACGCCGTTGGTCGGCACCACGATGGAGCGATACAGCGTCTCGCGCCCCTTCAGCAGGCGCTTGCGAAAGGCGTCATAGCCTTCCGCCTGCCCGCCATAGAAGCTCTCAAGCCGCTCCTTGTGGGTGCCCCCGCTGATCGGGCTCAGGACAAGCTTGTAGAGAATCTTGAGGTCGGAGAGTAGCGCCACGGGATGCCGATCAGCTCGTCGCCAAGTCTGCGATGTAGAAGCTGCCGTAGGTGTGGACGCGGTCGAGCGCGTGGAGGCGATCCGCCAGTTCGGGATGATAGGTCATCATGTCGCCGACCTTGCGCTTCTGCCCCTGCACCGTGACTTCGATGGGATCCACGAAGCCAACCTTCATGCCGCCGCTGCGAAACAGCACGCGCGACTTCGGCGCCGCGCGGTCCACGATGGCCTGCCACTCGCTGACCAGCGCCTCGTAGCGATACGTGCTCAGCCAGTCCATGTGATCCAGCAGGACGAAATGCGTCACGGGCTCCGGGTGATGGCGCAGGAAGCCCTCCACCGTCATCGTGTGTGTCTTTACGCGGTCGGCCAGCCCGTCCTTGAGCTTCGCGAATCCGTCGCGCGTCAGGTAGCGCGGACAGCATGACTCCGTGTACTCGCCCTTCAGATACACCCGCCAGAAATAGTTGTCGTGAATCGGCAGCTTCGTGAATACCGTCTCGCTGCAATCCTCGATAAACTCAGAGATGCCGCGACCAAAGTGCAGCTCCACCTGCTGGCGCTGCTGGCGGGGCACCCCGAGCATGGAAAGCGTGGTGCCGCTCCCCACGAACTTCCTCATGAAGCCTGTCCAGAACGCATCGCGGAGCGAGCGGTCGTAAAGGCGCTTCTGCTCCTCCAGCGACTTCGCCTCGAGCAACGCATCCACGTCGTCGCGGACCTTTGCCACCTTGTCGATGTAGTAGTTGCAGAACCGCGCCACGGAACCCGAGGAACCGCGGAAATAGAACGACTGCTTGCTATCGAAGAAGTTCCCGTGGCGGTCCCAGTACTTCTGGGACCAGGGCGCAAGGTGACGCCGCAGCTTCTCCTTGTACGCGAGCTCGAAGCGCCTAAGTCGGCCGCGTCCAAACAACTGGAAGAAGTCGTCGTACTCAAGCTCGCGGATGCCCGCCAGCTTAAGCTGGAGCAGCGCGTTCTGGCGCGGATTCATGTCCACCGCGTGAACGTGGCGCGGTCCCTCGATCGCATAGTCCAGCGCGTTGCACCCCGCCGACGTGATCACCACCACGGTGTCGTCGGGCCCCAGGTTCAGCGCCTGATGGTCCAGCCGGGGATCCTCCCAGCAGGTGTTATAGACCAGATTCGTGCGATGCACGATCGAGAACGCCTTGCTGTTGACCCAATCGGCGATGGGCTGTGACCGGATTTCCTCCACGCCGCCGCGCTTGGCCTTCCCCCGCTTGGCGGAGGGGCGCTTCTTTGCGGCGGGGGCTGATTGGGACACGAGTCGGTTACCTGCCACGCGGAGTTCTTACTGCGGTCTGCGAAGGGCCTGATTGGTAGGGGGGGGGACTCGGGCAAGGCAACGAGAGAAATCGCGCCCGTTTGCCAGCGCCACGAAAGGAACCCCAATTCTGAACCCGTGCGCCGCTGAGAGGGCGCTCAACGATCAGAACTCGCACCATTTTCGGAAGATATCGCACCGCATCTCGTCCCGCGTCGTGGCCTCCGCCACGCGCAGAAGCTGCTTCGCGACACCCAGAGTCTTGTCGCGGTCGCCCGGGCCGATTCCCGAAATCGTGCGGCCCTCGGGCGCGGCTACTCGGTTCTCGAGTGCGGCGACGTGGGAGAAGAGGGCGTTGACTGGGGATGCGGCGTTGGGTGTGCCGACGTGGTTCAAAGGGGCTGCTGATTTCCGTGTCTGGGTTGCGGAGAGGATACAAAACTCATTCACTATAATCCTGCCGCGATTTACGGTGGCAGGAGCGGTTCGCGAGCGCGACGTTTCCTACTTCCGGCAATCCGCACACAGCCCCAGCAGCGTCAGGTGATGCGACTCCACCAGAAAGTCCTTCGGGGCGATATCCATCAGCTCGCCGGGGCAGTGGTGGATGTCGAAGGTCCGCCCGCAGCCGCGGCAGTGGAAGTGGTGGTGGTGGGGTAGGTCCATGAGTTCGTAGCGCGGCGGCTGGCCGGGGATCTCGACGGGGCGGAGCCAGCCTTCATCCACCAGGTCGCGGACCGCGCGATAGATGGTGGCGATGCCGATCCCTTTCTTCAGCTTGGCGGCCTTGTCCAGCGCCTCGGTGGGGGAAAGGGGGCGCCGCGTGTCGATGAAGACCTGCCGAATGGCCTGACGCTGGGCCGTGTTGCGCTTGAGAGGTTCCTGTTTTGATAATGACTTATCATTTTCGCTTGCCTTGCCCATGCCTTACCCTGTCTTGTCTCGCCCGCCGGAGGATGTACCAACATAGATCGGAGCAGCCATGACAGCAAGCGCCTTTCCCCGGATTTACGCACTCTTGGCGGCCATCGCCACGGTCGCCGTTGTACTAACGGGATGTCGCCCAAGCGACGAATCTACCCGCGCGCCGGGTCTGCCCTCCTATGTGACCACGATTCCCCCGCTTGCCCGTATCGTCGAGCAGATCGTCGGCGACCGCGCCACGGTTCACAGTCTTCTGGCGCGGGGGGCATCTCCGCATACCTACGAGCCGCTTCCCAGCGACGCGGCGAGTGTGGAGAAGGCGACGGCGCTCCTCTATGTCTCCGAGGAACTCGACGCCTGGGCCGCAAGCCTTCCCGCGCGCAGCAAAGTCAGGGTGATCGACTTCCTCCCGGAGTCGGAGCGGCTTCACTTTGCCGAAGGCGGAGATGATCATGACCACGACCATCACGGACACAGCCACGGCCCCGGCGTCGTCGATCCCCACTTCTGGGTCGATCCCGTCGCGATTCGCTCGATGGTGCCGGGCCTCCTCGCCGAGATGATCCGTCTCGATCCGGAGGGGAAGGCCACCTACGAGACCAACGCGGCAAAGTTCGTAACGAGCCTTGGCGCGCTGGACGCCGAACTCCGCACTCGGCTGGAGCCCGTGAGGGGTCGCGCCGTGGTGCTGTATCATCCGTCGATCTGCTACATGCTTAAGCGCTATGGGATCGAGTACATCGGCGCGCTGGAGCTTTCACCCGGCAAGGAAGCCACCCCCACCCACATCAGCGGAATCGTCAAGCAAGTGAAGGACGCCGGCGTGCGAGCCCTTTTCAGCGAGCCCCAGCTCCCAATCCGCGCGGTGCATGTCGTGGCCGAGGCCGCCAATATCTCCGTTTTCGAGCTAGACCCCATCGGGGGCGTGGAGGGGAGAATGACGTTGAATGAGTTGCTCCTTTTCAATGCCGATGTTCTGGCCAAGGCGCTGCGTTGACCGTACCCGGTTTCGAGGTTGAAAACCTGACAGTCGAATACGGGCGCTTCACCGCGCTCGCGGGGGTGGAGTTGTCAGTGCCCGCGGGCGCTTTCTTGGCCGTGCTCGGCCCCAATGGCGCGGGCAAATCGACGCTGGTCAAGGCGGCGCTGGGGCTGGTGCCCGTCGTTTCCGGAGCAATCCGATTCCGCGGCCTCTCTCGCGCCGCGCTCGGCCCATCCCGCATCGGATACGTCCCCCAGGCCAAGACACTCGACCGCAGCTTCCCCGCCCTCGCCATCGAGGTCGTTGCCAGCGGCATCACCCGGCGCTGGCCCTTCCGCCTCACGTCTAAACAGCGCGCATCGGCGATGGCGCTGCTCGGGCGCGTGGGCATGGCCGACGTGGCGACGCGGCCGATTTCGCGGCTCTCCGGCGGGCAGCTCCAGCGCGTGTTCCTGGCGCGGGGCCTGGCGGGCGATCCCGAATTCGTGCTCCTCGACGAACCCGCCACCGGCGTGGATACTCCCGCGGAAGAGGACCTTTATCGGATCCTCCTGGAGTACCGGGAGGCCCGCGGCGCCACGGTGGTCATGGTGACGCACGATTGGGAAGTGGCGCGGCGCCACGCGGATCTGGCTGTGCTGCTCAATCGAATCCAAGTCGGATTCGGCCCGCCCGCCGACGTTCTGACGCCGGAGCGCCTGCGCGCGGCGTATAGACACGCGGGCCACGCGCTCCCCGAGGCGGGCGCCCATGGGTGACATCGTCGCGATGCTCGGCCACGGCTTCATGCAGCGCGCCCTCGCCGGGGGAATTGCCATCGGCATCGTGGCCAGCTTCCTTGGCGCGTTCGTTGTGCAGCGGCGTCTCGGATATCTGGCGGGGGGTCTCTCCCACGCGGCGTTTGGCGGCGTGGCGCTGGGGATTCTGCTGGGCGTGGCGCCGCTGGCGGTGGCGCTGCCGTTCACCATCGCCATCGCCGTCGCGATTCATGCGGTGCAGGACCGCTCCCCGATTTCGTCGGACTCCGCCATCGGCGTGTTCTTCTCTGTTTCGATGGCGCTGGGGATCGTGTTCCTCGCGCTGACGCCGCGCTACTCGGCGGACGCCTTCGCGTTTCTCTTCGGATCGATCTTGTCGGTTTCCGCGTGGGACGTGGCGGCGGCGTGGGCGCTGCTGATCGCGTCGGTGGCTTCGATGCCGTTGTGGGGGCGGTGGGCCATGGCGACCTTCGACGCGGAACTTGCCCGCGCCGATGGGCACCCAACGCGGCGGCACGATCTGTTGCTCTTCGTGTTTCTCGCCGTCGTGATCGTCATCTCGATCAAGATCGTCGGCATGGTGCTGGCTGGCGCCTTTACCGTGATCCCGGCGGCGGCGGCACGGCTGGGCTGCGTGCGATTCTCCTCGATGACGATGCTCTCGGTGGCAATCGGCGTGGCAAGCGTCGTCCTCGGCCTCTGCGGCTCGGTCGCGTTCAACCTGCCCAGCGGCGCCACGATCATCCTTGTTCAGGCGGTTATTTTTCTCGTGATGCTGACGGTGCGCCCGCGCGGAACGTGAGCGGCAGCATCCGCTCGCCCAGCGTCAGCTTTTTCTCCACCGCAAATACCGCCTCCGGCCGCTCCGCAAGGCGCGCCAGCATCGCCTCCCGCCGCGCGATCCAGCCCAGCGCCCACGCCCGGCTGCCATCGTTGGGAAGCGCCGCCGCGTGTGTCCGCCCTTTCGCGAAAAGCTCCGCGGCCCGCGACGTATAGACACCGACCAGCGCCAGAAGCTCCGGCGTCGCGCGCCCCGCCGCCAGATCCTCCAGCCGCGCCCCGTGGATCAGGAAATCCTGCT